>JBDTXM010000149.1:0-9351 GCA_040006215.1 Acidobacteriota bacterium
TCGTCTGGATGATCTCGTGCGGGTCTTTTGTATCAAGACAGATCGGGAACGCATCGACTCCGCCAAATTCCTTGAATAACTGACACTTGCCTTCCATCACGGGCATCGCCGCCGCGGGGCCGATGTCGCCCAATCCTAAGACCGCTGTGCCGTCGGTTATCACGGCGACCATGTTCTTCTTTATTGTTAGATTGAAGACTTTTTCCGGGTCTTTATGGATGGCTTCGCAGACGCGGGCGACGCCGGGCGTGTAGGCCATCGAGAGGTCTGAGCGCGTCTTTAGCTGCATCTTTGACGTCACTTCGATCTTGCCGCCGAGGTGCATCAGGAATGTGCGGTCGCTGACATTGACGACATCGACGCCATCGATATCGCGGATCGATTCCACGATCTCTTCATCCTGAGTTTCGGAGGCGGCATTGACCGTAATGTCGCGGATCAGAAAGTCCTTGCCCACGCTGACGATGTCGATACCCTCGATATCACCGCCCGCTTTGCCTATCGCGGTCGTGATCTCGCCGAGTTTTCCGGGCTTATTATGAATGCGAACGCGCAGCGTCAAACTATAACTAGCGTTCGGTGTAGGTGAATTTGTCATACCAATGGTGCTTCGGAAAAGTATGACGAAAAAGGCGTTAGAGGGCAAATATGGGCAATGTCCGCAAAATGCCGATTGCACATTCGCGAAACGTCTCACATACCCGTGAACCGCAGGATTGATTTAAGATGTAACATTTGATACGCTGTACGATACGGATGTTGCGTCTATCTTCGTCCTGATCTTTGAAACTCAAATGGGCGATGGCTCTTAGTCTACTGTTCATTCTCGCCCCTGCGGCGTTTAAGAAAGCTTTTCTTGTGTGTGAGACACTGAGACAGTGGGACATGGGACACTTCGATTTTGGATGGGGATGTTCGATCGAAGGCTGGGCCGCTCTAGAAAATCGTTAAAACCGTGGAACAGTGGAAAAAGGCCGGTAGTACGGGCTACCGCAATAAAACACTGGGTGAAAACGATTTTAACCCTAAAAAGGTGTATTAAAATGCATTACAACTTAATACAAAAGTGACCAATTCAGATTTGAGGGATGCCGACATAATGCTTTTCGCGTTCTGCAGAACGCACCTGTTCGAAATCCGCAAAATGCAATTCCGGGGTGTACCGAAAGGCTGCATTTACCGAGATTGCGCGGCCGGCGGCTTTCGGCACGGGGTTTGTAACCCGAATGAGGAGAGGTGCAAAAATGAAAATTCGACGCACCATTGTTACAGACCTTAGGAGGGAATATGGACATAGTTGTGATCACATACGGGGTTTATGTTTTGCTCAGCGTGCTGTTGACGATCTGGGTGGCGACGACGCTTCATAAAAATGGCCGCGTTTTTCTGATCGAGGTTTTCGGTGGCGACGAGAGCCTGGCCGACTCGGTCAATCATCTGCTCGTTGTCGGATTCTATTTGATCAACCTCGGGTACGTGAGCCTGGCCTTAAAGATCGGTTATCAGATCGAAACTGCGAGAGGTGGGATCGAAGCTCTCTCGTACAAGGTCGGCCTGGTGCTGCTGGTTCTTGGTGGTATGCATTTCTTTAATCTGCTGATATTTCAGCGGATCCACGGACGTCCAAAATACGCTCGAAGAATGCCGAATATAGATAGCGTCGTTCAGGGTAACCGGCACAGGGATTTCAGTGGCTTTATTCGGTGAGTTCCTTGCACTGCGGGATTGAAAAATCATCCAGGGAATACATGGCACTTCACCGATTTCGTTATTTTACCGGCCGTAAAAGTCCGCGGAAAACGGCTTTTACTTCAACTTTGTCGGCTGATTCGAAAACGGACCTGTAGTTTTCGTTCGCTGGGCGAAGTTCGACTTGGGGGCCGGTGCGGTGATATTCGCGAAACATTGACAGCTTTTTGCCGATGACGACAACGGCTCGCTCGCCGTCGCGAGCGAAAACCCGTTCCTCGACAAGCGCAATGTCGTTCTCGCAGATCTGGTGGGCAGCCATGCCGTCGTCGGTGATCCGGTAAGCGAAGACGCGATCTGCCGAACGCCTGCCGATCATGAATTTGGGAATGAGCAGCGGGAGCAGCTCCCAGTCCTCCTCAGGCTCGTTTGATAGCGGCACGTCGAGCCAATGGATCTCGCAAGTAGTATTTGCGGCCGCATTCTCGTCGTGTTTCACATCGATCGAAAAGCTCCCGTTCTCGCGTCGGCGGACGAGCAGGCCCTGCTCTTCGAGAGACTGAATATGCCGGGCAATACCCGCTTTAGAACGCAAACCCAGCGACCGAGCGATCAGTTGATAAGAAGGCTCGTAGCCATGGTTGTCGATGTAGCGAACGATAAAGTCGAGAACTTCGCGCTGTCTCCGCGTCCGTGTCTGCATCGGTGAGATTGTAACGGGAAAAGATGGAATCGGAAAGGGTACGGGTTTCGTTTTTCGCTTTTAACCTTTTCCTTTCTTTCAACTGTTATAATAGACCTATCGGAGGTTCTCTTTTTATCAGCAACGTTACCGGTTTTACACGCGGCCTTAAGCACAATCAACTCAAACGCATCGAGCGTCTCAGTACCCGACGTGTTCCGTCGGACGAGATCGTTTCACCGGAACTAGCACGGCAGATGTCTGAGATCTCGCATGAGACGGGCCGGCAAATAGGCGTTTTGCTCAATCGAAAAGGTCAGGTCGAATATGTGATGGTCGGCAACGCGAAACAGATCGACATGCCGGATTTCGGACGTGCTCGCGTGTCAACGGATCGCTTTCGCGGGCTGCGATGCGTCCACACGCATTTGCTTGGGGAAAAATTGACACAGGACGATCTGACCGATCTCGCTTTGCTACGGCTTGATCTGATGTCAATCGTCCAGGTGGACAAATCGAACGGCCTGCCGGGCCTGGTCTATTCCGCGCATCTCATGCCGATGAGCGTGGATAAGCTGGAAGGCAACGGACAATCGCTGCCGTATGAATTCCTCGAGCCTAACGTATCGTCGCAGCTCGACACCGATTTCACCCTGCTGATCAATTCGCTCGAGGACGAAATGGCCCGCGGTCGACAATCAGCTGGGCGCCGTCAAACGAACCGCGAGCGTGCGATCCTGATTAGCGTGATCACGGCCGATGCGGCAGACGCCGAAGAGTCGCTCGCCGAACTGGAGGAATTGGCAATGTCGGCGGATGTCGTAGTGCTCGATAAGGTAATTCAGCGACGTCCGAAGATCGATCCGAAAACGGTTTTAGGAAAAGGAAAACTCGAGGAGCTGCTCATCCGCTCGATGCGGTTAGGAACGGACATTATCGTGTTCGACGCCGAGCTGTCGCCGACGCAGGTTCGCGTTCTTTCGGAGGCGACCGACCTGAAAGTCATCGACCGACCACAGTTGATACTCGATATTTTTGCACAGCGTGCTCAGTCGCGCGAAGGTAAGCTGCAGGTCGAGCTCGCACAATTAAAATATCTACTCCCGCGACTTGTGATCGGGCAGAACTCGGCATTCTCACGCCTTGCCGGCGGTATCGGCGGCAGAGGGCCTGGCGAAACAAAACTCGAAACCGATCGCCGACGGGTCCGCGACCGTATCGCCCAGCTCGAAAAACAAGTCGATAATCTCGGCCGGCAGCGTCAAGAAAGACGAAAGAACCGCGTTCAGAAACATCTGCCGATCATTTCGCTGCTCGGATATACGAACGCCGGAAAATCGACACTGTTAAATGCGCTAACGCAGTCTAAGGTTTACGCCGAAAAGAAAATGTTCGCGACGCTCGACCCGACCTCGCGCCGCCTGCGACTGCCGTACGAGCAAGAAGTGATAATCAACGACACTGTGGGATTTATTCGAGATCTCCCGCAGCCGCTTGTCTCCGCATTCCGCGCAACGCTCGAGGAGATCTCGGACAGCGACCTGATAGTGCACGTTGTTGACGCCTCGAATCCGCGTGTGACCCAACAGATCGAGTCGGTCGAGAAGATCTTGGCCGACCTAGAGCTAAACCGCATCCCGCAGATCATCGTTTTCAACAAGACCGACCTGTTGAATCAGGCCGATCTCGACACGCTGCAACGCCAAATAATGCTTGACAGGACTGCGGAATGCGTGTCAATTTCAGCTATTCGCCGCGAAACCCTTCGGCCGCTGGTCGAGGCAGTTGCAATGCGTATCGGTAAGTTTGAAGTCGCCGCCTGAGAAATGAGCAAACGCATTCAGGATCTGACGCCGCCGACCACTAAGTGGCGCAAGAAAATATCGGACGAGGTGATGAAGCCTTTTAGGTTGCTGTCCGGCGATCAGAGATTCTGGCTTGGGTTTATCTTGCTTTGCGTCATCACGACGTTTTTGGTTTTCAATCCTTTCGCTCGTTCGAGCAGCGATCAAGGTTATAAGGAAGGCGATATTGCGCGCGAGTCGATCATCGCGCCTTCGGACATCTATTTTTCTGACGATGAGGCAACCGAACGGAGAAAATCAGCCGCAAAAGATGAGATAAGACCTATCTTTCGATACGAATCTAATAAAGCGGAGCAGGCGGTCCAGCAGTTCGTTTCATCGTGGGAGAGTTTGCAGCGGCACGGCGGTGGAACTTCCGATCAAAAGCCGCCGAACTCAGACGCGAAGACGGAAACGCATTGGAGCGGTGCTGGGGGCATTGAGGTTGGTAAGGTCCTCGCGGCTCGTCCGTTTAGTCGCAATGAACTCGAATCAGTGCAAAGCGCTCTGCGTGAGGCATCCGAAGGGTATATCTATGACGATTCGGAAAAGCAATATTTCCAGAACAATATTTTTGTATTTGACCGTTCGAAGCCTGGCGTGCAAACCACGGTTGCGATGCCGGAAAGCAACTGGACCTCACTCTCGGTTGCTCGTGCAAAATACCGTACGCGTCTGGCTGCGATAAAGAGTTTGTCGGCAAAGGAAGCGGACGCTTTTTTTACGGCCGGCGAGATACTGATCGAACCGAGCGTCTCGTACGACAGCGTAGCCACAGAAACCGCTCGTCGATCGAATGCGGATACGATAAAGTCGCAGCAAATTGAACTGAAACGCGGACAAAAGGTTGTGGGCGAGGGCGATAAGATCGATGCTCAAACCTTATCCAAGATATCCGCGGTAAGCAGTTACACATCGAACGAGCGTCGCGTAAATCGCTTCGGCGGATTGCTGTTGCTGATCACGAGCCTTTTTTGGATCGCGTGGAAATTTATCCAGCAACGCGGAATTCTTCCGCGGCTGGCATTGACCGCCGAGAAAACTTTTGCCTTGTTTGGGTTTGTGGTCGTCGCTCAGACCCTGCTAATGTCAGCGTTGTTTTTGCTTGCCGATTTCACCGCTGCTCAAAATGGAAAAGCCCCTTTTAATGACCCGAGCATATGGGCGTTCGCCGTTCCGTTTGCCACAGGAAGTTTGCTGATAACGCTATTGGCGGACAGGCCGACGGCGTTGTTCACCGGATTGTTTTGCGCTCTGCTAGCCGGGTTCATGGCCCCTCGTGGATTCGAATTTTCGGTTTACGCAGCGATAGTGTCCTCGAGCGCTGTCTATGGGATCGGGCGATACCGCAGCCGTCAGACAGTCACGGTCGCGGGCTCGCTGGTCGGCGTCGTAAGCGCGGCTGCGGCTCTGGCGGTGATCGGATATACACAGCAACCGTTCATTTTGAACACCGTGCTTATAGTGATCGCGTGCGGGCTCGCGGGAGGTATGATTACCGCTGCGGTTACCGCGGTCATTCTACCCGTGTGTGAAACGTTTTTTGGCGTTTTGACGGATGTTAAGCTGCTGGAGTTATCGAACGCGGACCTGCCCGTCCTCGGTCAGCTTGCATTGCGGGCACCGGGCACAAATCAGCATTCGCATGCGGTAGGTCAATTGGCGGAAGAAGCGTGCCGCGTGGTCGGCGGCAATGGGTTGCTCACGCGGATCGGAGCCCTCTATCACGACATAGGCAAAACGGCGGCACCCGAGCACTTCGTCGAGAATCAAATGGGCAAGAATCCCCATGACAAGTTGAAGCCCGTTCAAAGCGCCAAGATCATCATCAGTCACGTGACCTATGGCGTAAAACTTGCTCGTGAGATGGGTTTGCCGCAGCGGATAGTCGATTTTATCCCACAGCACCACGGAACGCGCACGCTGCATTACTTCCTGAAAAAGGCGCAGGCCGAAGCCCGCGAGGAAAGCGACGTTCACGAAAACGATTTTCGCTATCCCGGCCCGAAGCCGCAATTTAAGGAAGCGGCGATAATGATGATCGCCGATTCATGCGAGGCCGGTGCCCGCAGCCTGGCGGAGCCGACGCCCGAGAATATCCGCTTTATCGTCACAAAGATCATTGACGCAATATTGCAGGACGACCAGCTTGGTGAATGCGACCTGACCTTGCGCGAACTCACGCAGATACGCGAGTCGATGATCAGATCACTAATAGCCATCTATCATTCGCGGGTCGATTATCCAGGTTACACGCCCCCCAGCTCATCGGAACGCGTACTAATACCCGCTGACGTCCTCGAAGAACGCGGGCCGAAATATTCCGATCCGTCCGAGATACCGGTAAGCCCCGGTGGTGAGATCGAGGACGAAGCCATCGACCATTCGCACGAGCCTGACAAGGCGGATGCCAAAACCGCAAAATAGACTCGACGACTATTCTTGATACGCTATTGTTTTTTTAAATGATAAATCCTGCCGCACTTTCAGAATCTTTCAATGACCTGGATCATGTTTTGCGCATCGAGGAGCTCTATTTGCTTCAGCGGGTCGCTCAAAAGATAAATTCGATCCTCGATCTTGATGCCTTGCTCGATCAGATCGTCGAAGATGTCGCGGAGACGTTTGGATACACGCGGCTGGCCGTTTTGCTGAAGGACGAAGATACTGACGAGCTAGTGATCGCTGCCGGTTGGGCGGGCGAGTTGTGCTTGAAGGGGACGCGGTACCAGATAGGCGAAAAGGACGGAATGAGCGGCCACGCCGCGGCGACAGCCAGCACGTTTTATGCGCCGGATGTGCAGAAGGTTCCGTTCTACATCGCGGGTGAAGAAGATACGAGGTCCGAGCTCGATATTCCGTTGAAGGTTCGCGGCGATCTGATCGGCATCTTTAATTTGCAGCAGACATGCGTTGATGGATTTACGCCCGAACGAATTCGCCTGCTCGAAGCTCTCGCCGGACACGTTTCGACAGCGATCGCCAATGCCCGCCTCTATCAACGCGAACGGGACGAGCGTGACCGGATGTCGAAGGAGCTTGACGAGGCACGCGCGATCCAGTCCGGTTTGTTTCCCGGAGAGTGTCCCGCCGTCGATGGATTTGAGATCACAGGCATTTGTATTCCGTGCCGCGAGGTTGGCGGCGATTGGTTTGACTACATACAATTAGGCGGCGGACGTATCGGTATCGTGCTTGGCGATGTTTCGGGCAAAGGGTCGGCGGCCGCTTTTCTTATGTCTTCGGCCCGAAGCATCCTGCGTATGAACGCACAGCGTTTTCTCTCACCTGGAAAAGTTCTCGCAGAGGTTAACAAGATCCTGATCGCGGATTTCCCATCGGCGCGGTTTGTCACGCTGATCTACGCCGTGGTCGATCCTGCCTCGCGGTCCGTTACATTCGCCAACGGCGGACATGTGTATCCATTGATCGTAGAGGACAACGGCGCGCGATTTTTAGAGACAGAGTCGGGTCTGCCGCTGGGCATCATGGAAAGTGAGTATTCGGAACGAAGAATAGACATGCCTGTGGGCAGCAAATTGTTCCTATACACCGACGGCATAACTGAGGCGGTCAATACGGCAGGAGACGAATACGGCGACGAACGGATCATGGCTCACGCAGCCAAACCTGAGGCGTCGGTTTCGACACTCTACGCCGATGTGGCACGATTTTCGGCGGGTGTTGCGGTTGCGGACGATATTACGGTGGTGATGCTCGGTTCTATTTGATCGGATCAGTTTTCTTGCCCGCGAAACGGAAAAGATTCACTAAAAACAAAGATCTTCCGCTTTCTTTCGTTTGTTTTGCGGAAAAATGTGTTTTTAAATTCTTCCCTTCAACTTCTCGTAGGTCGTATGCAGCGATTCCGGCATTGTGCGGGTTTGGCCAAAGGTGGTGATGAAATTTACATCGCCGAACCAGCGAGGAAGGATGTGCATGTGAAAATGACCTGCGACGCCGGCTCCCGCAGCTTTCCCCAGGTTCATACCGATATTAAAGCCTTCCGGGCGATAGATCTCTTCGAGTGCAGTTTGCGTCCGTTTGGTGAGATCCATCATTTCATCAGTCGTCTTCTTATCTGCCTTGTCTATCTCGGCAATATGTTCGTAGGGCAGGATCATTAAGTGGCCAGTTCCGTAGGGATAGATGTTCAGGATGACAAAATTAAACTCAGCCCGACGAAGGATAAATTTATCCTCGTCACTGACCGAGCTCTTTAGCATATCGCAGAAGACACAGCCGCTGGTCTTAGCGGAACTGCTTCCGGTTATGTAGTCGTATCGCCATGGGCTCCACAGCACATCCACGCGTTACTCCTGTCCGTTATTGATAAGTTCCTTAAGTTCTTTGCCTGGCTTGAAATAGGCAACTCGCTTGGCTGGGATATCGACGGCATCTCCCGTTTTGGGATTGCGCCCTTTACGCTCATTTCTCTGACGAACACGAAAGCTGCCAAATCCCCTAAGCTCGATCTTTTCACCCTTGTTAAGGGTGTCAATGATGCTGTCGAAAATTATCTCGACCAGTTGTTCCGCATCCTTTTTGGTCATTTCAGCTTCGTCAGCAACTTTTTCGACCAAGTCAGCTTTTGTCATCGTCTGTTCTCCATCAAGATCTGAAATAAGGATACTTCGTAAACTTAGGCCGTCTGTTGTTCGCTTTCCACTTTTTCTTCGCCGGGAACGGTGTCCTCAACGGTCGCGGCGGGTTGCTCGGCCAACTCCTCTTTCTCTTCCGCCGGAGGCTCAGCCTCAGCAATCGGTTCTGAGGCGTCGGAATCAGAAGCTTTCACGTCTTCCTCTGTCGCGGGAGCGGTTTCAGCCGGCTGCTCCGTTTCAGCTTCGGCAGAGGGTTCTGTCGTTTCAACTACCTGATCGGCCTCAGGTTCGGAAGCGGCCTCACTCTTAGCGCGCTTAGCTTTTTCCTTTTTTGTTTCGGCGGCTGGTTCGTCTTCCGCCTTGCCAAACTTTAGATTAGCCAATTCAGCGAGGCTGGCCATGCCGCCCTTTGCCTCGGTCGAATACATTTTGGTATCGACGATCGGCTCGTCCTCTTTGCCAACGGCGCGATGTGAGAGACCGATCTTCTGATCTTCGTATTCGATACGCAGGATCTTGAAGTCCATCTCCTCAC
>JBDTXM010000150.1:0-9292 GCA_040006215.1 Acidobacteriota bacterium
CTCCTTAGGGTTAAGGGTAAGACTCGAAAAAATACAGGATTTGCCGTTTCGCAAACGGAAATCCTAGAGGACGTTGACTATCAGTCCGTTTTTGGCGACCTTCCATTTCAATACCTCGGCTCCCTCTTGAGCAGCAAGGGCCGTTTCGACGGAGGCCTTGGCGTCCTTTTCGCAGAAAAAGGCAATACAGCCGCCGCCGCCTGCTCCGCAGACCTTTGCCGCTATCGCCCCGTTGCTCGTGGCAGTATCGATCAGGTGGTCCATCTGGGGGGTCGTGATGTTGGGCGAAAGCCTTTTCCGCTGAGGATGCGATCTTTTCAATATCGATCCAACGGCATCCCAGTCCTTCGCCAGCATTGCGATCCGCAGATCGCGGGCCGTGTCCCTTATTCCCTCGAATATCTCGAACGTTTCCTTGTCGCCATCGATGTGATTTTTAGTGATCTCCCAGTTGTTGATCCCGGAATTGCGGGGTTCGCCCGTGTAGACGACGACGATTCGCTCTTCGAGTACCGACATATCGACGGGCAGAGCCTCGCGTTCCATTCCTTCGGTCCTAAAATGGATGCAGGAAACGCCGCCGTAAAACGCGGAGTGGTAATCCTGATAGCCTGCCGGGACCTTAATTACCTGGCATTCTACGTTCGCAGCGATCGGAATGATCTTGTCGGCCGTATAGCGGTCGCCGACAAATTTGTTCAGGGCGCCGATGCAGGCGATATTCAGGGTGGATGAACCTGCCAGGCCTGCTCCAGCCGGGGCTTCGGACTCGGTGATCATGTTGAAACCGGTCTCCGGCCGAAAGAAATAGACCAGTTTTGCCAGCATCTCCAGCCTCGGCTCGTGGCGGAGGTCACTGATCCGGTCAAGAGATACCTCAAATTTGTCTCCGCGGTCTACGGACTGGAGTGAGATCACGCGATCGTCGCGCGATTCCATACGGCAGCGCGCCATTAGGTCAACCGCGAAGTTGACCGTCGAGGCTCCCTCGTGAAACAGGTACAGGGGAGGAATATCAATTGTTCCCCCGGCTAGATCGACGCGCGTCGGGGCAGAAGATTCAATTATCACAAGTTATTTCCTAATGGAATGTCCCTATAATGGAACGGTTAATATTAACGAATTAGGCTAAAATTGGGTAGCGGCAGAAGTTATTTTTTGGCGGCCCCCGTTTCAGGCGGAACCTCAGACGGCGGCTCATTCCCAGCCTTTTCATCGCG
The DNA here is from genome assembly GCA_040006215.1 of Acidobacteriota bacterium. Classification (GTDB taxonomy): domain Bacteria; phylum Acidobacteriota; class Blastocatellia; order Pyrinomonadales; family Pyrinomonadaceae; genus OLB17. The sequence continues at coordinate 1,221 of JBDTXM010000150.1, forward strand.
GTTGGAGTCGCGGGTCAAGTGCAGGCGTTCGCCGAGGCCGTGAAGTTTTTCCTGCGCCACCTCTTCCACCGCGAGAAGTTTTTCCTCGATCTTTAAGATCGTCGCCGGATTGGCGTCCTCGACTCGTTCCGACACCCAGAACCGCTCGATCGTGTAAAAAATGATGATCCCGGCCATCACGATAAAGAACAACGCGATGCCAATCTGACGGAAATCACCTATCATCGACGTGATCGCCCCGCTGAAAAAATAGCCGATACTAGCCAGAATTGTCACCCATAATCCGCAGCTGATCGCGTCAAGCATTATGAAACGTAGGAACGGCATTTTGCCGACGCCGTAGAATATTGCCATTGCCGCACGAATGCCGTAGATATATTTGGAAATGATGATGGCGAATCCGCCGAATTTCTCGATCAGCTTTTCAATGCGGGGCTGGGCAATCTTGTAAAAGCGATAATCCTTTGCCTTTTCGTGAAAGGTCCGGCCGATGGCATAACCGATGCAATCGCCGACCATGCCTCCTAAGGTGCCAAAGAGAATAACCTTGAAAAAACTGTAGTGTCCAAAGAATCCGCTGTTGGCAAGCACGCCGGACATCAGCAGAGTTATGTCTCCCTCGACCGTGCAGAGAAAAAACACGGCGTAAATGCCGTATTGCTCGATCAATGGTTGCAGGGGAAGTTCCATACAAATAAGACGGACTGTCTGGTCCGTCTCAAGTAGTTCGCCGTGAAAAGATTAACTTTCATAAGCGATACAGTCAAAGTTAAATAATTTGCTGGGCTATCTGAGACGCTCCTTTGTGTGGTCGAAAATGTAACACGAATTTAATACCGATTTAACGCGAACCATGGTAGCTTAGATGGCTCCAGACAATCTAATCGAAAACGCGAAGCTCAAGATCCGGGAATTTTGGAAGAAACTTCATAATTTTATGCCAGAATCGACGATAACCATCGCTTTGAACCGGGCATTTGATGCCGACGACGAAAATAGGATCCGCCGATTGGTGGCGGAATGGCTGGTTTACGACGTGAAGATCCAGCGCAGCCGGACAAGCGCCGAGATCAAGCTGTTCCATTCCCTCGGTGCAAAGCCGCACCTTGTCCGTGAGCTCCACGAGTTGTATCCAGACCATAATCTGATCGGGGCTTAAGATTAGGAGCGATCCACCGTTCGTTTCTTGTGTCCCCGTCTTCCACAGTTAGGCGATACGGCGGTGTCTGACTAGGCGTCTCATCCAGCGGGGGTTGGCTATGTTTGACGATGAACCGTAGCCTCCCTGCGGGCTACTTACCAGCCGCTCTCATTACCACTCAATGGGCGGCGGCCCGAGTATCGCTTTTCCAAAAATACCTAAACGCTTTAATTCCATCCATCACGAGCTTTCCGGTGTCGCATGGGGGAGTGGTTCTGCCTGCCAGGAAGAAGTTTGACACTGGGACGGGCAGCTAATAGAATCGCGGTTGTCCCCGGTATAGTTCGTTCACCTCTGATCTTGTAATGGAAGAATCTGTAAATAAAGCATCCAGGCTGGTTGGTGTCGAGGCTTCGCGGTCGGCATTCGTAGGAGTTTGTCTCGACGCTTCTGGCCATGTCACGGCGTCCGAAGCTGTCCGTTTTTTGAAGGACGAGGACCCGATCGCGCAGCTCATCGCGGCGATCTCGGGCTTCAAGGATGTGTTCGGTGAGTTCGATAAGGTAGGTATCGCGGTCCCTGGTTTGATAGAAAAAGGGAATTCGCGGGTAGCATATTCCGCTCACATCCCTGAGCACGCCAGTGTCGATCTTGGTGAAGAGGTGCAGAAAGCGACGGGGATAAAGGCGACCGTCGAGAATGACGGCAACGCCGCGGCGTATGGTGAGTTCAAGCTCGGAGCCGGACGCGAATCCCTCGATATTTTCTACGCGACGCTGGGTGAGGGCGTGGGCGGAGCATTTATTATCGAGGGGAAGATTTGGCGTGGCGTGGCAGGATTTGCTGGTGAATTCGGTTCGGTCGCGATCAACTCGGATGGTATGAAGCTCGAGGACGTCGCCTCGACCGCAAATATTGTCCGCCGCACGCGCCAACGTTTTCATCAGGACAGCACATCATCGCTGAACAAACTCGAGGAAACCGAGATCCGGATCACGGATATCATTACTGCTGCCGAAGGCCAGGACGATTTTGCGGCGATGATGCTGCAGCGGACAGGAAACTATGTCGGCACCGCTATCGCAAGTGTCATCAATCTGCTCAACATCGAAAAAATAATCGTCGGCGGCGAGATAATGCAGGCCGGGCATATCGTGCTCGATTCGATAATTCGCCGCGCTCGCGAGCTTTCATTTACGCCGTCGTTCAATTCGACACGAATAGTCGCCGGTGAACTCGGGCTGAACGCGGCCGCCGCAGGAGCGGCGCTTCTGGCAAACGAGTAGATCAAGTCGAACCAGATAACGAAACTGACGCTCGTCCGATCTTTATGGAAGAGAGTTATCAGGAACATCAGATAAACTAATTAGGCTGACGATTGTGAATATCTGCGAACAATAATATTTTTGACGCTGTGTATTTGCGGAACTTAGTAGATTTAGTTAACTTAATTACAGTTTTACAGACAGTTTCTTTTCTATTATTTTTTAGCCCAGAACGGACCGCCTCGGATCTTAGATCTCGATCATAGAACCGCAGGGATACTTCCATTTAGGGCGTTCGGAACAGCGAGTGAAAGATGGCACAATTTTTTCATAAGAGCGCTAACAATATCGCGAGGATCAGCATGGTCGCCGTGGTAGTGCTCGGGGGAGCCGCGTTCTATGCCTACACGCAGATCGCGCGTTCGTCCTACCTGACCGGCCGCTATCTTGAGATACAGCAGCCGGTGCAGTTCAGTCACAAGCATCATGTGGGCGACGACGGGATCGACTGCCGTTATTGCCACTCGACGGTCGAGACGACGGCTTCGGCCGGCATGCCGCCGACGCAGACGTGCATGAACTGCCACAGCCAACTATGGTCAGACAGCCCGTACCTCGAACCTGTCCGGGCGAGCTTCCGTGAAAACAAGCCGATCCTTTGGCAGCGAGTGCATGACCTGCCGGAGTTCGTCTATTTCAATCACAGCATCCACGTTTCGAAGGGTGTCGGATGCTCGACGTGTCACGGCCAGATCGACAATATGCCCGCGGTTTATCAGGAAAACACACTGCAGATGGAATGGTGTATCGCTTGTCACCGCGAACCCGAGAAATATATCCGGCCGAAATCGGAGATCTTCAAGATGGATTGGCAGGACGGCAACCTTGATGCTCAGGAACGCCAGCAGTTAAAGGTTGACTACAAGATCAGAAGTAAAGAGATGATGACGAGCTGTTCGGTTTGTCACAGATAACACCAAGGAACGGGAAACGAAAAACAGAAATGCCCAGCATTGACAGTAAAAACAACTTCGCAGCATTGCGGGAAAAGATCCTCTCCAAGAGCGGAAAGGACTATTGGCGCAGTGTTGAGGAATACGTTGACGCTCCGGAGTTTCGCGATTTTGTCGAGCTCGAGTATCCCGAACACGCGGAAGAATGGGAAAGCGGCCTGAGCCGACGCAATTTTGTAAAGGTGATGGGTGCCTCACTCGCACTGGCGGGCTTGAGCGGATGCGTCATGCAGCCGCCCGAGCGAATCGTCCCGAATGTTCGCCCAAATGAGGACCAATTGCCGGGCAAGCCGCTGTATTTCGCCACCGCGATGTCGCTTGGCGGTGTTGCCACCGGACTTCTTGCAAAATCATTCGAAGGACGGCCGATCAAGATAGAAGGGAACCCCGACCATCCCGGCAGCCTCGGTTCGACCGATGTACGGGCTCAAGCTTCGCTCCTTGATCTCTATGATCCGGACCGGTCGCAGCAAATAACGTATCGCGGTTCTAATCCGAAAACGTGGCCGATGTTCATGACCGAGTTGCGTGCGGCGGTCGAGGAAAATCGAAAGGACGGTGGGGCCGGCCTGCGTTTCCTTACGCAGACAGTTACATCGCCGACGCTGATCGAGCAGTTCAAGCAGATCCAGACGGAGTTACCGAACTCGCGTTGGTGCCAATACGAACCGATCAATAGCGACAACGCGCTAGCCGGGGCCAAGATGGCTTTTGGTTCGCCGGCACAGGCTGTTTACAAGTTCGACAAGGCGGATCGCGTGCTATCGCTGGACGCAGACATTTTTTCGGGTTTCAACGTTCGCTACATAAGCGATTTTGCGAAGAAACGGGCTTGGAGCGAACAGAACAAGGAGATCAACCGCCTCTATGTCGTCGAAACGACGATGAGTTTGACCGGGGCCAAGGCGGATCACCGACTTCCCGTAAAGCCGAGCCAGGTGCCAGAGGTCGCAAAAGCAATCGCAAAGGCGTTGGGCATCGGCGGTGCGAATTCGACGTACACTGAAAATGCTGGATGGATCGTGGCGATGGCAAAAGACCTGACCGCCGCCAAGGGAAAGTCGATCGTCATCGCGGGAGCTCATCAGCCGCCGGTCGTTCACGCGCTCGCACACGCGATGAATTCAGCTCTCGGAAATGTTGGGCAGACGGTCGTGTACATCGAACCGACCTCACCAAACGCCGACAAAGCGCAGGTCGACCAGCTTCGCGAGCTGATGACGGACATCGACAATGGCCGCGTAAAGATGCTCGTAATCCTCGGCGGAAATCCGGTGTATAGCACGCCCGCCGACCTTAAACTTACGTTCGAGCGGCTAAATGAGAAGGTTCCCCTTCGAATACATCTCGGAAGCCATCAGGACGAGACGGCGGAGGTCTGCCATTGGCATATTCCTGAAAAGCATTATTTAGAAGGTTGGAGCGATGCGCGGGCCTACGATGGCACCGCGTCTATAGTTCAGCCGCTGATCTCGCCGCTGTATGACAGCCATAATGCTCACGAGATCTTGCAGCTTTTCTTTAAGGAAAATTACGACAAGAAAGATTACGACATCGTAAAAGAATACTGGCAGAAGCAAAATATTACTGCCGCGCCCCCGGTTGCCGCCGCAACACCCGTAGCTACGGCTGGTGCTTCGCCAGAGCCCGCTGCAAAAAATGGAAATGTCGCTCCGGCGGCAAAGACAACTCCGGCGGCCAGTACGGCACCGGCGGCGGCCGCACTCAAAACTTTTGAAGATCATTGGCGTAAATCCGTTCACGACGGCGTGATCCCAAATACTGCGGCTCCGGCCAAATCAGTCACGGCGAGCGCGGGGTTTTTGGCGCAGCCGGCAGCTCCTGCGGTTGGCGACGGCCCTTTCGAATTCGTTATTCTTCCCGATCCGGGAGCATACGACGGGCGTTTTTCGAATAACGGCTGGCTCCAGGAACTGCCCAAACCGCTTAACAAGACTACGTGGGACAACGTCGGTCTGATCAGTGCACGGACAGCGGAAAGATTGAAGATAAACCTGGGGGCCGATCCACGCGAATTGGGTGGCGGCGTCGAGGGCAAGGCTTTTATTAACACCAAAGGCGGAAATAAGTTTTCCGACCTGGTCGATCTCACTTTCCAGGGCGGCAAGATCGAGGCGGGTGTTCCGATGTGGATCACTCCGGGACAGCCGGACGATGTCATTACCATTTTTACGGGATACGGCCGCAAAAAGGCAGGAAAAATCGGAACCGGTTTAGGGTATAACGCGTTCGATGTTCAACGGTCTGACGCGATGACGATCGGACACGGCGACATCAATAAACGGGGCGAGCAGACGACGATCGCATCGACCCAGATCCATTTCAATATGGAAGGCCGCGACCTCCTGCGTGTATGGGACCTAGAGCAACTCGAGGAAGACGCAAAGCTCGGCGAGCAGAAGGATATGTATCCTTTATCGCTCTACCCGTACGAACAGCATCAAGAGGTTTACAATAAGAACCACAAATGGGGGATGACGATCGACCTCAACTCGTGCGTCGGGTGCAACGCCTGCGTTCTTGCCTGCCAATCCGAGAATAATATTGCGGTTGTCGGAAAAGAACAGATCAACCGCAGCCGGGAAATGCATTGGATACGCGTTGACGCCTACTTTGGCGGTGACGACGTGAATAATCCGGAGGGACCGCACTTTCAGCCGGTGCTTTGCCAGCAATGCGAACAGGCTCCGTGCGAGGTCGTCTGTCCGGTTCATGCAACCGTACACAGTGCGGAAGGTTTGAACGACATGACCTACAACCGCTGCGTAGGGACACGTTATTGCTCGAACAACTGCCCGTACAAGGTTCGCAGGTTCAACTTCTTGCTTTTTCAGGATTGGGACACGCCGCAATTCAAATTGATGCGCAATCCGGAAGTTTCAATTCGAAGCCGCGGTGTGATGGAGAAATGCACCTACTGCACTCAGCGGATCTCGGCCGCGCGCATCGAGGCTGAAAAAGACAGGCGAGCGATCCGCGACGGCGAGATCCTGACAGCGTGCCAATCGGTTTGTCCTGCGAACGCGATCACCTTCGGCGATATGCATGACCCGAACAGCCAGGTGGCCCGGACCAAGAAAGACCGGCGGAATTATAATCTGCTCAACGAGTTGAACACGCAGCCCAGGACGACCTATCTCGCTGGGTTGAAGAACCAGAATAAGGAAATGCCCGACTATCGGGCCCCGAAACCGCATTCGGGAATGATGGGAGCCGAGAAAGCAGAACCGGAAGGCGAATAGGTATAAAGGCCAAAAACTCGCAAACGAGATATGCAAGATCTGAAGGAAGTTCAAAAAAAGATTTACCCGCCGATGGTCGAGGGTGAGCATACCTATGCCTCCGTTACCGACAAGATCAGCGACGTAACACTCAAGAAGACGACACCTTTCCATTGGTTCATTGGATTCGGGATCGCCTTCATGATTGCCCAACTGCTTCTGTTTACGGTTATCTGGCTTTTGACGAAGGGTATCGGCATCTGGGGAAATAACCAGCCAGTGGGGTGGGCATTCGATATTATCAATTTCGTTTGGTGGATCGGTATCGGCCACGCCGGAACTTTGATCTCGGCCATCCTACTGCTCCTTAATCAGAAATGGCGAACGTCGATCAACCGTTTCGCCGAAGCCATGACGCTTTTCGCGGTGGCTTGCGCGGGTATGTTTCCGCTGCTGCATACGGGCCGACCATGGCTTGCATATTGGTTGTTCCCTTACCCGAACGTGATGAACGTCTGGCCGCAGTTTCGCAGCCCGCTGATCTGGGATGTGTTCGCGGTATCGACCTACGCGACGGTTTCGCTGCTGTTTTGGTATGTCGGACTGATCCCCGATCTCGCAACCCTTCGCGACCGGGCAAAAAATAAATTCTTTAAATTCATCTATGCCGCCCTCTCGTGGGGGTGGCGCGGTTCGGCACGGCACTGGCATAGATACGAGCTAGCTTATTTGATACTCGCCGGACTTTCGACGCCGCTGGTTCTGTCGGTCCACTCTATCGTTTCGCTGGACTTCTCGGTCTCGCAGCTTCCGGGCTGGCACGCGACGTTCTTTCCGCCATATTTCGTCGCAGGTGCTGTCTACGCCGGGTTCGCGATGGTGTTGATCTTATGCATACCGCTTCGCCATTTCTACAAGATGCAGGATTTCATCACTCATACTCATCTTGTTTACATGAGCAAGGTGATGATGGCGACCGGATTTATCGTGGTGTACAGCTACATAATGGAAGCGTTTTTCGGCTGGTATGGCGGATCGCAGTATGAATGGTTCATGATCAAGAACCGTATCTGGGAAGGGCCGTATTGGTACATGTACTGGCTGCTGCTGTTATGCAACGGAGCATCGATCCAGCTTTTGTGGTTCAAGCGGTTCCGGGAGAGCGAATTCTGGCTGTTCCTGATAGCGATCGTTGTCAGCGTCGGCATGTGGCTTGAGCGGTTTGTGATCATCGTGACGAGTATTCACCGCGATTTTCTGCCGTCATCGTGGGGTATGTATTCACCCACGATGTTCGACATTACGATGTTTACCGGTACGGTCGGATTTTTCTTTACGCTGATATATCTCTTCGTGAGGTTCCTGCCGATGATCTCGATCTTTGAGGTGCGAACACTGCTTCCGGCGGCCG
>JBDTXM010000151.1:0-9239 GCA_040006215.1 Acidobacteriota bacterium
CCCCCCGCCGGCACCCGAACGCTGGCGCGGCTTGATCGGTGAATACGGAACCGACAAAGCAATTCTCTATATTTTAGAAAGCGCCGGAAAACTCTGTGCTTCATTTTCCCGAGCAGAGCACATTTGTCTAAAAGAACTCTCAAAAGATAAGTTCAGGTTTCCGGCCTCGGGTCTGCATGCTAGCGAACAGGTTACCTTCACGCGTGATGCCAGAGGGCATGCAACGCAGATCCAGGTCGTAGATGCGTCATTTGCCCGGCGACAGATCGGACCAGAGGATGGAGCTCCGCAGCTGCATATTGTTCCCGTTAGACCGGTTCCGGAACTGCTAAAAGAAGCTCTCACCGCACAGCCGCCGAAAGAAACTGGTGAGTTTCGCAGATCGGATCTTGTCGAGGTGGCCTGGCTCGATCCGACGATCGAGCTGGACATTCGTTATGCTTCGACCAACAATTTTCTCGGAAGCGTCTTTTATTCTCAAACGAAGGCATTCATGCAGCGTCCCGCCGCCGAAGCTGTTGTTCGCGTAAATCAAAAGTTAAAAAAATTAGGTTACGGATTGCTTATCCACGACGCTTATCGGCCGTGGTATGTGACCAAGGTCTTCTGGGACGCGACGCCTGACGACAAGAAGATCTTTGTGGCCGACCCGTCACAGGGTTCGCGCCATAATCGCGGCTGCGCGGTCGATCTGACGTTATACGATCTAAAAACCGGAAAGCCGGTAGAAATGGTCAGCACCTATGACGAGACGACCGACCGTGCTTATCCGGACTATCCGGGAGGCACGTCTCTTCAGCGTTGGCACCGTAAACTATTGCGCGATTCGATGGAATCAGAGGGTTTTAAGGTGTACGAGGCTGAGTGGTGGCATTTTGACTATAAAGATTGGACACACTATCCGATCGGAAACCAAGTCTTTGAGAATATTGGAACAAGCAAAAATGAAGAATGAGCGGTGTAGATGCGATCCAGTCGAATTTGGCGGCATGGGCAAATTTAAGCGAATGTCTGACAAGAAAAATTAACAACACCGCGAGTAATTCTCAGGAGCAGATCACATCTTATGTACGAAAAATCATATACGGCAAGCTTCGTAATGACAGTTACTTTCCTTTGCTTGTTATTCATATCAGACGCAACGGCTCAAAGCGCCGCGCCCTCTCTGACGAATGACCAAATAACTACTAAGGTCGATGAGTATATGAATGCCGTCCTTCGAGTTGACGGCTTTAGCGGAACGATACTCGTGGCTCGTGACGGAAAGCCGATCGTAAGCAAAGGCTATGGTATGGCAAATATCGAGCTTAATGTTCCAAATGCTCCGGATAACGTTTTTCGGCTTGGCTCCGTGACAAAACAATTCACTGGAATGTCCATCGCCATGCTTCAGGAACGCGGCAAGCTGAACGTAAGCGACCCGATGTGCAAGTACATAGCGGATTGCCCGGACGCGTGGAAACCGATAACCATCAATCACCTTTTGAGACACACTTCAGGTGTGACCAACTATACGGACCTCCCCGATTTTGCCCGGACCACCGTTCTGCCGACGCTCACGGGCGAAATGGTTGACAAGTTAAAGAAGGCTCCTCTCGACTTCGAACCCGGGGCGAAGATGTCGTATAGCAATTCCGGCTATTATCTGCTTGGCGTGATCATAGAAAAGGTCTCAGGCAAAACTTATGCGGACTTTCTTCAGGAAAATATCTTTACGCGGCTGGGCATGAAACAGAGCGGTTACGATGACCCGATAAAAACAATAATGCATCGTGCCGCGGGCTATCAGAAACGGGCCGGTAAGATCGTCAATGCGGCGTACAGGGATATGTCCGTTCCCTATGCTGCAGGTTCGCTGTATTCGACGACGGGCGATCTGCTCATTTGGGATCAGGCTCTGTACACCGAAAAGCTAGTTTCCCAAAGATCGCTCAATGAAATATTTACGCCTGAAAAGGGCGAAACCGGCTATGGGTACGGTTGGGGTATAGGCAAGAAATTGGGCCGCAGGTCTATTTCACATGGCGGCGGCATCTACGGGTTTGCTACGGACATCTCCCGGTATCCTGACGACAAGGTAACGGTTATTATCCTGAGCAATATCCAATCCGCTCCAGCCGGTCAAATTGGCACCAATCTGGCTGCGATCGTCTTTGGGGCGTCATATGAGATTCCTAAAGAGCATACGTTTATCTCGCTCAATTCCAGGGATCTGGAAAGATATGTCGGGGAATACCAGATCGGTATAAATCTCGTTGTCACGATCAGTCTCGAGGATGGCAAGCTGTCGGGCCAGCTTGGCGGGCAATCGAAATTTTCACTTTTACCCGAATCCGAAACGGTATTTTATTCCAAAGATGTGAATGCCCAGTTTACATTCACAAAAGACGATAAAGGAAATATAAGCGGATTTACCTTAAAGCAGGGCGGCGGAAATACTCCGGCTAAAAAGATCAAATGACACGGGGCGCAGGAGCAATCGACACTTTTTCGAACGTAGGAGAAACAGATTGCGGATCACAGCGGCTTTCATGATTTTGTGGGTGACCTTTATATCCTTAGCACTCGGACAGGTCCCGAACGCTCCAAATATTTCGACGAAACCCGCAACCGCTCAACCGGTCGCCGATAGCAAAGATATCGAGAGGCCTAACCTGACTGAAACGGATGTTGCCGCATTTCTAGACGGCGTTTTGCCTCTGCAGCTTGCCCGCGAGGACATTGCCGGAGCGACGGTCACCATTGTTAAAGATGGCAAGGTGCTTTTTTCGAAAGGCTATGGGTATGCCGATGTCGCGGCGAAAAGGCCGGTCAAGCCAAATGAAACACTTTTTCGCCCCGGCTCGGTTTCAAAATTGTTTACCTGGACCGCGGTGATGCAACTGGTCGAACAGAACAAGGTCGATCTCGACAGAGACGTCAACGAATATATCGACTATAAGATCCCGGAAGCTTTTGGAAAGCCGATAACGCTCAAGAATCTCTTGACGCACACCCCCGGTTTTGAAGAGCAGATCAAAGATCTCATCTCCCAAAAAAAAGAAAGCCCTGATCTTGGCACCTATCTTAAGACACATATCCCGGCCCGAATTTATCCTCCGGGTATGGTACCAGCTTATTCGAATTATGGAGCCGCATTAGCGGGCTATATCGTTGAACGCGTGTCGGGTCGACCCTTCGATCAATACATCGCGGAGAATATTTTTAAGCCGCTCGGGATGACCCATTCGACCTTCCTACAACCATTACCGGAAGAGTTTGTTCCGAATATGTCTAATGGCTATCAGCTGGCGTCGGATAAACCGCGGCCGTTTGAAAACGTCGGCCCGTTTCCTGCTGGAAGTTTAAGCAGCACTTCGGAGGATATGGCTCGATTCATGATCGCCCAGCTGCAGAATGGGCAGATCGATGGTGCACGAATTTTAAGACCCGAGACCGTCGAGTTGATGCACAGTCGCCTTTTCGGATTGGATCCCGCCTCAAACGCAATGGCGTATGGATTTTACGAAGAATCGCGTAACGGCCATCGTATCGTTGGCCACGCCGGCGATACAAACTGTTTTCACAGCGATCTGCATCTCATTCCCGACTCAGGTGTTGGATTTTTCGTATCCTACAACAGCGCCGGCCGAGGCCAGATCTCGGCGCGGACGATCCTTTGGGAAGCTTTTCTTGACCGATACTTTCCCTTTACACCTGCCGCGGATCTGACTCTCAACTCGGCCCAACAGGACGCGGCTTCGATTTTTGGAAATTATGAATCAAGCCGCCGACCCGAGAAGTCGCTATTCAAGGCATTCTCACTGATAGGCGAAACGACAGTCGCGCCTGGGGAAGGCGATATGATCGTCGTTTCCGATCTGTTGGCTCCAAACGGAAAGCCAAAAAGCTGGCATGAGGTCGCGCCAAATACATATCGAGAAGTCGATGGCCAGGACATACTGGTATTTAAGCCGGATGAGAACGGTAGAATGCAGATGATCGTTCCGTATCCATTTATGTCGTTCCAGCGAGTCGGGCCATGGACAAACACCAAGATACTGCTGCCGGTCCTTGTGATCTCGCTCCTCGTCATGCTATCGACCCTTATCTTGTGGTTTGTCAGCTGGTTTATCCGGCGCCACTACGGAAAACCGCTGGAATTCACCCGGACGGATTGGTGGCTAAGATTAATAGTCCGTGTAGTATTTGCACTAACGCTGATCTTTTTAGCGTCAATGGTAGGCTTGATAATTTACGGGATATCAAACCTCGATTTTCTGAGTGACAGTGGAGCCGTGTGGTTCCAGCTCGTCCAAGTAGTCGGCGTTCTCGCATCGGTCGGAACACTTGCCGTATTTTTCAATGCGGTCTATGTCTGGTTTAGCTCACGCTACCGGATATGGGGCAGGCTCCAGGCTGCAGTCTTTGCATTATCTTGCCTCGGTTTTCTTTGGTTTGTGTTTGCCGGACATTTACTCTATTTCAATTCGAATTTCTAGAGATGCCTCAATTACATATACAAGGGCTGGAATTGCGCGAGATCGGACTGCCATTGACGGCTCCATTCGAAACCAGCTTCGGAACGGCCCTCGAGCGCCGGATCTTGATCATCCGTGTCTTTGATCAGGACGGTGGGGTCGGGTACGGCGAATGCACAGCTCCTGAAGAGCCGTATTTCAATCATGAGACCATTGATACCGCTTGGACGATAATCAGCAAATACGTGGTGCCTTTGATACAGAGGGCCAATATCGAGAGTGCGGCGGACACAATTGCCGCTCTCGCTCCTATACGTGGGAACCGAATGGCGATCGGCGGCGTCGAAGCTGCGATCTGGGACCTCGAAGCAAAGCGAGCCGGCGTACCGCTCTGGCAGCATCTAGGCGGAGTCCGAAGCGAGATAAACTGCGGGGTTTCGATCGGTCTGCAAAAGTCGACCGATATCCTGCTCGAAAAAGTAACCCGTGAGGTCGACAGCGGTTATCAACGGATCAAGCTCAAGATCAAACCCGGACAGGATATTGAACTGGTAAAAAAGATCCGGGAGGCCTTTCCCGATATTCTTCTTTCGGTCGATGCCAATTCTGCGTACCGACTGGGAAAGGATGCCGAGCTCTTTAGACAACTCGATCGGTTTAACCTGCTAATGATCGAACAACCATTGGCGGCCGGCGATCTCGTCGATCACGCCAAATTGCAACGCGAATTGAAAACCCCTATTTGTCTTGATGAATCGATCACCTGCCTTTCCGACGCTAAACACGCCGTCGAGCTGGATGCGTGCCGGATAATCAACATCAAACTGGGCCGGGTCGGTGGTCACGCCGAAGCAAGAGCGATCCAGGCATTTGCGTCCGAGAACGGAATTCCCGTTTGGTGCGGTGGAATGCTCGAGAGCGGCATCGGTCGCGCACATAACATTGCCATGTCAACATTACCCGGATTCACCCTGCCCGGCGATGTTTCCGCGTCGGCGAGGTATTGGAACGAGGATATTATCGTGCCGCCGGTCGAGGTCAGCAGCAGAGGAACGATAACCGCCCCTACCGGTGCAGGTATCGGATTTGCGATAAACGAGAGTCTCGCCGAAAAAGTTACGACAAGACAAGAGACCTTTGACATGCAAACAGCCTATGTTGCTTTGGAATAAGGGCGCAATAAACGTTAAAAACACATAACCTAAAGTACCCTACGCAAAATAAGATCACGGTTCAATAGGTGAAGAACGGGGTTAGTAAATGATAAAATCGACTACTACACACCCTTGAACTTATTGATTCTATTGGTACTCGCGGCGGGGTTCGGACCCTGCGACCTCATCCTTCGGAGGGGACTGATCTTGTTAACGACGACTGCCGAACCAGTAATGGACACCAGAATGTTTCTCGCGCAATTTTACCGATAAAGTTGAATGCTCGAGCTAAACTTTGAAGAACTGCCCCCTTTAATAGAATTGCTCACGCCGTCGGTGGACAATTCGGTGGACAATTCGGTGGACAAGAGAAAAGGGCGTTCACCATAACGCCCTTAAATAACTGATTCTAATGGTACACCCGGCATGATTCGAACATGCGACCCCTTGATTCGTAGTCAAGTACTCTATCCAGCTGAGCTACGGGTGCCCAAAAACGAATGTTCAGACTACAAAGCAACTTGTCCGGTGTCAAGTTTCACGCAGGTTTAACCTATCTCGCAAAATAGCCCTGGCGGGTTCTGGGTATGAGGTTCGAATCGGCCGTCTCGATCTTGATCGCTCGCCATTTGCCGTCATGTTTGTCGTTTGTCGGTTGATATTCAATGGTGTAAAGCGTCCGCAGATCGGCGGCAACTTGAGCGTAAAGCGTGCCCATATCTTCGAGCCTGTTTATCTTGCTCACGACGCCGCCAGTGCGGTCGGCAACGATCTGAAGCCGGTCACGGGCGGCCTGAAACATCGCCACTTGACGCGGAGTCGGGTCGGCTAGCTTTGCGGGGTCGCCTGTCGGCAGAGCCAATGGATAGATCGTTACACCCTGCTGGTCCGATCGCAGAAGAACCTTTTTCATCAAGTCGTTATCTTCGGGTTTTAACGCCGTTTTGATCAGATCGTCTTTTACCGAAGATAGAGCCTCCCTGTCCTTGTCCTGCGACGCCGTGTCCACGCCATCGGTCAGAACGATGATCGCCTTTCGCCTGCCTGTCTCCGTCCCGAGGCGATCGAGGGCCATGTCGAGGGCCTTGTAGAGCTGAGTCTTGCCGCGCCCATTTGCTACCTCGATCGACTGAAGGGTCGTGCGGCGATTTGTAGTGAAGTCGTTCCGAAGGTTGATCTTGTCGTAAAACTCGATCACCGCAACGCGGTCATCCGGCGAAAGAGCGTCGAGAAACCTGGCGGCGCTTAAGCGAATGGTCTGGCGAAACGGAAGCGTAGAACCGCTCATGTCCAGCAGCATCACGACGCTGAACGGAGCCGTACTCGGTTTGAATCCCAGTATCTGCTGTTTAACACCGTCCTCGTAAATCGAAAAACTGTTCTTATCCAAGGTAGTAATTGGGTGTCCACGCTGATCCACGACGCCGACGTTCATTCGCACGATCGACGAATCGACCGTAAGCGGCGGATCCTCCTGCGCCAAACATAAAACTGCGGCGCTACTGATCAGCACGACGCAAAAGATAAAGCGGAGAAATGTCATATATAGCAAGTAAATCAGACGCGCGCAGGTAGAACGTGGTTGCAGGCGCCTTGGTTTCAAATATTCCTTAACATTGAGAGGATTATAGTTTATAATCACATTTTACCCGTTAAAGTAACTCTTATTTTGTTTTGATCAGGAATTTTCCTGCGAGTGCGGGAAGACAACGTGGATGTTTTATCGGCCGGATTTCTGCTGCGGTTGCGGTGAAAAGATCGAGAGGACCGAATGGAAATTTTGGTCCAGCACACGGTTTTGCGACGCGTGTTCGTCCGAACATCCGGTAATTGAAATAGGGCCAAAGGTATTGATCGGAGTTGGCATTCTTGCCGCGTCGCTCGGGGTCGGGTCCTGGATGAAGGGGTCGCCGAATTCCGGTCCGGCCGTCGCCCGGCAAAATCTGGTAAGTCAGGCGAATCCGCCGGCCGCCGGTACGGGAAATTTAAGGACAACCGATGTTCGTCCTGACCAATCTCAACAGGGTTCATCCGTAGAGAACGCAAGTGTTTCAAGATCGGCCGCGCCGGCGTCTAATTCGAAGGCTGGCACGGGAGTATCAGAACCGGTCTACTCATGCGGAGCGGAAACCAAAAAGGGGACGCCGTGCACTCGAAAGGTAAAGGGAAATGTTCGTTGTTGGCAGCACAAGGGTATGCCCCCCATGCTTCCACCCGATAAATTGCTAATCTCAAAATAATGGATAGATACACCGCAGACGCAGATAGAACAATACTATTTTGAAGTTTCGCCGTAATTGATACAATATCAAAACGAAAAAGCCGTTTTAGCAAAACGTCATACACTTGGAAAATAAATGAAAGCTCTTGCACCGAATACTCTCATTCAAAACCGCTATTTGATCGTCCAGTTGGTAGGAAAGGGCGGAATGGGTGAGGTTTATCTCGCGGTGGACCAGCGTTTAGGAAGCGCAGTTGCGCTCAAACGCACGTTTTTCGCCGAAGACGAAATGCTTGGGAACGCCTTTGAGCGCGAAGCGAGGATACTTGCCCGGCTCCGGCATCCGGTTTTGCCGAAGGTAAGCGATCACTTTGCGGAAAATGGCGAACTGTATCTTGTGATGGAGCATATTTCGGGAGATGATCTGTCGAAACGTCTCGAAGCTGCCCAGAAACCGTTTCCTGCAAGTTGGGTCCTGTTTTGGGCCGACCAGCTTCTCGATGCTCTTTCGTATTTACATTCGCACGAACCTCCGATCATCCATCGTGACATCAAGCCGCAGAATCTGAAGCTTACGGACGAGAATCACATTGTGCTTCTCGATTTCGGGCTGTCAAAGAGCTCGACGGGCAACACCAATTTAGCGAGCGGCCAATCATCAGGAAGCGTCGTCGGATATACGCCGCATTATGCTCCGATGGAGCAGATCCGCGGTACGGGCACCGACGCCCGCAGCGATCTCTACTCGCTGTCGGCGACCCTGTACCAGTTGATGACCAACGTCGTGCCTTCTGACGCTTTGTCGCGTGCCGATTCACTGCTCAACGGAATGGCCGATCCTATCCGGAAGATCAGCGATATCACTCCTGAGATCTCGCCAGACGTTTCGGACGTCATCCTGCACGGAATGGAGGTCAGCCAAGACAAGCGTTATGGTTCTGCCCGGGAGATGCAAAAGGCTCTTCGCAGGGCCTACACGGCGATGCAGGAGTCGATGTCGGCTCACACAGTAGCGTTTAATTCACAGGATGCTTTTTCGGCCTTGCCCGGCGTGACGCCCCCCATTGGGGCGTCGATCGGAAATACCGGTGCGGTCACCTCCTACGGCTCAGAGCCCTCGACAGAAGCATCGAGCGGATCATCCACATTCCCGACGACTGGCACTTCCAGCGGGTTTCCGGGTTCAACGAATCCTGGCTCGCAAAATCTCGACGCGACCGTGAACTACCAAAGCGCGGCCGAACCCGAGGTCCGGCAGGCGGACGTAAAAACCGAGGTCTATCGTGCCGGCGATTCGCCGCTAATCGGGGCCGACTACGAAGTGCCGGTGGCCGAGCAGTCATATAACCCCAACCTGACGGCACCAGTCGAGGACTTTCGGCCCACAGAAAATTTCCAGTCCGG
>JBDTXM010000152.1:0-9080 GCA_040006215.1 Acidobacteriota bacterium
GATAGTGCGACAGTAAGCGTTTTAGATAGTGCGGCGGCGCGGTTGCCTGTTAGAAGGGATCGAAAACCTATAAGTATAATTTGTGGGATACCGGGCCGATTTCGATGAAATATTGACAGATGTAAGATTTCCGAATATTTCCGCGGGAGGGGGGGCGGCCTTGGGCATCTAGGTGAGAGATTGATCGAGATCGACGCTACGCGTTTCGTATCTACAGACCGCTATGTGACATTCGGTTTTGTGAATCTGCATTTTCGCCTTTCAGCCTTTTACTGCCACGAAAGTGGTGCACGAAACGACTATCACTGCGGCCCACAAACATCCCTGATGGTAAAATTAAAGGACATTCCGCCAATATTTAGAGGGCGACTACCTTTTTTACCCTATCCCACTATAACTAAATGATATATATTGGTGTTTGGAGACAGGTTTCACCCCTGAGTACCGCCTTGGCTGCTGCTCACAACTTTGAATCTTCAACAGGATGAGCAATGAACGGAGTACCTTCTAAAAAATCAAAACAACAGATTCGGGTTTTGCTGTTCTCGAACTATCAGATCGTTCTGGAGAGTCTGAAACTCTTGATCGAAGCGAATGGAGACCTTGCTGTCACGGGATTGCATTCGTTTGCCGAAAATGTCGGCAGAATAGGTAGCATTGCTCATTCAGATATAGCGGTGGTCGACCTATCAAGCGGCGATCGGGTTGAAATAATTTCCGATCTACTGCGCAAAAACCCTCGTCTTCGAGTGGTCGTCGTCATCGCGGGTCTTGATCTGGATTCCCAGGCAAATGCCTTAAAGCTCGGTGCAGTCGGAATTGTGCAAAAAGAGCAGAGTACTAAACTCTTGCTCGAGGCGATTCGACAAACGTACAGCGGCGAAACATGGCTGAATCAAGTTCTTCTCAGCAAGATCCTTGAGAGGAGCAAATCGGGCGAAAAGAAATTCGACAAACTCTTACATAGATCACAAAACGGTTCCTTGACTCCGCGCGAACTAGAGGTTATCAGATTCATCGGCGAAGGTCTGAAGAACAAGAGTATTGCGGATAGATTATCCATCACCGAAGCGACGGTCAGACATCATCTTAGCTCGATTTATGGAAAGATTGGGGTAGCCGATAGGTTAAACCTGGTCATTGTTGCATATCAAACAGGCCTTCTTGAGCCGGCCGTCGTACTCGGCGAAAATCTGCAGTGACGATTTTTTCGTCCTTCGTAGACGCGAGAATGTGGACTTGGCGAGTATTCCGCGAGATCTAAGAACCCAACATCATAGGACCAGGACTCTTGCGGGCCAAGTTCCCGTCATGCGGGTATCCCGACCAAAACCAAAAAAATATACCTTACGTAAGGGTTTGCCGCGATGGGCAATAGTGCTGAGTCAATCAGACTGGCCCGCGAGTCACGGGAATTGCAAAATTCACGGTCGGGAATCGATAACCTGCCGACCCTGACTGCTGCCCTGCTTATGTATCTCTAAAGTTATGGACTGGGCAAATCCAGAACCGGAATATCCTGTTCGGTTGAGCGGTAGTTTATCCAAACGCTGATTGGTTCTAAATTATCGTATGATTATCGTAAGTACGTGCTCGGACACGATGAGGTTCAAAAACTCTGGGTACATCGATTCCTGCCCCACCTTTTAGTCATGCTGAGCCTCCGCGAATATAGCATGGGCCTCTAAGTTAGGTATTATGTCCCAAATCTTGCTTTAGGCGAAGATAGAAGATAGAGGAGGGGCTTTCTGATCAGTTGCGGTTAAGCGGTTGGGTTGAGCAATATACGGATTCAAACCTGCCCGAACGCCCCGAAAGAGATCGCGACAATAAAGGATGTTGACCTGATGCAGCAGGCAGGTAAGAAGATCGATCCGGTGCGCCCGATAGCCAAGGGATTGGTAAGTCTGAAAAGCCCAGGTGGGACATCGCTTTTGCGTCATGCATTCGACCCGATACCTAAGGGACATGTTTGCCCGATGAGGCTTTGCGAGTTAGCTTGAGGAGCGAAAGCCCACAAGTGGTTTATTTACTTTTAGCGTACCGCCTTAAGCGCGATATCGTTCGCCCATCCGCAGATAAGAAGTGATATAGGCAAGGGCATTTGCGGCCGTGGTCTAGTCACCGGCCATCTTGCAGGCAGACTCGTGACGTTCTGGATTATTCACGTTAAAGAAGAAATTTGCAGAATCGCGTAGATGGGCAATTTTGTCAAAACCAACAAAGTGCGAGTTGAAGGACGAGACAACCCTTCGCATTTTCAGATCACCTTTCTCAACCATATCTTTCACAACAGGCAAACATTTATCGCGGCGGTAAATCGCACACAATGGCTGTGGGTTAGCGTCGGGTTGTATCGGAACTATTGCGTCGATCTCATCGGACCGATACACGGCCAGTTTTATCATCAAATCTCCGGTAACAAATGGCAGGTCGCAGGCAAGAATTGCGATCCACGGCATTTTCCCATAGGTCAACGCCGTATAAAGTCCGACGATCGGGGCCTGCGGAAGTTTTGTCCCGCGGATCTCAAGAAGGTCCGGGACAGGAGCGACATCCAGGCCGGTTTGAAAATCCAGGTCGGCGCTAGTTCTACCCACGACCGCCACGGGCCCATGACATATCGGGCTCAACGCGGCGACCGCTCTTTCGAAAAGCCGCTTTCCGCCAACGCACATATGAGCTTTATTCTGGCCCATTCGACTACTCGCGCCGCCTGCGAGCACAAAACCCTCAATAAACTGGTTGTCATTATCGATTGGACCGATCATTGAATAGTTAGTTAGGTGTCACAACAAAGCGCGGCGGCAGATTATCCAATTCCCTTTTCATTTTAGTGCGAAGCATAATTGCCGCATCCGGTGCGACCAGCCTATCAACCAAAGGATAGATCTCGGATTCCTCCTTTACATTATGAACTATCAGTCGGCGGTGCACGCTTTCTATCCGTTCTTTCGCTTCAACCAGACGGCTCAATTCGTCGCTATCTGAATCCATGACAATTCGGCGCATTGTTTTTATAGCGCCGATCACCTCTCGCATAAAAAAATTGTGATCTTCATGAAGATCTTCGATCCGATTCAGTATTGCAGCGGCTTCGGCAGCTTTGAGCAAACTCGATTCCTCCGTAAGCGCCGGAAACAAATAAAGATGTTCAGCCCTGATATGTACCGCCAGGTGGTCCCAAAACAGGTCGATGGCCTCGAGGATCGGCTTAGGCTTACCCAATGAAAACAGGCCTGCGATCTTACCGACCAGAGCGTCGATCTCAGAATGATCGTGCGTTAGCAAGTCGTCTTTTTGCCTACTCGAAATTCCAATCATGTTCTCCGCCGATCTGGGACAAAGCCGTAGGGCATGCCGACGAAAGCTGCTAGCCAGGCAGTGATTGCCAGGTAGACAAAATAATGCGGGACAGCCAGTAGAGGCACGAAACAAATCGCATTTGAAAGCTGAAAAGTACAGGCCGTGTACATTCCGAGAGGAAAGAACGAGGCTCTTATACTGAACAGTCTCCTGAGTCACTTCCCTAAAGCGGATTTGTCACATGAGACCAGAATCTTAGGTTTCTTTTTACGCCCCGGTGGCGGCATTTTCCCGGTTCGTCCTTTAAGCGGGTAACAAATTGCCCCGCCCTCGTTTTCCCACCTCGAAATCGCTCTCTCGTTAATCCGTTTTCTGGAAATATTATCGGGCTTTAATACGTCTGTTGGTTCATCGCTCTTATTTTTCGACATGCTAACTCAGTCTTCTGCAACGCAAAGATCGACCGCGCCATTTTGAGACGTCACTACTTCGACGGAAGAATGCGCCTTGGTAAAGACCGCCGTCGATACGCTGCCAGCCGGAATCTTTCGAAATCGCTACGGAAGTGGCGAGTTCTGACGAAAATACAATTGTGTGTTAATACAATATCAACCAAAGTACCGCTTGATTATAGTTTAAGTAACGAGAAGATCGTTAATCAAAGGAGGAAAAGAGAATAAAAGAATGTTATGTTTTGTTCGAAGCACACGAAAAATACGAACAGTGCGCGAGAAGGTGTCGGGCGTAATCGTCGAACATATTATGGATGGCGGGAAGAACTCGATTCATCCGTTCACCTCGGCGGCGCGGCCTGAGAACGGGAAATTAGTCTATGGACCGGGTTGAGTCTGTTTCACCTGATGGTTTACTGTATTGAAATAGTTCTTGATTCAAGTTCTGTTCAGTATGGCAATTTCACGACACGCTTTTCTACTCGTTGGTGCGCTCACTTGCTTCGCATCTCTTGCGGTGCCTGCCCAGCAAACACCGCCGGCTGTGGTGCAGCCAGGTGCTCCCGGCCAGCCGACTAAGACACTTCCCTCTTCCGCTAGGGCGACACTCCCTCAAATATCGACCAAGGACGTAGAGTTTATGCAGGGCATGATCATGCATCATGCACAAGCCGTCGACATGACCGCACTGATCGAGTCGCACACACAGAATAAAGATGTTCGGCTGCTGGGCTCGCGTATTAGTCACTCCCAGGCGGAAGAGATAGGTTTTATGAAACGCTGGTTAAGGGCCCGAGACCAGCCGACCGGAATGCAAATGGGCGGCATGGACATGACCGGCATGGATATGTCGAGCCATCACATGCTCATGCCCGGGATGCTTACACCCAAACAGATGGAGGCTCTTGCCAAAGCGAATAATTCCGAGTTCGACCGCCTGTTCCTTACCGGAATGATCCAGCACCACGGCGGCGCTTTGACAATGGTCAAGGATCTATACGATACGCCGGGTGCGGGACAGGACGCTGAGATCTTTACGTTCACCACCGATGTAGATAGCGGCCAGCGAGCGGAGATCAAGATCATGCAGAATTTGTTGGCAGAAAAACCCTAGAGGAGAAACCATGACTCGATTACGTAATATCGCTTTCTTTTTACTTTCTAATTCAATTATTTTGTGCTCCTGCATGGCGGCTGGGACTTTTGCCCAGCTTCCGCAGGCTCCGCCGCTGCCCGCAGGCATGACCGGCTCGGATACAACCGACCCCCGTTCGAAATTGACGCCTGGAATGTACGACGCAGGCGAGTCGGCTTTGGGCATCAAGCATCTGACACTGCTTAAAAAACCTGACGCGTTCCAGCTGGGGACAAATGATCCCAATGATCCGAGAGTTGATAAGACGCTAACGACGGTCTTAGGCGTTTCCGATCCATCAAAGGTGCCGGCTCCGCAGAAGCTCGTCTTTGCGCAACTTGGGTTTGCCAATTCGGACCTCGCCTTTCAGGGTAATCACCTTTTCCAGGGCAATTTTTACGGAATCAGCATTTATGACATCTCCAATCCGGCGCAGACAAAGTTATTGACCTCGCTTGTTTGCCCGGGCGGACAGGGCGATGTGTCGGTTTATAACAATCTGCTCTTTATGTCGGTCGAGATGCCAAACGGCCGGCTCGATTGCGGTGCGCAGGGGTTTGCTCCCGATCCGCCCGCGGCTTCCGGACAGCAAGGTCATCCCGCTGCAAATAAAGATCGCTTCCGCGGAGTGCGAGTTTTCGATATCTCTGACATCTCAAACCCAAAGCAAGTGGCCGCGATTCAGACGTGCCGCGGATCGCACACGCACACCTTAGTTGTTGATCCTAACGACAAGAACAACGTCTATATCTATGTTTCGGGAACGTCCTTCGTTCGCCCGAGCGACGAACTCGCCGGATGTTCGGATGGTACGCCGGACAAGAATTCGGATACGGCACTCTTTCGCATCGATGTGATCAAGGTTCCGGTCAAGTCGCCCCAAACTGCAAAGATCGTCTCCAGTCCACGGGTGTTTATGGACGCAAGAACTGGCGTCGTCAACGGGTTGAACAATGGCGGTTCGCATTCACCGAATGGGACCACAAAGCCGTCGGACACCGATCAGTGCCATGACATTACCGTTTATTCGGCGATCGGGCTTGCGGCCGGAGCCTGCTCTGGAAATGGAATTCTTCTGGACATAAAAGATCCGGCCAATCCAAAACGCGTGGACGCTGTAAACGATCCGAACTATTCATATTGGCACTCGGCTTCGTTCTCGAATGACGGCAAGAAGGTCGTGTTCACCGATGAATGGGGCGGCGGCCTCGGTGCCAGATGTCGTGCGACTGACCCGAATAAATGGGGAGCCGACGCGGTTTTCAATCTCGACAACAAAAAGCTGAGCTTTGCCGGCTACTACAAGATGCCGGCCGCTCAGGGCGACAGCGAAAACTGCGTTGCACATAATGGTTCGCTGGTGCCGGTTCCCGGCCGCGACATTGAGGTTCAGGCTTGGTATCAGGGCGGCATTTCGGTAATGGATTTTACGGATGCAAGCCATCCGACTGAGATCGCCTATTTCGACCGCGGCCCGATCGATCCGAAGATGCTCATCCTCGGCGGAGACTGGTCAGCCTATTGGTACAACGGCCACATCTACGCATCGGAGATCGCACGCGGTCTGGACATATTTGAACTGTCGCCTACGAGCAATCTGACGCAGAACGAGATCGATGCCGCTAAGGCAGTCCAGGTTTCGGAATTGAATGTGCAGAATCAGCAGAAGATCGAATGGCCCCGGCAGCTTGTTGTTGCCAAAGCCTACGTCGATCAGCTCGAGCGTTCCGGCGGTTTGCCGGCCGATCAGATCACATCTATCAGGCAGGCAATTCATACCGCAGAGTCTACTAAGAACGCAGGCGGTCTCAAGGGTTCGGCCTCGTCTGTAGAAAAGAGCTCCGCCTCTGCCAAGACACCCGCGGACGCATCCCGTATGCAGGCTTTGGCAAACATCCTTAAAAAGCCGGTACTTTGATCTTTTCGGGGGGCTCCGTCCTGCGTTTGAGAATGAGTGTCGCTGGGCAAAATCAGCGACACTCTTTTTTACGGGGAACATACGTTTTTTCGTGTGCTGCGAATCAATATCCATACAATGAATCGTCGACATTTTATTCAAACTCTGACCGCCGCGAGTGTTATTGCAGGTATCCGCAGCAACGCTCTATCGCGTGATCCAGGTTTTGCCAAACCGCAGGTTGCGATCACGCTCGACGATCCGGACATCGATCCAACGCCGCTCCAGTCGCCCGAGGAACGAAACCGCAGTATCCTCGCGGCATTAAAAAAGCACGGTGATCTCAAGGCAGCTCTCTTTGTAAGCGGCCGCAAGGTCGACCACGACGCGGGCCGCAAGCTGCTCCAAAAATGGAATGACGCCGGGCACATCCTGGGCAATCACACCTACTCGCACTCGTACTATCCATCGAAAAAAATAGCCTTCGAGTGGTACGCCGACGACATCGTTCGTGTGGAGGATATTCTCAAGAGCTATCCTCAGTTCGAAAGATCGCGATACATGCGATTCCCATTTCTTAAAGAGGGTGACACACTCGAAAAGCGTGACCGGATGCGAGGGTTTCTGAAGGAACGGGGCTACCGGATGGGGCACGTGACCATCGACACTTCCGAGTGGGCAATAGACGATCGCCTGACAAAACGTCTCGCGGCTGATCCCAAAGTCGACCTCCAGCCTTATCGTCAGTTCTTTCTCGATCACATCTGGGAACGTTCGCAGTATTACGACGACCTCGCCAAAAAGGTGGTCGGCCGTCCGATCAAACACACGGTGCTCGCCCATCACAGCCTCGTCGTGTCGCTGTTTCTCGATGACCTGCTCGGGATGTTCAAACGAAAAGGCTGGCAGCTCATCGACGCGTCGGACGCCTACACCGATCCAGTCTTCACTCGCCAACCCGAAGTCCTGCCCGCCGGCGAAAGCCTCGTTTGGGCCCTCGCCAAGGAAACCGGAAAATACGACACCCAACTCCGCTACCCCGGTGAAGATGAAGAATACGAAAAAGACAAAATGGACGAGCTAGGCCTGTAGGCATCGTTTTCCGTTCTTCAATGGAGGGGTAATTGTCTGCGCTTAAGGTTTTCAAATCGATCTGCTGTCGATGAAACTCCTCAGGCGGTGACATTACTAAAACACGGACAAAATAGTTTTTAAGTAAATTTTTCATAACACGATCAGTGCGGTGCTCCGCTTGATCGCCCACCAGTTTCCTTCACTGCTCTAACTGAGGCGGGGGCCCGTGGATCCTGGACGGGCCCGATGAATGGCCTTTCGGGATGTTCCGATTTCTCTGCCGAAGGTGTGAGAGATGGGTTTTCGGGTTCTTGTTCCACGGTTTCGACACGTTTTGTAGGACGGGCGGGTTTTGGTTTAGGTGTTGGCGGGGGTGGTAGGGGTTTTGGGCGATCGTCGAAGGGGGACCAGATGTTGAGGGCACGGTTGACGGAGCCGAGGGACATGCTGAGGCGGACTGCGATCTCACGCTGCTTCCAGCCCTCGGCGGCCATTTCCTTGACCTGGTCGGAGCGGTCGTGGCGCTGCTGGTCGGAGTAGGCGTCGAGCATCTCGGCTTCGTCAACAAAGCCGTTCAATTGGAACGACAGAAAGTTGGTCTCGCAGGGCCAGAGACAGAGGACGGGAAGGTAGCTGCTGTCGTAGATGATGCCGGTGCTGCGTGACCCGAGATGTTTGAGATAGCGAAGCCTCTCGTCGCCGCGGCACATTCCAATAGCAAAGACGCTGTCGGCGAATGCCGAGATCGTTCGGGTGGTGAGCAGTCGGGTGGCGGAGAGAGGCGAGCTGTCCGAGCGGCGCGAAAGCTGTGCGAGAACGAGGACCGAGAGACCGAGTTCGTGCCTGAGCAGATTAAGCCGGCTCATGATGTAGGCGGCCTCGCGTGAGCGGAGTATGCCGTACTCGGTCATCCGGTCGAGACTGTCGATGATGACGACCTTGGCGTCACGCTTGCGGATCTCCGCCTCGATCTCGGCCAGGAGAAACTCGGCCCTAGTCTTGTATTGATCGGGAGTCCCAGCCGCAAGATCCAACTGCAGCCGGACGAAATTGTCCGGGAATTCGTATTTGTAATCGGAGAACTCGGTGTCTTCGGGATCAGGCTCCGAGATGTACCGCCGGCCGAACTGCGTCCGGGTGAGTGCGAGATCGAAATAGAGCACCGTTCGAGGTTCGGCCGGGGCTTTTTTGCCGCAGCGTTTCACACCGTCCACCT
>JBDTXM010000153.1:0-9019 GCA_040006215.1 Acidobacteriota bacterium
TCACGCAGGGCTCTTTTCAACCGCTGAAGAGGTTTTCAAGATCGCGCAGCAATTCCTGCCCAATTACACAACCCTCCTAAAACCAGAGACCTGCGAGCTTTTTCGCACTAATTTTACGCCGGGCATGAATGAACACCGCTCATTTGCGTTTCAGCTCGCATCTACGCCCGAATCGACAGCCGGAGCTAAGATGTCGCCGGAAAGCTTTGGCCATCTTGGGTTTACGGGCACCAGCCTGTGGATCGATCCGGTCAAAGAGCGGGTTTTTATCCTTCTGACAAACCGAACGCATTATCACGAACTGCCGTTCGTTAATATTAATTCAGTACGCCGCCGGTTCCACGATCTGGCGATCGATCTCCTTGAAAAAAACGTTAGCAACTAAAGCAACCGGGTTATAATCAAAAGCAGGCTTTCCCCAAAGTATCTATTGCGCCCGGAGTCTATTGTGTTATGAAAGGAATCATCGTCGCGGTACTCGTTGTTTTGGGGATGGTTGGAGTCTCGGCTTCTGGCCAGACATCCCGCCCGCGCGTTGCGGCTACACCCACCCCGCCGACCATCAAAAATGACCCGGGTTCATCGACGCGAACCGGGCCGCCGACTTTAGGCGGCCGGACCGATTCACGGACCTCGACCGTTGACACATCTGTTAAAAAGAAGACCTCGGAAGATGACTCCGATGAGGTCGTCAAAGTCGAAACCAATCTGGTCACAATGCCGGTTTCGGTCCTAGACCGCGACGGCAGATTTATCGGCGGCCTTCGACAGCAGGATTTTCAGATCTTCGAAAACAACCTCCCGCAAAAGGTCGACTATTTCGCATCGGTCGAGACGCCTTTTACGGTCGTCATGCTGCTCGACGTCAGCCCGTCGACACAGTGGCAGATCGAAGATATTCAAACCGCCGCGATCACGTTTGTCGATAAGCTTCGCCCAAGCGATCGGGTCATTGTTATCTCCTTCGATGAAAAGGTCCACGTTCTGACGCGTCCCACCAACGATCGAAATGCTCTTCGGATGGCTATCCGCAGTACGGAAATGGGTGATGGGACAAGCCTTTATGAAGCTGTCGATGTCGCGATCAATCAGCAGCTAAAGCAGATCCAGGGCCGCAAGGCTGTCGTTCTTTTCACTGACGGCGTGGACACGACCTCCCGGCGCGCGTCTTACCAAAGCACGATCTCTGACGTCGAAGAGTCCGAAGGCCTTTTCTATACGATCCGGTACGATACATCCACGGATAACGGCGGAGGCGGTTGGGGTGGCGGAAGCTATCCTCCGATCGGTAACGGCGGAACATGGGGCCGTGTTGCGGGGATCGTCCTCGGCGGCGGGGGCTATGGTGGCGGCGGTGGCGGACGACGAGGCGGCGGAGGCGGTTGGGGCCGCGGCGGCGGACGTTCGAGTGAGTACGCGACGGGCAAGGCGTATCTGGAAGCCCTGGCACAAAATAGCGGCGGCCGCGAGTTTGAGGCTGGTACGCTCCAAAATCTCGACGCTGCATTCTCCGGAATCGCCGAAGAACTCCGCAGGCAATACTCAATCGGATATTATCCCGAAAAGGCCGGCACGATCGGCGAACGAAAATCGATCCGCATCCGGGTTGCCCGGCCTGATGTTGTGGTCCGTGCCAAAAACAGTTACATAGTCGGCCAAACGGACCGCACAATAGCGGGTAAATAGGTTTGCTCCTTTAGATAAATAGCGATTTTTCATATATTGGATTTCGGACGAGAAATGCATCCAATCGATGTTTGAACTGCATCGAAGCCGAAGGGACCTCGTCACCGGATGAAAATTCCTACAATCCTAACGCTTGGGCTATTGCTGGCTGTGGGTAATTATGCCCAATCCGGCCGTCGCGGAGGCCTGCCGATCCCGCAGCCGCAAACAACGCCTGCTCTCAGACCGACGCCCACGCCCAAATTGCCGCAAGACGACATTGCTCCTGACGATGGCGAGGTGGTAAGAGTCGAGACTGACCTTGTGACGGTTCCGGTCCGGGTGATCGATCGCAAAGGGCATTTCGTCGACGGCCTGGCGAAGGAGAATTTCAAGATCTTTGAGGATGGCGTTGAGCAGGAGGTCAGCTACTTTGCGACCGAAAAGGAGCCGTTCACGGTGGCTCTCGTGCTCGACATGAGCTACTCAACCACGTTCAGGATCTCGGACATTCAAGCAGCCGCGATCGCGTTCATCAATCAGCTCGGGACGGACGATAAGGTTTTGGTTGTTTCGTTCGACCAGGATGTACACATGCTGTGCGAGGCGACAAACGATCGTCAACAAATATATCGTGCGATCATGAGCACCAAGATCCAAACCGGAACCAGCCTTTACGAAGCGCTCGATATCGTAATGAACGACCGTCTAAAACGCGTTAAGGGCCGCAAAGCGATAATCCTGTTCACCGACGGTGTCGATACGACCAGCACTCGTTCAAACGATCTCCAGAATATCAACGACATCCGCGAACTCGACGCTCTCGTCTATCCGATCCGTTACGACACGTTCGCCGACGTTCAGGACATGAAGGACGGCGCCAAGACGGTCGTTTTAAATCCCAGCACGCTGCCGTTTCCCGGTCAGAAGCCAGGAGGAAATCCCGTGCCGACCGTTGGAGTGCCCGATTCGCGTGGAACGACCGCTGACGATTATCGCCGTGCTCGCGAGTATCTCGATCAAATGGCCTTGCGATCCGGCGGACGCCTGTACGAAGCGAGCACGTCGGGAAATCTCGCAAGTGCGTTCTCCAGGATCGCGAGCGAGTTGCGGGAATATTACAGTCTCGGGTTTTATCCGAAAACGGATGGAAAGGTTGGGCGTATAAGGAAACTAAAGGTCAAAGTCAACCGAGAAGACGTTGCCGTGAATGCTCGCGACAGCTACATCGTCGGAGCGAAACGTAAAAAGAAGTTCTGAACTATACGACAGTTCCGTCTGCGATCAATGCGTTTTTCGGAATGATCACGATTCCATCGCGTATGTAAAAGCAGCCGTGCGGATCGTCGAAGTTGTCGGCTCCCATCGTATTCACCAACTGCACATTTCTTCCGATCCGGACATTCTTGTCGATGATCGCACCGCGGATCGTGCAATTTTGGCCGACACCGATATGCGGCTTGTTAGCGTCTATATTTGAACGTATCTCCTCTAGCGATTCGAAATAGTCGGCACCCATCACGATCGAGCTTTC
Organism: Acidobacteriota bacterium; assembly: GCA_040006215.1. Taxonomy (GTDB): domain Bacteria; phylum Acidobacteriota; class Blastocatellia; order Pyrinomonadales; family Pyrinomonadaceae; genus OLB17. Next base: position 3,200 of record JBDTXM010000153.1, read on the forward strand.
TATCCGTGTGCCGGGATCGATACGGCTGCGAAGCCCGATTATCGAGCTGCGGGCATACACGCCATTCAAAATGCAGCCCTCGCTTATCATCGAATTGCCGATGTCGCAGTCGTGCATCTTGGACGGCGGCAGATATCGGCTGCGCGTATAGATTGGGGCTTCGGTGTCGAAGAAATTGAATTTCGGCAGCGGAGCCGCGAGGTCGAGATTAGCGTTGTAGAACGCCCGGATCGTCCCGATGTCTTCCCAGTAACCTTTGAACAGATGTGCCTGGACGTTGTAGTTCTTGATCGCGGCTGGAATGATCTCTTTTCCGAAATCGACCCATGTTGTATCCGCTTTTAAGAGTTCGACGAGCTTTGGATAATTGAAAACATAAATGCCCATCGAGGCAAGGTACGGACGTTGCTCCGACTCCGATTCCTTAAGGCCGAACCGCGTGGTATCGACACGCATCTCTTCGAGAGCTTCGCCTTTCGGCTTTTCCTTAAACTCGACGATCGCACCCTTCTCGTCCGTCTTCAGCAGCCCAAATTCCTCAGCTTCGCCTGGCGTGCAGGGAATTACCGAAACCGTCAGGTCCGCATTCGTTTCAAAATGCCGTGCGAGAAACTTCCTGTAATCCATCCGGTATAGGTGGTCACCCGACAGGATCATCAGGGTGCTCACCTTCCAATCGCGTAGATGCGGCAATATCTGGCGGACGGCGTCCGCCGTGCCCTGGAACCAGTTGGCGTTTTCCTTGGTCTGTTCAGCGGCAAGGACCTCGACAAACCCGGTCGAAAAACTTGAAAAACGATAGGTCCTTGAAACGTGCCGATTGAGCGACGCAGATTGAAACTGCGTGAGCACAAAGATCTGCGTAATGTCCGAGTTGATGCAGTTTGAGATGGGAACGTCGATCAGGCGATATTTCCCGCCGAGCGGCACGGCCGGCTTGGAGCGTTCCTGCGTCAGCGGAAACAGGCGCGAACCCGCTCCGCCGCCCAGTATCAGGGCGACGACATTGTCGTTCTTCTCCATGGTGTTTAGAAAAAAATTCTCCAACTTGTTTTACCGCACGTCCAGAATAACCGATATCGATGTCAGTTGTCAGTAGGCAGTGGACTTGCCTTCTACTTTCTGCCATCTTCTCTCTCCTGCTATAATTTCCCCAGACTCATGTGGTATTGGACCAAAGTTCTGTTTCTCGTGCTGGTGGCATCGGTGCTGCTCTGGCTGTTGTATGAATTCGTCACGTTCCCCAATATTTCCAAGCTCCGGAGCGAGAACCCCACCACGAGCTCGCTGATCGAATACCGGCTGTCCGAGGAAAAAGCTAATGGCGAGGAACCCCGGAAATTCATAATCTGGACACCGATGGAGCAGATCTCGCCGAATTTGCAAAAGGCCGTGTTGGCGGGCGAGGACGCACGCTTTTTCGACCATCACGGCTTCGATTGGGACGCGATCCAGAACGCCTGGAACGAGGGGGTGAAAGAGGGCGAGAAACAAGCCAAGGAAGAGGGTGACTACGACCCGAACGACTGGATACCGCCCATGCCCGATTTCAAACGCGGGGCATCGACCGTCAGTCAGCAGCTTGCTAAAAACCTGTATTTATCAGAGGAGCGAAGCTTTTTTCGTAAGGGCCGCGAGGCGATGGATACCTATTTTCTCGAACGTGAATTGTCTAAGAAACGCATCCTAGAGATCTACCTCAACATCATCGAATGGGGCGACGGCGTTTACGGTGTCGAGGCCGCCTCGCGCACTTATTTCAAAAAATCCGCCTCCGAACTGACCGCCCCCGAGGCCGCCTACCTCGCTGCCATGATCCCCAGCCCTCTAAACGTCTTCAACCCAAAAAAGAACCCCAAACGCCTCGCCCGCCGCCAAAAGATCATCCTCCGCGGCATGAACTCCATCCAGCTCAAATATTGAGAATCATCCTGGACGCGATACTTTTATTTCCCGGAGACTGGAAATTGTTTCATGATTTATATTTTGCGTCGTCCATGCTACTGGTCTCGGCCAGGCGCGACGGCAAATGGATGCATTACAGCATCAGACCCCGGGGCGATAAGGCTGCCGCTGAGGTCTTCGATGCGACGATGAAGATGCTTGACAAAGACAAGCAAATGAGGGAAGACCGAAGACGGTTCATCGGATTCGTGTGTGTGCCGAATTCGTCAGTGATCATACACGGCAGGGCGGCAAGGTAGCTGAGGCTTTAGGCCCCGAACTGGGTCAGGTGATGATCGAGGTGTTTGTAGAACATGTTGTTCCACTCGGTCGTGTTGAGCTTTCCAAACGAGTCGGAAACCTTGCCGTCAAATTCGTCCTCACCTAGCTGTTGGGTTCGAGTAATGAATTCGATCAGACGAGCCTTTTCCGCTTCGAAATCCTTATCGGTCTTCATGATGAACTGCGGTGCGGTCGGATTGTTTTTCTTGAAAGGTTTCTCGCCGCTCACTACACGTTTTACGAACAGTTTTAGGATGAGGCCCATCACGGGATTAGGCCGAGGATGCTTGCCGGGCTCGTAAACCATTTCGTACGTCACACAGCAGTGCGCGAGCATTTTTGAGACGTCCATCTTGCCCCATTGCCGCTGAGTCTCAGGAGTCAATTTGTTGATCCGATCGATCAGGCCTTCCGATACTTCTTTGGCAAAAATGTTGGGTAATGGCATAGTTCGCTCCGCTATTTCCGCATTTCATCGATCATCTGCTCGATGGCTTGTTTGAGATGTTGCGTGACTTGCTCGTAGATCTGTTCGCGATCCGCCGTTGGGTGGTCGGTCGTGGCTAGTTGATCGTTGGGCGTGTCTCGGCCCGCTTGGCCGACGACGGACGACTGACTGCCGACGACATCCTTTGCGTAGAATGCTTTGCCGAAACGGATCTTTACCTTTGCGGGGCGGATTCGCCAGGACTGTCGAGGCCAGACCTTGTAAAGGCCGTCCATCGCTACGGGCAGGATCGGCAGATCTAGTTCAGTGCCGAGGATCGCGGCACCTTTTTTGAAATTGTGCAGTTCACCGTCAAAAGCGCGTTCGCCCTCGGGATAGATGTTCAGTATCTTGCCGTGCTTTAGCCCGATCGCACCGGCTTTCATAGCCTTCATCAATTCGGTGTCGGGGTTGATCGGTACAACCTGGAGCATCTTAGCCACCCAGCGCATGAATCCGCTATTAAAAAATTCGCTGGCGCCGACGTGAAAGATGTTTGTAAAGATCTCGAATGGATAATTGGATGTGAGCACGAACGGGTCGAGAAAGCTTTGATGATTCGGCGCAATGATGAATGCCTTCAGCTGCTCGCCTTTTTTCGGCATGAACGCCTCCAGGTTTTCCGGGCCCTGAACTTCCAGGCTCATAAAGCCGCGGCAGAACAGATTGAAGCATTTGTAAACCGAATACGCGATCGGCCCAAAGATCGGCCGTGTTTCGAGAACGGATCTGAGTTCGGGAAGGTCATCGTCGGTGTTTCGCAGTATCTCGCCCCAATTCAGATCGATAGAGACGTCTCCCGCCTCGGCACCGCCGTGTTTGTTGACGAGCTCGATCACATTGGCGACGGTCAATGCCTGGGCGGCTTCGTCGCCGTCGTACTCGGTCCCGAAGGCTTGTTCGAGCGCCGCAAAAGTCTCGGCACGCGCGAGGCTGTCGAGGCCGAGGTCGAGCTCGAGATTCATTGCGGGATGAACTACGTCGATGTCTTTCGAATTTTGTTTGATTGCGGCAACCACGGCGCGGGCCGTTCCGCTGTCGAGAAGATCTTCATCGGAGGCGGTCAGCTGCCAGGTTTTCTTTTCGGGAGCGTCGGATGCAATGACGCCGGTCTCGACTTCCTTCTTCAATTGAAAACGCTTGATCTTATTGGTCGCCGTGCGCGGAAGCGGCTCCTGCCGGATCATGTAGTCGCGAACGCGTTGGTATTCGGGCAGCTCGCGGCCGAGGTTGTCGAGAGCGTGGCGGATCGCCTCCTTTGAATTGGAGACGCTCGTTTGTTTAAGATACGCAAAGTCGGGAACAACAACGGCCGCGAGTTTCTCGGCACCTGCGCGTGATTCGCTATCGTCCTCGACGCCGATAATCGCGAGCTCGGATACGAGCGGACATTTTAGATAGTGGACCTCGAGGTCTTCGGGATGAACATTTTTGCCTGACGGCAGGACGATCACATCCTTTCCTCGCCCGACAATAAAGAGATGGCCGTGTTTGTCGATCTTTCCGAGATCGCCCGAGCGAAACCATCCGTCCTCGGTGAAGGCTTCGGCGGTCGCAGTCGGATTTTTGTAGTAGCCGTCAAAGACCATCGTGCCGCGGATAAGCACTTCACCGACGCCTTCTTTGTCGGGATCGAGGATCTTTATCTCGGCCCCGCGCATAGGTTTGCCGACCGAACCTACGACGTTGTCGGTCTCATAGGTCGCGGTAGCGGCCCCGCTGGTTTCCGTCAGGCCGTAGCCTTGGATGATCGTAAAACCGAGACGGTGAAAGTCGTCGGCGACCGCCTCGTCAAAACGCGAACCGGCGGAGATTGCTACGCGGAGTTTTCCGCCGAACGATTCGTGTACCTGCCCGAAAAACTTCGGGCCAAGATTAATGCCAAATGTATTGCGAAGAAATCCATTCACACGCAGCAACGTTCTAAAAAGCGCCTGAACGAGTCTCGATTTGGCTGCGACGCCGTCAAATATTTTCTTATGAAATATGTACCAAAGCCGCGGGACGGTGGTGAGGATCGTCGGCTTAAAGGTCTTCATCGACTCGCTCAACTCGGCGGGCGTCAGCTCTTTTAGATATCCGACCTCGCAGCCGAACGTCGTCGCGACCCAGAGATTCACGATCTGAAGATAAGCATGAAAAAGCGGAAGCAGACTCAAGATACGGTCTTTTTCCCCGAGCGTTAAGACTTCGTTAACGCCGGAAAGCTCGCCAACTATGTTGCCGTGCGTCAGCGGGACGCCTTTTGGTGTGCCGGTCGTGCCGCTCGTGTACATCAAAAGAGCGATGTCGGTGCCCGTAGCTTTGGGGATCTCGTCGGCGTAAGACGCGGGGAAATCGGTCGTAGCCCAGTCGTCAAATTTCTGGAAACCGTTGGTTGAATTTTCAAGGTTCCAGACCACGGCGGGAATGTGATGCCCGAGCTTTTCTTGCATCTGGCCGAATCGCTCGGTCTGGTCCGGCGAGAGAAAGGCGACCTTTGCTTCGGAATTTTCGAGAAAGTTTGTGATCGTTTCGAGCTCCCCGTGCGGGTCGAGCGGCACGCAGACTGCGCCATGATAGATCGCGCCGAGGTAGGCGATCGCCCACGATGGATGATTTTCCCCTATCAACGCCACGCGGTCGCCGAACTGTACATTCTCCTGGCCGAGACGATACGCAACAGAACGGATCCGTTTGAGCATTTCGCCAAACGTATAAGTCGCATCGTCGCTGCCGACAATTCGCATGGCTGTCCGATCGGGCCGCGAGTTAAAGGCGTCGATCAGCATTGAACTAAAGGATTCGGGCATAGGCGTGGCGTTATTTTGTATCAAGAATGAAGCAATTTCAAGGCGAGCTTGTTTGCCTGGACCCGTATCTCGGGTATGGCGGTCGATTCCCAGAGCACGCCTTTTAGGGCGGTGCCGAGTGTGTGAAGCGTCGCCGATGGCGTGCCGTTCGTATCAATTATCGAACCGTCTGGCGTTGCGTCGAGTCCCATTGCCAGATCCTCGTTTCGGATCGATCCATGGGAAATCAGATTTTTGACGAGCGGGGAATCGAGGTTTGAAAAGTTCGATTCGGAGCCGATGCAGTTGATCAGGACGTCGGCCTGGATCTGGTTC
>JBDTXM010000154.1:0-8999 GCA_040006215.1 Acidobacteriota bacterium
GCGGCACCTCGGCTAACGCCTGCATTCGATTAATGAGAATCGTCGTCTCGTAGATCGGGGCTCCAAAAAAAATGATCCCGCCTATCTTTTTATCGACGACCTGGCGTTTAAGGTCCTGGAAGTATTCGCTATCCTGATTGGCAAATTTCGCATTCACGCCGACATGTATCAGCTGGCCAACCTTTTCCTCGACCGACATTTTCTTAAGCTGTTTGTCTGCCCACTTCAACGCCTTTTCAGACGGCTCAAATTTCGGTGAAATCGAGTCCCGATTCAGCGGAAACGCGAATAGCGGAACGGCCGACAATAGAACTAGTTGGAGGATACAAATAAAACGTTTCAACATCATGAAATAGGTTCAACCGCCGGTCGAGTTCCGTTGACGGGAAAGATCGCACTGATAGTGTAGCCGACGAACAGACAAACGAGCGTGCCGAGAAGCACGTACCATGTCCAGGCAAGATTCGTGTAAAACTTTACTAAGAGCATTACGGTCATCGATGAGAGCATGCCGATCACCACACCGACCGAATTCGCGCGTTTTGTCAGCACGCCAAGGAGAAATGCACCAAGCATAGTCCCGTAGACGAGCGAAGCGATCGTCAATCCGACGGTGAAAACGGAACCCCAGTTTCGAGCGAGAAAGGCTATCGCGATCAGAATGACCCCCCAGGCAGCCGTCAGCCATCGCGAAAGCTTTAACAGATGCTCGTCTGTTGCATCGGGCTTGATCAAAGGTTTATAAAAATCGAGAACGGTGGTGGACGCAAGGGAATTGAGCGAACCGCTTAGATTCGACATAGCGGCCGCAAATATCGCGGCGATCACCAGGCCCGAGATTCCATGCGGAAGCCGCTCGACAATAAATTTCGGAAAGATCTCATCGTTGCTCGCGATTGTTCCCGAGATCGGATAGAACTTGTAATATGCGTATAACATCACGCCGATGAACAGGAACAGCACGAATTGAAACAACACGACAAAGCCGCTCAAAATGATCGCTTTCTGACTATCGCGTTCGTTCCTGCACGTCAGCAGTCGTTGGACAAGAAGCTGGTCGGTTCCGTGCGAAGCCATCGTCAAAAACGTTCCGCCGAAAACGCCCGCCCAGAATGTGAAGGGCACGCCGAGATCGAATTTGAACGAAACGAGCTGAAATTTACCCGCCTCGGCACCGATCGAATGTATCTCGTTCCAGCCGCCAGGCACTAGCGTGAGCAGCATATAAGCCGCGACGAGCGAGCCACCTATGTAGATGATCAGCTGGATCAGGTCCGTCCAGATCACCGCCGCAATTCCGCCCTCGAAGGTGTAAACCAGCGTGAGAACGCCGACGATCACGATCGACCACAGGGTGAGATTCTCGACATTTGGCAGCGAGGAACTCAAAACGGCCGTCAGCACGATCGAAGCCGCATAAATTCTCACCCCCTCCGCCAGTGCCCGCATTATCAAAAATAACGAGGCGGCGAAGTTCTTTACCGCCACGCCGAATCGCTTTTCCAGGAGTTGATAGGCCGTGAGCAGATCGCCTTTGAAATAAGCCGGAATGAAAAGAAGGCTGATGATGAATCGAGCGATGATATATCCAGCGACAACTTGCAGGTACGTGAAATTTCCGCCTTGTTCTGGATAAGTATAATTTGCATACGCGATCGCTGGCACACCGATCAACGTCAGCGTACTGGTTTCGGTCGCAACGATCGACAGGCTGATGACGACCCAATGAACGTTTTTGGTGCCGATGAAGTAGTCTTTGACCGTCTTCTGCGATTTTCGAAACAGCACGCCAAAGATCGTGATGCCTACGAGATAGGCAGCAAGTACCAAATAATCGATCGTCGAAAATCCCATAGGTGTTTTCGCTAAGATGAATAGCCGATAGCTGACCGCTATTCGCTGCTAGCTAATTTTCCCACTGATCGCTGGGCCAGCGTTATAACACCGTCGACCGCGCTTGCGGTGTAACTGAGCAGATCGCCGATCCTTTCGATTTCGATGTCGGCCGGCGGATATTTCGCACAGTCCGCCGTATCGTAAGCGTAGTGTCCCTGCCGCACAAAAATCGTCGTGATCCGATCCTGCCACTGTTCTTTAATCGTCGAAAGAATTCGAAGTTTATCGTCGATCAGAAAGTAATGTTCGGAGGGGTATCGCCGTTCGAGGTCCGCAAGCTCCCGCTCTTTGTGAACATAGATCAGGATGTTTCCATCTACCGCCTCGAACAACCCCGACCGCTCGATCTTTCGCGGCTGAAAAACAACGTCGCCGTCAGTCAGGATCACAACCTGTCCCCATTCGCGGCATTGATCGAGCACGTCGAGAGAATTTGGAAAAAGACGATTCGCAAACGGGTAGTTGATCAGATATGTCGAAACCGAAAGCAGGTGCGAATCATAAAGATATGTTGCCCGGTAGCGTTGGAGAGCTCCGAGATAATCGGCGTACCCGAGATCCTCTCGCAGTTCCTCGAAAATCTTCCAATAAGAATCGCTTCGCTCTTTGCCCACCTCGCGTTCCAAAAAACGTCGCAGATCAGCCGTTACGCGATCGTTATCGAGCAGCGTGTTATCGACGTCGAAGAGAAACACTGATCCAGTTTTGATTGCGTCCGTCATTTATCGTTTTTCTGATAATCGTTCGATCGCTTTCGCAACCACAAAGTTGGTTTCGGAAAGCGCAGTTTGAGCCGCATCCGCATCTACCTTCCCTCGGTTCATAACAAGAGCCACTCGAAGATCGGAATGTGCCCGATCAAACAGATCTTTCGCATTTGCTTCGATCAGTCCGGTTTCTTCCATCAGGATACGCATGCTTCGATCCATTAGCTTGGCGTTCGAAGACTTCAGATTGGTCATGCGATTTCCCTTCACATATCCAAGCCGTATCATCGCTACGGTCGAGATCATATTGAGCACCATCTTTTGCGCTGTGCCGGCTTTCATTCGTGTAGAACCCGTGATCGCTTCGGGGCCGACGACGGGAACGATCGCTATATCGACCGACTGGGTGATGCGCGCACCCGGACTACAGGTAATGCACGCCGTAAAGCATCCTAGCCTTCTCGCAAACTCTACCGCGCCGATCGTGTACGGCGTTCGACCGGATGCCGCTAACCCCACAACTGCATCCTTCGGTGTCAATCCGCGTTTCTTTAGATCGTCCGCACCGGCATCGGCGTCGTCCTCACTCGCCTCCGAAGCTTTATAAAGTGCATCATATCCGCCCGCGATCACGCCCTGTACCAGGTCATACGAGACGCCAAAGGTTGGTGGAATTTCCGATGCGTCCAGAACGCCTAGCCGTCCGCTCGTGCCTGTTCCAACATAGAAAAGCCGTCCGCCGTCACGTAGCCTCTCGCCGACCGTCTCTATCACGGCCGTGATCTCAGGCAAAACCTTTTCGACTGCGAAGGCCACAGTTTTGTCCTCATCGTTGAGCAGACGGATAGCATCGAGCGTCGCGGCCTGGTCAATGCGGACGGTTCTCGGGTTTTCTTGTTCTGTGACAGAAAGCATTACGTTAATAGATCAAAAAGGAGTAATCGATAACCTTTGTCATAGTTACGGGAGCCCCATTACGTGTTCCTGGATCGAAGATGATCCTTTGAGCAGCCTCGATCGCAATTTCGGTCAGTCCGTATGGAAGACCGGTTACTAGGGAAATCTTGCCGATGGTCCCATCGGATCGGAATTCAACCCTAAGTTTGACGGTGCCCTGAACCCCAGCGGCTCTCGCCTCCTCGGTAAGAGGTGCCCTTGGTTTTGAAATAATTTTTAGCGGCGTGATATCTCCCGCCACCGGCGGAGCAGGGGTCGGAGTTACCTCAGGTTTCTTCGGCCCGTATCCTATTCCCGGCTGTACTGGACCACCATTATCAATTACTTCAGCATGTGCGATGTTTCCCGGAGTTGGTTTTCCTACGATCTTCAAGCTTGCGAAAACCCTGTCGACGAGTGGGCCGTGCTCGCCCCTACCGCATCCATAAAGTGTGTAGTGACGCTCCTGAGTTGCGAAAAAATATGATCGCGTGAAATATCCGTCCACAAAAGAATAGTATTCGAAGCCGGTGAGGGTACCCATCTTTATCTTTTTGATCGTCGGCGAACGGCTATTTGCGGCGCCCAAATAATTGGCCTGCATATCATTTTCGCGCGCTGGTTCCGATATCATCGAAAGCCGGCACGGCGAGAGTTCAGCAGCGTACTCCGTGGCACCAGCGCCAAAGATAGTGTGGATCCTAAGATCTGCAGGAAAAAGCAATGTGAATATCTCACCGGTTGGCGCGAGGAACTTTAGGCTATTGCCTTGTGCAAAAGTGGAGGTGGCTGAAGCGGAAATTATCACGATTATTATCAGGAAGATCTTTTTTGCCGTGATCAACATATTATTTCCCGCTATTCTTTCCGTTTCTCAGCGCCATCAAGGCGGCAGCATGGGAGGGCTTCATAAGCGGCTCCGTTAGGAACGCCTTTGGAGCTGCTTTGTGAATAGTTTCGAGCATCGGTTTCGTTAGAAGTTTGCCGGCGTGAAAGATACCGCCCACGCAGCCTATCGGCGTTTTTTGGCGATCTAATTTTAGTTGTTTTAGCACTGCAACGGCGGCTATGCCGAGTTCGCGGCCTGCGTCGTGCAAAATTTCAATCGCGATCTTATCACCCTTCAGAGCGGTCTCGACTACCATGCGGGCAAAGCCGGCGATGCGGGTATTATCGACCTGCGGCGAGTAGATCGCGACGATCAAGTTTTCAGGCCCCGAGGCTCGAAAATATTCTGATGCCTGTTCACTGAGCGCGGTTGCGACCCCGCGCCCGTCCGACGCTTTCGCGACGCGGTGCAACGCTGCCTGGGCGATCCCGACACCGCCGCCCTCGTCACCAGCGAGCGGCCCCCAACCGCCGGATATCGCCAACTTGCCTTTTTCATTTTTGCCCAGGCAGATAGATCCAGTTCCGGCGATGACAACCAGGCCGGGTTTGCCGAGCGTCGTGCCATAGAGAGCGATCTCTGCATCGGTAACAACGGTCACCGACCGAATTCCAAAACGTTTTACAAAACTCTCGCGGACACGTTCCCTAATGTCCTGACGACGAACCCCGGCCAGCCCGAGCGTTGCAGCGACAATGTCACCCCGCGACAATCCGCCCTCGTCGCACGCTGCTTCTAGTGCTTTGGAAATGTTGGACACCGCAGTTTCAACTCCGACACGAAGTGGGTTTGACGGACCAGAAGTGCCCTCAGCGATCACCTGTTCCGCCGCGTTCATCAGAGCCGCGTTGGTCTTTGTTCCGCCGCCGTCGATGCCTAAGAAAAGAAGAGGGCTTCTACGTTTGCGGCCGTTTTTTGGGGAGCCGTTCAGCATGGGCTTTTTCGCCGACTGCAAAAATTTCTCTTACATTGTCAATTATGCTTGACATATAATCAAATTTAACCGATTTTATGTAGTCAATAAGCATACTTGATATGCATAAGCCTTCTCACGCGGTCCGATCACTCAAGGTTATATGGAAATAAGACAGCTTAAAGCCTTTTTGGCGATCTCTGAAGCAAAGACTTTTACGGCCGGCGCTCGACGCGTTAATATCACGCAAGCAGCGATCTCTATGCAGATCCGGCAACTCGAGGATGAGGTCGGTATTCCGCTCTTTACTAGAACGCCTCGGCGCGTGATCCTCACACAGGCGGGCGAATTTCTCCTAGAACGAGCCCGAAAAATATTGCGTGAGCACGATTCTGCGATTGCGGAGATCGCGGAGGTTGCGGGCGCCGAATTCGGCCGATTAAGGATCGGCTCGTCGTCGTCGATGTTCACGACTAATCAGCTGCCTGGAATAATGCAGGACCTGCGGGGAAAATATCCGAACGCTGAACTGACTGTCAGCTCTGGCACGAGCCAGACACTGGTCGAAAAACTGATGCACGGTGAGATCGATTCGGCGTTCGTAAGTTTGCCGGTCGATAATTCGAACATTACCACCGATCTGCTTTTCAGCGACGAAATAGTAGCGATCGCGCATCCGAAGCATCCGCTCGCGAAGGAGAAATTTGTCAGTGCGGCGACCCTGGCGGGTGAAAAACTTATCTTGGGCGAACGCGGCGGCAATACCCGGCGGATGATCGACGATTTCTTCGCCGCCGCCAACGTCAAACCGAACATTACGATGGAGCTTTCGCGTCAGGAAGCGATCAATCAGATGGTCGAGAACAACCTTGGCGTCGGCATCGCGGGCGCGAAAAACGTCGCCAAAGAAATTCGTGAAGGCCGCCTGATCTCCTGGATGATCGAAGGAGCTGAGATCCAATGGGAACTCGGCCTCGCCCGCCTTCGCGGCGGATACTATTCACCCATCGGCCGTGAATTCACCGCACTCTGCAAAGAAAGCTACGTCGAACGAGAGAAGGAACTAAGAGCAGCGAAAAGATGAGAACACGGATCTTTAACGCAAAGCCGCAAAGTCGCAAAGCCGCAAAGGAGAATAAAGTATCAAAGAAATTCCTTAGGCCCTTGCGTCTTTGCCTCTTGGCATTAATTCTCAACGCTTTCGCTCATGCGCAAGGCCTCCCGGTTACGCCGCCGCAGGCGGTTGGCATGAACGCGGCGAAGCTCAACCAGATCGATGAGCTGGTCGCCGCTGACATCAAAGACAAAAAACTTCCCGGTGCGGTCGTGTTGGTCGGGCATCGAGGCAAGATCGTTTTTCGTAAAGCCTACGGCAATCGCTCGCTGGTGCCAAACGTCGAGCCGATGACGGTCGACACGATCTTTGACCTCGCTTCGCTGACGAAAGTCGTTGCCACCACGACCTCGATAATGATCCTCGTCGAGCAGGGAAAGGTGCGATTGAGCGACACGATCGGCAAATTCATCCCGGACATCGAGGATGAACAAGTCAAAAAAGTCACCATTCAGCAATTGATGACGCACACGTCCGGCTTCGCCCCCGATTTCGACCTCAAAGAAAAATGGACCGGTCGCGACGGAATGCTCGCTGCTCTCAAAAAAGAAAAGCTAAGAACTTCGCCGGGGACGAAGTTTGTTTATTCGGATATTAATTTCATCACTCTGGGTGAGATTGTTGCTCGAATCGATCGAAGTTGGCTCGATACATTCGCCACGAGCAAAGTTTTTATTCCGCTGGGAATGTCTGGAGGAAATGGCCATTCCGGCTTCTATAACTTTGCAGGGGAGAATAAGAACTTTACGCCGCCATTCGAGAAACTGATTGCTCCTACGGAGAACATAAAAGGTCAGCAGAGTTATCTCGGCGGGAACTTTAGGGGAAGTGAAACGGAAGGAAGCCAGATCTTACGAGGTTTTGTTCATGACCCCACATCCTTTCGCATGGGTGGAGTTGCTGGACACGCCGGGCTTTTTTCTACGGCGGACGATCTTTCTCGTTTTTGCCAGATGCTTCTGAATGGCGGCATTCTCGATGGTAAGCGGATCATGTCGGCTCAGACCGTCGCTCGAATGACCACTCCGATCGTCGTCAGTGAATCCGGCGAGACGCGGGGGCTTGGATGGGACATCAACTCGGCGTTCTCGTCCAATCGCGGCGAGCTTTTTCCGCTTGGGTCGTTTGGGCATACGGGTTTTACTGGAACCGGCCTCTGGATCGACCCTACATCCCAGACGTTCGTCGTTTTTCTTTCTAACCGCGTTCACCCAGACGGCAAGGGGGACGTAACGCCGCTTCGAGCAAAAATCGCGACTGTTGTTGCCTCCGCGATCGAAGACACCGCGATCGAAAAATGGAAAGAGGCCGAGGCGAATTACAACGCGGCAGTCGCTTCCCAAATTCCAAAATTCAGGGAATTGGTCGAACTGTCGAAGAAAAGCGGTCAGCTATCAGGTATCAGCTCACAGCTATCAGCTATTCCGAAAAATGCCACCGTGTTGAACGGCTTAGACGTTTTAGAGCGCGACAAATTTAAACCGCTTGACGGAATGAAGATCGGTCTTGTCACAAACCAAACCGGCCGCGATTTGGCAGGGAAGCCGACCATAGACATTCTGAAAGAGGCTTCGAATGTAAAACTCGTCGCTCTTTTCTCGCCCGAGCACGGTATTCGCGGGGTCGCGGATGAAAAGGTTAGCGATTCGACGGACGAGAAGACGGGACTGCCGATCTATTCGCTCTATGGCGAGACGCGGCGGCCAAAGCCGGAGCAGTTAAAAGATCTCGATGCGATCGTCTATGACATCCAGGATATCGGCACCAGGTTTTATACCTATACAGCGACCTTAAAGAATGTAATGGAAGAGGCGGCCAAGGCCGGCAAGCCCATTTTCATTCTTGATAGGCCCGACCCGATAAACGGCGTAAATGTCGAGGGGCCCGTCGCCGATGAGAGCCAGCTCTCTTTTATCGCCGCTCATACGACGCCGGTACGCTACGGGTTGACCATCGGCGAACTTGGCCAGATGATGAACGCCGAGCGAAAGATCGGAGCTGACGTTCGCGTGATCAAAATGGAAGGCTGGTCTCGTTCGATGTGGTTCGACGAAACGGGCCAGACATGGATCAACCCCAGCCCGAATATGCGATCGCTGAGCGAGGCGACCCTTTATCCGGGCATTGGATTGCTCGAGACAACTAACGTCAGCGTCGGACGCGGGACCGACACGCCGTTCGAGGTCGTGGGTGCTCCGTACATCGACGGACAAAAGCTCGCCCGATACCTCAACGAGAGAAACATCGCTGGCGTTCGCTTCGTACCAATCCGCTATAAACCGGCTGCTTCGACTTTCAAAGACGAAGATTGCGGCGGGATAAACATCATCGTGACTAACCGCGATGCCTTTGATTCGGTGCGGACGGGTATCGAGATCGCGTTGGCGTTCCGCAAGCTTTATCCGACCGATTGGCACGTCGAAAAGTACGGGCGCCTGCTCGTAAATCAGGAAATTATTGCGGCCGTCACCCGCGGCGACATGCCCGAAGCGATCGAAAAAATGGTCCGACCAATGATGGAAGAATTTAAAAGAAGAAGGGCAC
>JBDTXM010000155.1:0-8994 GCA_040006215.1 Acidobacteriota bacterium
GCCGCCGGGCTACAGCTTCCCCGTCCGGATTCTGACCCGAATTTGCGTCACCCGCAGTCTGTTTCTCGGTGTCGGCCCGGACCGCATAGATCCTGGTTTTATACAGCTGCGTTTGGAGCTTGAAATCGAGGTCCGCTTTTAACTTATAGTCAAAGACATTTCGAAAAGGCGTCTTTCGGGCAGTGTTAGTTTTCGGGTAAAGGGTGTATTTGAATCCAGCGACCGGATCGATAATCGAGATCGATTCAGGCATGTCGATGGCGGTCCCCGGAAGCCCGATCTGCTTAGGCATGTCCTCGCGGCGATAGCGGCCTTCGCCGTCGCGGAAGAGCTTGCTGCTCGAGCGCCGGATTATTCGATTACCATCACTGAGCGTCTGAATAGTTTCGTTTATCGACTCCCCCGAAAAAGGAGCGCCTTTCACCATGGGTTCGCCGAGTTGAACACTATCGGCCAGAACCCAGGCATACTGGGCCTGCTGCGCCCGAATGGACGCGGCGGCGAAGATCAATACAAATAGAACCAAAAGGGTCTTCATCACGATCTCTCCTAAAACAGCAGTAAATTACAGTTTATTTAACAAACCGGACGGCTTTCATTACCCCGTCCGAGCCGATCAAAAGATCGGTCTTTACCTTCGTCCCGGGTGCATTTTCAAACGGCGATTCCACACCCATAGACAATAAGGCACCTCGCGGCAACTGGACCCTGACGATTTGCCCGCCGCCTTCATCGTCATCCGTGCTGGTAGTTAACGGATAAAACTCGCTCACCTCTTCGGTCAAGAGCTTGCGATGACGCTCGGGAGTTCGCTCCCTTGAGCGGAAAACAGCGTGCTGTGCAACGGGTTCCTCTCTATCTCCGATACTTCGAACTTCTTTTGGTGAGGGCGTAACTATAAGCGGGTGAACGATACTGTCTGGTCCGTTATGCACCTGCACATTTGCGGTCGAAGGGTTGGATGGCTTTCTCTCGACTCTCGATGCGAAAATCGCGGCTGCAACGACGATCGCCAACGATCCGTACGCTGCCAGCGAAAGGCGAAAGTTTGACGGCCACGCAAATCTTCGCTGAGCTGTATGTGGTTTGTGGTTAACAGCGATCCTTTGCGTTATCGCCCGAAATATATCGGGCGAGGCGATGATCTTTTGGATCTGGCCGTCGGCTAGTTTTCCTATCTTCACCAGATCGATGCCGATCCGGTCGAGTTCTTGATCTTGTAATTCCTTGTTCACCATCTCTCAATTAAACAGACGCCTTTTGAGGCATCGCAGTTACAAATAGTTCTTTAATATCTTTCGCAGCTGGTTGCGGGCGCGCCAGGCTCGGAGTTTTACCTTTGATCGCGACCAGTTCATCGCTTCTGCGATCTCGGTGATGCTCATGCCTTCGGCGTGCAGCATTTGCAGCACTGCCCGGTCAGCGGCACCGATCCGGGATAAAAGCTTGTCGGCCAGATCCCGATGCACTAGCTGTGTTTCGGAATCGACGCCCGACGTTTCACAGAACGTGATCAACGCCACGCTTTCGGATTCCGAAAGCTCGCACACGAGATCTTCAGGACGTCGTTTTTGACTGCGTAGAACGTCTAGACAGGTGTTCGAGGCGATCTTCCCGATCCAGCTAGTGAGCGAGAGATCACTGTCGCCGCGGAAACCCGCAAGTTCAAAGTAGGCTTTTGAGAATGTGATCTGAATGATCTCTTCGACCTGTGCGGGCTGATGGAAATAGCGGCCGGCAATCGAGGCCACGAGGCGTTTGTAGCGCTCAAAAATAACCTCGAATGCCTGTTCATCGCCGGCGAGAGCGAGGCCTACGAGATGACGGTCCGGGCTTTCAGCACAAACCGGAGCTTCCGCCTCGTCCCGTTCCGGTCGAAGCACCGAAATGCCGTTTTGCCAGGCCGTAAGGTAATCCATTCTCGTTTCCGATCGATATTTGGGTCCGTCGCAATTAAGACGTCCCCATTATTCAATGGGTTACAGGTTTTACGTAAACTAAGGATTTTTGTTGGGAGAATCGATAGCCTGAACTATTTGCGATGGTCGATGATCAGCTTTCGGCGGGCCTGGACTACGAGGCCGGGACGTTTTGAGGTGACCTCGATATTCCGCTCGGAAATGCCTCGCGTATCGCTGACCGACATTTTCGGAACGTAGGTTACTACGTAGCTCGCGTCGATCATTCGGGCGACGAGCGGTGCCTTATCAACCATTTCATCGACCGTATTTGGCAGGATAAACTCACCGTTGGTATTCTCGGCGATCTTTTCGAGCTGGTCCTGGCTCTTTAAGAGGTCCGCCTTGCGATCCTTCATGGTCTTAAGCAGCTTTCGGTCGAGATTTATCGTCGGCCCGATCTTCGGTGCGGTGGCGACGTCTTTAACTCCGTTCGGCAATTGAGCCTTGACCTCGTCGGGCAGGGCGGAGGGGGGCGGAGAATTCGAGAGAGCTTTGGTACGAGGCTCAATATCTACCGCCTCCATCGACGTGTAGCTGATGACGTGAACGCTGATGTCAGTCGAGAGAAGCCGCTGAAGAGCGTCAAATTTTGCCGACGAATTCGCCATGTCGTCGGTGCCGTCAGTTATCAGAACAAGATGCTTGTTCTCTAGAGGGTTTTTGAGCAAAAAATCACGCGAAAGGTCGATCGCGTTCACAAACGCCGAACGCCTGCCGAAATTCGTCTTGTTTATGGCCAAGAGTATTTGCTGCTTGTCGGTTGTCCACTCGGCAACGATGTCGGCCCTATCGCTGTACTGCAGCAAAGCGAAGGAATCGTCGGGCCGCAACGCACCCACCAGGGCTCTCGCGACCTTTCGTGTTTGATCGAGGCTCTTGATCTGGCGAAGCCCGCCGCCGGTGTCCATTACGATGAGAACGTTTGCCGGAAGCCGCCGGACACTCGTCGGTTGATGAAGAATGTTGTTTTCAGTTATGACAAGATCGCGGTCCGTGACATTCGGGAAGAACTTACCGTTCTCGTCAAACGCGAGAACGTTGAGCTTGATCTCCTCTGTCGACACCTTCTCGACGTCATCGGGCGTAGGCGTTGGCGAAGGCTGCACCCGGCCGCTCTGCGCGGGCGCGACAGCGCCGCTGAATAGAAGAACACAAATGAATCCCAGGATCGACCGCCAATGAACCATAAAAATAAGATGCCCGAAAGCCGCCGCAATATGCACCGTTTCGCCGAAATTTCCTCAAAGCTGCGGATGTTTTTTAACAAACTCGAGCAAATTTTCAACGTAATCCTTGAAATTCGGACAGTTGATCCGGTACTTCGCAAGAAGTCGATCCGCGATGCTCGTGTCGTAAACCTGTTCGATAAAGAAATACGGGACTCCTGCATGTGGCAAGCCGGTGAGCGGCGGGGATAGAGGCAAGTTGAGCAGCCATTCGACCAACTTCGACGGAGGCATTGTCGCAGATCTCTTACCGGTCAATTTTTCCGCGATGGCGTCGAATAGAGCAGCGGTTGTAAGCGGATCGGGGTCGGCAAGCGCGATGGTTTTCCCGACGGCATTTTCATCTTCGGCAAGTGCCGCGATACCCGCGACCACAAAATCGACTGGAACGAGATTTAACCGCACGTTCGTGTTTCCGACATTCACGAAACGCAGCAGGCCGGGAGCTTTCTGCAGATATTGGATCAGGGAATAGATTCCGTCGTACTTTGCGGTCTCTCCGGTGCGGGAATCTCCAACCACGACCGATGGGCGAAAGATCGTGATCGGGAGTTCTTCTTTCAGATCTTCGACCGCTTTTTCCGCGAGGTATTTCGTTTCCTCATAGCAATTGCGAAATCCGGCCTCATCCGAAAGATCGGTCTCTAACACGAGGCCTTTTCTCTTTCCCGCAACATAGCAAGTGGAAATGTAGTTGTAAAGGCGGAGGTTTTGCACCGATCTCGCGAAGTCGTTGATGTTGCGGGTTCCTTCGAAATTAACACGATGAGCAAGAGTTTTCTCGACGGCGAGATCGTAAACGGCGGCGAGGTGAAAAATGTCT
The DNA here is from genome assembly GCA_040006215.1 of Acidobacteriota bacterium. Classification (GTDB taxonomy): domain Bacteria; phylum Acidobacteriota; class Blastocatellia; order Pyrinomonadales; family Pyrinomonadaceae; genus OLB17. Next base: position 4,011 of record JBDTXM010000155.1, read on the forward strand.
GTAGTTTCGCTTCGAAGCGTCGCGAGATCTTCGTCGCTGATCCCCAGGTTTTTGAACGCTATATCGCCTTCGACTAGAGCGAAATTTTCGATCGGCGTCCCCGTTCGTGCAGATATACCTTCGATCTCAGCCGTGGCCTTTCCAACGAACTGACGCTGAACGAGAAGGAAGAATTGGGCCTCTTCCCTGGCCAATCTTTCGACCAGTTTCGCGGCAATAAATCCCGGAAAACCTGTAAGAAATATGGATCTGGTAAAGCTCATTTTAGCGTTACATCCATTCTAACAGGTTGGCCCCTAAATCTTTTACACATGTGGAAAACGTGCGCTAGAGTTCGGAGTAAGAGTGAATTATAATCAACTAATAGTGTCGCTATGAAGCCATCGACCGAATCCGCCGTAACTCAAGAATCTTCCGTAGATGAGGATCTAGATGAGCTCGAACGAGCCATGTGGTCGGTGATCTCGTTTGAAAAACGCGAGGCGTCGGGGTTGATCTACAAAGAAGCTTTTCGCAAATTGGACGAATTGGAGAAGAAAGGAATCGCTGGGCTCTGTATCGTTACGGATACGGCCGCGTTAAAGGTTCCAGCCGAAAAGTGAGGTCAGAACTCGAGAACGACCTTTCCGAAACTTTCGTTCGAGGCAAGGTATTTGTAGGCTTCGGTCACATTGTCGGCTGAGAATTTCCTATCGAGGTTCGGACGTATTTGGCCGCTTGCCAAAAGCGGGACGACATCCTTCGCAAATAAACTGACAGCCTCAGACTTTTCTTCGACCGATCTTCCACGAAGCACAGTTCCCTTTAGGGTCATTCGCTTATGGAGAGCCGTCCCGAGGTCAAATTCAGCTTTTCGCCCGCCCGTTAATCCAACAAGCATTAGCCGGCCTCTGACAGCGATGCTTGCGAGATTTTCCGAGAAATAGGAACCGCCGACGAGATCGAGGATAACGTCAACGCCATTGCCGGACGTTTCGCTTTTGATTACGTCTGAGAACCTAACATCTTTACCGACGACGATCGAAACGTCCAATCCAAACTCCGCCGTTCTATCCAACTTGTCTTGTGTTCGCGAGGTGCCGAATGTCCGGCAGCCTTTTGCTTTTGCTAACTGCAACGCGGCGAGGCCGACCCCGGAGCCGACGGCATGGATCAAGACCGATTCGCCTGCTTGTAAGTTCGCCTGCGTGAATACTGCATCGTGAGCCGTAATGAAAACTTCCGGTATGGCAGCGGCTTCGGTGAAATCAAGATTTTCGGGTATTTTTGCGAGAACGCCTTCATCGACCACTACCATTTCTGCTTGTGCCTCGCCCGCGGTGATCCCGAAAACCCGGTCACCGAGAGAAAAGCCTTTCACCTCAACGCCGATCTCGACAACCTCGCCGGCAAATTCCATCCCCGGAATATTTGGCGAATAGCCTGACGGAGGAGGATAAGAACCCTGAACTTGAAGTAGATCCGCGCGATTTAGACCCGCGGCTTTTACCAGATGAGGACCTTTGAATTCTGAGGCCTCGGCGGATCGGGGACCTCGCGAAACTCCAGGTCTTCCGGCCCACTAAAATTTGCAATATAAACAGCCTTCATTCCGAAACTATTTTCTCAAACGAGCTTCGACATTATTCGCCTTGAGCGAGTTGCCGGTCGCACGCTGAAGGTCGGAGATCGCTTTGTTAAGTTCTGTCTGAGCTCTCAGTTCATTGCTTCGTGCCTGGGTCAAAGCCGTTTGGCGCTCGAGCACTTTATAGACATCCGATTGACCGTTGTCCAGTTTTCGCTGTTCGGAATCGTATTGCTTGACGGAATTTTCACGCGCGATCGCGGCGGCCCTCAACCTTGCCTCCGCAGTTCTCAATGCCTGCAAAGCGTTTCGCACGTCTACCTGAATGGTTTGTTCAAGCTGCTCTCGCTGCGTTTGAAGTCGATCGCCTTCGACGAGCGATCTGCCGAACTGGGCATGTGAGGTCCTATCACCGAACAGCGGTAAGTTGAACTGCACACCTACCCGAAATGTTGGGTAACGATTTTGGAACAGATTGCTCACCGCACCGCCGTACCCGCCTATCAGATAATCGGGCAAGGGTGGAGTCGTCGTGACAAGCACCGTGGGAAGCGGTGGCAGCGTTGGATTGGTCTGCGCCGAGATCGCATTCACGCGTCCAATAACGCCGTTCAGTGCATCAGTAGTCCCGCCGCCGATCGGATTCACCACATTCGGATTGACGGTTCCCGCAGCCCCGGCTCCCGTATAACTAGCAATGAGATCGACTTGCGGACGGGTCTGCTCGTGAAAGAATTTTTGGTCGAGTTTGTTGATCGCCTTTTGCGTATCATTGACCTCCAATTCTGGTCGATTCTGCAACGCGCTGTCCAATGCCTCTTGCAGACTGGTCGTCGGTGGGTTGAGATCGACGTCATCCGTCGGTGTCAGTGCTTGCGCCCAGATCGAATCGTTCTTGTTAGGAGCGATCAAATTTTTTAGATTATTTTCAGCTTGCCCGACTATGTTAAGTGCGTCATAGACCGCCTGTTCGAAATTCGCGACCTGCGTTTCGGCGGCGACGACATCTATCGGAGCGAGCTGGCCTTCATCTACGAGCCGCCTGTTGTGTTCAAGCTGGTCCTTCGCGTCCTTCACACCGTCCCGCTGGACCTGCAAATTTCGCAAAGAATAGGTCAGGTCCCAATAGGCACGCTGGACGTTTGTAATAATGTCGATCGTTTTCTGGCGAAACTGCGTGTCGGTCAACGACAGATTTTTCTTCGCTACCTCGATCGTGCGGCGGGTTTGGTCGAATCGCCGTCCGCGCAGTAGCGGCTGGGTGTACGCAAAGGCCAGCGTCGAAGTGTAGGTCGGATTGACGGATGTAAAAATATTGTTCGTCGTGTTACGCGTATTGTTGTACGTGACGCTGAAATTACCGCCGCCAGGTTTTACGAGTCCCGAAAACCCGCCGTTGCCTACGATGTTCGACTGCTCAAGCGAAAAATTGGGTCCGCCGGCGAAGAAGCTGAAGACCGGTGTTTTTGTGTGCTCGTAATATGTCTGCCCGGAAAATCTCGGCTCGTAGGCTCCCCGTGCCGCCTTGAGATCAAACTCCGCGATCTTTACGTTTTGCCGCGTAACCTCGATGTCCTTGTTATTTTCGAGCGCCGATGCGATCGCTTCGCGAAGCCCGAGCGGTTTCTGCTGCGTCATATCCACGCCGACACGCCCAAGGTCCGGTTGGCTGCGGTCATCTGAAGCGTAATTCGGCGCGATCTGCGGAACGCCCTGAATATTTTCGGGCTGCACATTCTGCTTGTCGACGACCACCGGTGTCGGCGAAGGTATCGGCGTTGGAATAGGAGCGGGCGTGGGCAAAGCATCCTGTGCGCTAGCAGTTTCTACGAGTCCAAGTAGGGCCAAAAAGATAAGAATAAATAATTGCCGTTTCATAACTTTACAAAAATTGCGAATAAATAAACCCGCCCAAAAGTAGGGTCACGCTGCCGATCTCTCCGGCGACCAAGCCATACATGAAAACGTTTCGCATCGGATCGGGCGTCGTAAAAATATTGTCCGTCCGATCCCTAAATCCTTCGGAGATCTGATTGATCGAGGTCATCGAGAAAAAGAAAAATACGATGACAGTCAACGCGATCTGAGCTGTCGTTCCGAATGGTGAAAATTCGACAAGTTTTGCGATCACAAGCGAAGCAAAACTGAACATCAGGGCATTTCTATGAGCAATATCGACGTATACCGGTGACTTGTGTTCGGACGAGCTCATGATATGCGAGTATTTCCAAACGCCGGTCAACATACCGGTCAATAAGAAGATTCCGGAAAACAGAAAAGAAATTTTCACAGCGATTGCCATAAAGCCCTGCTCTTAATTCTTGCTAATTATCGCGCTCGTGGCCGTCGAAAGCCGTCTGCGCACTCCGCCAAAAAGCCATCCCGAAAATCTCCGATTCGGCGGAAAACATGGATCGAGCCAAGATCGTCGAATACCGAATAGAAAACCGGGACGGCGAGAAGCGTCAGAAGCAAACAAAGCGACTGGCCGCCGACGACGAGCACGCCGATCGAACGGTTCGTGCCCGAGCCGGCGCCTGACGAAATGACGAGCGGCAGCATACCGGCGACAAGAGCTATCGTCGTCATCAGGATCGGACGAAGCCGGTCGCGATTTGCCTGAACGATCGCGTCATAACGATTCATGCCGCTTGATCGCAGATTGTTTGTGTGATCGATCTGCAAAATAGCGTTTTTCTTAACCACACCAAATAGCAGCAGCAGCCCGAGCCCTGAGAAGATGTTGACCGTCTGACCCAAAACCAAAAGGCTGAAAATGCCAAACGGTATCGAGAGCGGCAGCGTCAGTAGGATCGTCACCGGATGGATGAACGATTCGAATTGTGCCGCCAGCACGATGTACATAAAAATGAAAGAAAGTGAGAACGCCAGCAGGAAATAGAACCCGGCCTTGCCCATTTCCTTTGACTGGCCGACATAACCGGTCGTATATCCGGCGGGCAGATTCAATTCCTTCACAAAGCTGTCCATCGCGGCGGTAATACTGGCGGCCGAACCACCTGGCTTGGTGTTCGCAAGTAGTGTGACCTGACGCTGCCGGTTGGTACGATCGATCGAGCTTGGGCCGGTACCGTGAACGATCTTTACTACGCGGTCGAGCGTCACCCATCCGGCTTTGGTCGAGGGAACGAGCAGCCGTTTCAGGCCGTCGATGTCCGTTCGAAACGAATTGACCGCACGGACGCGAACCTCATATTGGTCTGTCCCTTCGTTGTACGTCGTGGCCTCGACACCGGCGACGAGCGTGTTGAGCGACTGCGAAATATCGCCTACTCGCACACCGAGGTCCGCCGCCGTGCTGCGGTCGACCTCAAGCTGTACCTCGGGCTTGCCGCTGATAAGCGTCGAGTCAACGTCCACCGCGTCCGGGATCGTCTTCATCTTCTCGAGAAGCTTTGA
>JBDTXM010000156.1:0-8944 GCA_040006215.1 Acidobacteriota bacterium
CTGTCAATCGAATGATCGACGCCGGCATAAAAGGTGTCGAGTTCATTGTCGCGAACACCGACCTGCAGGCGCTGAACGCCTCAAAGGCTCCGATGAAGATCCAACTCGGAAGCAGATCGACCCGCGGACTTGGTGCGGGATCGAACCCGGAGGTTGGGCGCGAAGCGGCACTTGAGGACACTGAAAAATTGATCAACGTTCTTGAAGGCTCCGACATGGTCTTCGTCACCACCGGCCTCGGCGGCGGGACAGGAACCGGTGCCGCACCGGTCGTGGCGTCGCTTGCCATTGAGCTTGGTGCGTTGACTGTCGCCGTTGTCACAAAACCGTTTCTCGTTGAGGGCAAAAAGCGCATGCAGCAGGCCGAACGTGGGCTCGCCGAGCTTCGCGGCTGCGTCGATACCATCATCACGATCCCGAACTCGCGGCTTCGAGAGGTTGAAGAGCGGATCACGATAATGGACGCGTTCCGCCGTGCCGACGATATTTTGCTCCAGGCCGTTCAGAGCATTACGGATCTGATCCTTACTCCAGGCATCATCAATCTTGACTTTGCCGACGTGACGACGGTGATGCGCGGCAAGGGCGTCGCGTTGATGGGTATCGGAACGGCGTCGGGCGAAAACGCCGCGTCGGTCGCGATGCGAGAGGCTCTCGATTATAAACTGCTCGAGGAAAATTCGATCAAGGGTGCCAAAGCCGCATTGATCAACGTCACGGGAGGCGAAAATTTGCCGCTCGGCGAGGTCGAGGATGCCATCGGTATGATCGAAAGCGAAGCCGATGACAATGCTGACATCATCTGGGGCAACGTTATCAAATCGGACATGGGTGACGCGATCAAGGTCACCGTCATAGCCACCGGTTTCGACAGTGTCGCCCAGCTCTCAATGCCGCAGCCCCGGGTTGAAATGCCGATCGCGGTCGGAGCTGGTGTTGGTTCATACGGAATGGAACCTGCCGAATCAGAAGACCTCGACGTTCCGACCTTCATTCGGCGTCAGGCGGACTAAATAGGACGCATTTAATTTCAAACGGCCTGAACTCACCGTAGTTCGGGTCGTTTTTATTTTCGCTGGAATCGAATACGATAGAAGGATCCGAATTATGTCCGATAGCAAAGGAAATCTTCCCGTCATCGCCATCACCATGGGAGACCCCGCCGGGATCGGTCCTGAGATCGTGCTGAAGTGTTTGACCGAGGGCGACATCGCAACCGTTTGTTCGCCTTTGATAATAGGTGACGTCGAGCTTCTTGAACGAACCGCCGACCAGGTCGGTATCGATCGGGTGAATTTTGAAGAAAAGATCGTTCCTTTTACTGTCGATCTCGCGAACGTCCCGACGGACGTGATTCCTGGCATCGAATCGTCAACGACCGGAAAATCTTCTGCGGAATACATCGAAAAAGCTGTCGAACTTTGGCGTGAGGGAAAGGTCGATGCGATCGCCACGGCTCCGATCAGCAAAAGCGCGCTCGCAATGGCCGGTTACCCGTACCCTGGGCACACCGAATTTTTGGCATCGCTGACTGACACGAAAGAATTCGCGATGAGCTTTTTCGCCGATGAACTGCGCGTTGTGCTCCTCTCGACGCACGTTTCGCTTCGCAACGCGATCGATCTCGTTAAGACGGAATCGCTGGTAAAACTGATCGATTTCTCCGCGAAACAACTTGAGCTTCTGCTGGGCCGCAGCCCAAAGTTGGCCGTCGCGGGCGTCAATCCGCACGCGTCCGAGGGTGGAATGTTCGGTAACGAAGAGGCCCGCGAGATAATTCCTGCTATCGAAGCATGTCGGGCAGACGGCATCGATGTCAGCGGCCCGTTCTCGCCGGACACGATCTTTCTTCGCGGCTATCGCGGCGAGTTTGACGGCGTGATCGCGTGTTATCACGATCAGGCGACGATCGCAGTCAAATCTCTCGCATTCGGCAGTTCCGTCAATGTCACACTCGGGCTGCCGCTAATCCGCACCTCAGTTGATCATGGCACCGCGTTCGACATTGCGGGCAAGGGCATCGCCGAATTTTCCAGCGTAACCGCCGCGATCAAACTTGCCGCAAAGCTCGCGAATGATGTTCGCGAACGATACACTGTGCCCAAATGAGCCGGAATTCAGCGAGATTTCTTGACCTCAACCCGAACAAAATGATAGGTTCAAACGTCGACGGATTTTTTTCTCGGAGATCCGTTTCAACCCTCAAAAAAGGAGCAATAGCCCTCTAGTGCCTAATCGAAAGTTACTCTTGGCTGACGACTCCGTCACCATTCAAAAGGTTATAAATCTTACGTTTGCGGACGAGGGGATCGAGGTTTCCGCCGTTAGTGACGGCGACGCCGCGATGCAGCGTTTCAACGAGTTTCGGCCAGACATTGTTTTGGCGGACGTGAACATGCCCGGGCTCAACGGCTATCAGATCTGCGAGGAATTGCGCGGGCGCGAAGACGCTGCGAACATTCCCGTGATCCTGCTTGTTGGCTCATTCGAACCCTTTGATGAGAACGAAGCTCGCCGCGTCGGGGCGAACGATTGGATCACAAAGCCATTCCAGTCTATCCGGCAACTGGTCGCTCGCGTGACCGGTTTGCTTGAGAGTGCCGCAGCCGAGGCTGAACCCGTAACTGAAACGCCATCGGTCGCAGACCACTATCACGCTTCGGCGGCGGACGAGCTGCAGGTGATCGACACGGCTCATTCTAACGTTCCCGAGAACGAAGATATCGACAGTCTCTACCGCCAGAGCATCGCCGAAACGGTCGAACTTCCGCGTTCGTTCACGCGCAACGCGGGCCTGGGCGATTCGGGAATGGACGACGACATGATCGAGATGAGCTACGGCTCATCGCCCGAGCCGGGCGAATCGACCGCGACGTCTTTTGATTTCATTCTGCCGCAGGAGCCAATTTCATTCGAGCCTGTGACTACCTTCGAGCCGCTCCCGCAGGAAGAACCGATCCTCGAAAGCTTCGACGATCGTCCCGAACCCGCCTACGAACACGACAGTTCGAACGACACACTTCCGGCGATCAATTTCACGCCGGTAGATATCGACCAGCGGCCTGAGCCGAAATACGAATATATACATCCGGCTTACGACGCGGTACCAAGCCCGATGCCGGAACCTGAGCCGGATCCGGTGCCCGAAACTTTTCTGGAACCAAGGTACGAGCCAGTACAGGAGACTGTTCCCGACCCCGAACCCGCGTACGAATCGGCTCCACATTTCGCTGCCGAGACGGCTCCGCTGTCATACGAGACGCGTCCCGATATGCCGAACATTTCTAGTTTGCTCGAGATGCCAAATGCTGGGGCAGAAGCCCGGGCAGATCTCCATCAAAACGATGACGTGATCGGACTCGACGCTCCGGCCCCCGTCCAGCAAGACCTTTCGCCCGAATTTATCGAAGCCGTCGCAAGAAAAGTGATCGAAAAAATCTCGGAAAACGTAATACGCCAGATAGCCTGGCAGGTCGTCCCGCAGGTAGCGGACAGCGTCATCCGCGAAAAGGCGCGGCGGGAATCCGAACAGTAAGCCGAAACTAGAACAAAAATTTGCGGCCGGTTTTCGCCTGATACGTGAAAGCCGGCCGTAATTGTTTTAGAATGTTCAATTCAGTCGATCTATATGGAAATCTCAAAAGCCTACGACCCCAAAGAGGCCGAAGAAAAAAATTATCAACGCTGGGAAGCTCTCGGCTTTTTTGCGCCGGAGATCAACGAAAATCCCCACGCCGAACCGTTCTCGATCGTCATTCCGCCGCCGAATGTTACCGGCAGTCTGCATATGGGCCACGCGCTGCAGCACACATTGATGGATGTGTTAACGCGCTGGAAACGTATGCTCGGATACCGGACTCTCTTCCTGATAGGTTCCGATCACGCCGGTATTTCGACCCAGTTGATGGTCACGCGGCAGCTAAAAAAGGAGGAGCACAAATCGCCAAAAGACATCGGCCGTGAGGCGTTTACCGCTAAGGTTTGGGAGTGGAAAAACAAATACGGCGGCGAGATCACACGCCAGATCCGGCGGGAAGGGCTGTCTGTTGATTGGACCCGCGAACGCTTCACGATGGATGAGAATCTATCGAAAGCCGTCCGCAATGTATTCGTTCGTCTCTACGAAGAAGGCTGGATCTACCGCGGCACCCGAATCGTAAACTGGTGCCCCAAAGACAAAACCGTTCTCTCCGACCTCGAAGTAAAGGAGGAGAAAGCAAAAGACGGAAAATTATATTTTCTTAAATATCCCGTTTTATCAGGACCGGGAGCGGCAGCGACTGGGTTAAGTCTCACGGTGGCTACAACGCGTCCCGAAACAATGCTGGGCGACACTGCTGTTGCCGTCAATCCGAGTGATGACCGATATAAAGACCTCGTCGGCAAGACGATCGCCCTGCCGCTAACTAGCCGCGAGATCCCGATCGTCGCTGACGACTATGTCGAGTCGGAATTCGGCACCGGAGCCGTCAAGATCACGCCGGCCCACGATGCGAACGACTGGGAACTCGGCGAACGTCACAACCTCGAAAAGCTTGTCGTCATGAATGACGACGCGACGATGAACGCGGCTGCGGGCCCGGATTTCGAGGGGCTTGATCGCTACGCAGCACGTGAAAAAGTGATCGAGAAGTTTGACGAACTCGGCCTGCTTGAAAAGATCGAAGATTACGACGTCACATTGCCTCATTGCGAACGGTGCAAAACCGTGATCGAACCGCTGCTTTCCGAACAATGGTTCGTAAATATGTCTGAGATGCGCGATCTTGCGTTGAAGCTAATGCGAGAGGAGAACACGCCGCGATTCTTTCCTGAGGTCCCGCATAAAAAGGTGTACACGACCTGGCTCGAAAACCTGAAGGACTGGACGATCTCACGCCAGCTTTGGTGGGGCCACCAGATCCCGGCCTGGTACGACACCGAAGGTAACGTCTATGTCGCCCGAACCGAACAAGAGGCCCAAAAACAGGCGGGAACTCATGAGTTAAAGCAAGACCCCGATGTCCTCGACACTTGGTTCTCATCCGCCCTTTGGCCATTCTCGACGTTGGGTTGGAATGGCGAAATGACCGATTCGGATGACCTCAAAGTGTTCTATCCCACTGACGTCCTCGTCACTGGCCGCGACATCTTGTTTCTTTGGGTTTCACGAATGGTCATGACCGGCATGAAATTTATCGGGCAGAAACCGTTCGACGATGTCGTGATCACCGGAACGGTGCTTGACAAAAACGGCCAACGGATGTCGAAAACAAAGGGTAATGGTATCGATCCACTCGATGTCTTTGCGAAATATGGCGTCGATGCGACACGCATGACCCTCGCAGGATCGTCGACCGGCGTTGATTTCGCATGGCGCGACGAAAAGGTCGAATCTTTCCGCAATTTCGCCAACAAGATCTGGAACGCCACGCGTTTCTGCCTGATGAACTCAGAGGGAGCATCAGTCAGTTTCGAGGCGGGCTTGCCAGCCGCAGGACTCTCTCTCCCCGACCGCTGGATCGTCTCGCGCCTCAACAAAACTGCGAAAGCATTGGATCATGCGTTAGCGACCTATCAGTTTCACGAGGCCGTCCAGCTTCTTTACCATTTCTTCTGGGACGATTTCTGCGATTGGTATATCGAGCTCGTAAAGGACGAAATAACCGCGGGAGACGTTGCGGCCAGCACGCGAATTCTCTCGATCCTGGAGCAAGCCTTGCGGATGCTGCACCCGTTCATGCCCTATCTAACTGAAGAACTCTGGCAGATGCTGCCGGGCGTTTCGTCCGGTCTGCACAATTCCGCTTATTCGTCCGCTGATCAAACGATAATGCTCACAGATTTTCCGGTCTGCAGCGACGCTCTCCTTGACGACGCTGCAGAGACCGAGATGGGAGCCGTCATAGAACTAATCACAAAGGTGCGAAACATACGGGCCGAAATGAACATCTCGACCGCGATCAAATTCACGGTCCATATCGCCGCGAATGCCGATACTCAGAATATTTTCAGATCGAACGAGGCACAGATTTTAAAACTCGCCCGTGCTGAAAAACTCGTCATTACCGGCGACCTCGATGTTCCGCGAACGTCCGCCAAAGGCGTCACGGCCGCCGCCGCGATCGCGATCCCGCTTGAAGGCCTGATCGATTTCGACAAGGAACGCGAACGTTTGCAAAACCAGATCGAAAAACTCGACATCGAACTCCAACGCCTAAACGGACAACTTTCAAACGAAAACTTCGTCGCAAAAGCTCCGGCCGAAAAAGTAAAGGAATTAAGGGATCGTCAGGGAGAGATCGGGCAGCAGGTTACAGTTCTCAAGCAAAATTTCGATGTCTTGAAATAGAACCTCAATGGACCTTATGGACTTAACGGTTAGCGAATGAAAATTCTACTTGAAATAGGACGCATCGCTGTCTTTCAGTAAAAGAATCGATCCGCATTCTCGTCTAACTCGAATCTTTTCTGATCACAAAACAACCCTTCTAATGTCAGAGCTTCAGCCCACCCGCGAAACAGTTTCTTCTCATTTGCTTAAATCAGAGAGACAAATGAGATGCATTATGAGTATATCTGTTGCTATAAGATCGACCCTCCTTTCGGCGATATTTTTGATCCCCGGTGTCATTTCCGTCGCAGCACAAGAGGCGATCGATCAGGCGGGATTTGAAAAGGTCATTGAGGCCAGCAGTAACGTTCTCGAGCGTGAGGCTTATCGTGTAAAGACCGTTAGCGAGAAATATGATCACCGCGGCCAACCGCCGGTTCTGCGTGAAGAGTCGGTAGGCGAAAGTCTCCCGACTGGCCGTTCACGCCTTGTCTCAACGACTTCAAAGAATGGAGTTGTGGAAACGAATGAAACTATCTGGATCGGTCAGCGAGGATGGCATCGGGTTGGCGGTGGACTGTGGGAGCCGAAACAGCAGGAGATGGGGAGTGGGTTGAGCGTTTATGATCAAGTTACGGGAACTTCGTATAGGATCGTCGATAGAGCGAAGATCGGCAGCGAGAGCGTTACAGTCTACGAGCGGGTCCAGAAGATAGACCATATCGATGGCGGCACCGTGACGCTTAGAGAGGTCGCTACGCAGAAATATTGGATCACCGAGGAAGGACGTTTACTAAAAACGGTCCGGGACGTTGACACAGTAGGTTGGCCTGACAGGCTGGAGCACACAACATCTGAGTACGAATATAAGCCGGTGGGCATTGTTATAAGGGCTCCGACCGTCGGAAAGTAAAAAGAGAGCGGATCGTTATCGAACGTTCCGCTCTCGTTTGAATTCGATCTCGTCGACTTAATTATCGTCGTCGTCTTTGTCCTTATCGTCTTTGCCTGCCGGTTTGTCGTCTTTGTGCGTTTCAACCGGTGCCGCTCCCGGTTCGATCGTGATAGCGGCGGATTTGCTGTCCTTTTTCTCGCCTGTCTCGTTCAGCATCTCCGCGACGACGGTAAATTTGCCGCCCTTTAGGCCCGCAGGGATCGGCAAGCTGTATTTAGCGGTTCCGCTGCCGGGTAGATCGACCTTGACCTCGCTGCCGGGAAGAGCCTCACCTTTTTTCGTGCCGGGTCCATCAGCGTCCGGCGTCAGATACATCTTGACGGTCACCTTGCCCGGTGCATTAGAGACCTCGGCATTTGCATAAATGGTTTCGCCGGCCTTAAATGTCGATGCCGCTTGCTTGCCGTCGCCGTCCTTCGAGGTTTTAAAGCTGCTCATATTCGCCGTCGAAAAGCTGCATGAGCTTGCGGCGACGGCTGCTGCGATCAGCAGAAAAAAGAAAAATTTGTTTTTCACGGATTGTGCTCCTTTTCGCCGCCAGACGCGACATTTGTTGAATGTTTGGAAAATCTGCTGGGATGGACGAGCGTATCCCGACCGCAACTGCTTGTCAACTTTGTTTTCCGCAAACGACGAGAACCGGGGGCCGCCTATAAAATCTCCTTGCGGGAATTGTCCATTCCGTCGATAATCGAACGAATATGAACTGGCTCGACAATGGCGAAGTGCTTGCATCGATCGGCGAATTTCTGGCCGAGGACATCGGACGCGGCGATATCACGACACAGGCGACGGTTGCGCCGGACGCTCGCGGGTTTGGGCGTTTCCTGGCCAAGGAATATCTCGTGATCTGCGGCGTCGAAGTGGCAGAGGCCGTCTTTTTTCAATTGGATAGCGAAAGTGCCGAGATCGAGACGAGCTATAACGAAGGCGACGAGGTCGAAGAGGGAACGGTCTTCGCGACGCTAAAGGGCTTCGCCGATGTTCTGCTGACCGGCGAACGCCTCGCGCTGAATTTGCTCCAGCGAATGTCCGGCATTGCCACGCTTACGCGGCAATACGTTCGGGCGATCGAGGGAACGCAAGCTCAGATCGTCGATACCCGCAAAACTACGCCGGGTCTGCGGCTGCTCGAGAAATACGCGGTCGCCGTCGGCGGAGGCAAAAATCACCGGATGGGCCTCGATGACGGCGTTTTGATCAAGGACAATCACATCGTGCTGGCGGGCGGCGTGACCGAGGCCGTGGTTGCCGCCAAACGCAAGGTCGGACATCTTCACAAGATCGAGGTCGAGGTCACTAATTGGGCAGAGCTTCGCGAGGCGATCGAGGCCGGTGCCGACATCATCCTGCTCGACAATCAAACGCCCGAAGAATCCGCAAAGCTTGTCGAAATGTCACGCGGCCTCAATCCCAACGTCCTCATCGAAGCCTCGGGAGGCATGGATCTCGACCGCGTTCGTTCCTACGCCGAAGCCGGCGTCGACATGATCTCCGTCGGCCGCCTGACCCATTCCGCCCGCGCCGTCGACATCTCGTTTAAGATACAAACCGCTTAAACTGGAACAAAGGACGTGAGTGGCTGAAACCCAATAAAACACTGAGCGAAGGCGAGGTTTTAGATACGAAACTTGTATTAATTTGTAATACAATTTTTCGCATTCAGGTGCGATTCG
>JBDTXM010000157.1:0-8942 GCA_040006215.1 Acidobacteriota bacterium
CATGACGCCTCATTTGATCCGTAAGGTTTTCAGTCGCGATGGTACCGTTCTTGAGGAAGCAGATAATTCGAGCTCGAAGGTCACCAGCGAATACGTTGCCCTCACGATGGTCCAAATGATGCGCGGTGTTACAAGCGGAGGCGGAACCGCGTCGAACGCTAGTGCCGGCGGCCTACCCGTGGCGGGCAAGACAGGTACCGTCAATGACCATACCGACGTATGGTTCATCGGATACACCCCGACCTACGCAACCGGTGTCTGGATGGGGAATCCGCTTAAAAAAGAAAATCTAGGCAATAGCTGGACGGGTCACGCAGCCGTCCCGCTTTTTAACGATTTCATGAATCCGTTCATGAAGGGAAAACCGCGCGAGACATTCCCCGGTCCCCCTCCGGTGCCTACCGATATCAAAGCGTTGATCGCCCGCAGCAAACGTGAGGAACTCGAGGCACTCGATGAGGCCGACCAGGCCGGAAAGAAAACGGGCGTAACGTTTGATTCCGGTCCGAAACCGACGCCCGATCCTGCTTTTGTAACCGGAGATCAGGGTAATGGGATCAACACAACCAAACCCGACAATAACAAGCCCTCAGGCGACGATGACCCGAAAATAAAACCGGCAGCAACTCCTGCTCCGAAAAAACCCGAAAACCCTCCCGCCGAAAAGCCCGAGGGCACAAAGCGTAAGGGCCGTAAGGGAGACGGCCGTTGAGCAAAAGGGACAGGCAATACCTGTCCCTTTTCATTTCCGCCAACATTAACCGACGAGCTTGCCCAAATAGTACGGCAGCATCTTCCGCCACCAGACCCAATCGTGATTGACGTCGTACCCCCATACATCCAGCCAATGCGGAATGCCCTTCGAGTGTAGAAGGGCCGAAAATTCGCGGCTTCGATCGGGAGCCTCGAACGATCCCTGCCCGGTTGCGATGATTATCGAGTCAGCCTCGCATAATCGCGGCAAGTGGTAGTCATCATTGAGATTCTTCAGATACATCGCCGGATTGTTGAAGTAAACGTTGTCGTCGTAATGATTCTCAAGATAATTGTAAATGTCGTAGCTTCCGCTCATGGCGATCGTTCCGCGAAAATTGTCGGAGTGCTTGAAATACGTATTCGCAGCGAGAAGCGCCCCTAGCGAGGCTCCGGTCGTAAGAGGCCTCGCATCCTGGCCGCATTCATTGCGGATGAGAGGCAAAACCTCGTCGATGATGTAATGGTCATAACGCGACAGCATCTCGACCTTCCAGCCGGGATGAGCTTCCTTATTGAGCAAGCTGTATCGATTGACCGAATTGATCGAATAGGCCCGGATCAAGCCATTCTCGATAAATTCTTTTATGGCATCTATCAAATAGAACCGCTCGTATTCCAAATAATCCGCTGCCGCCGTTGGAAACATCAGCAGGGGATAACCTGCATGACCGTAAGCCACGAGCGGCATGTCCATGTTGAGATTGTGGCTGTACCACGAGGTAATATCGCGTCGCATAAAAATTCTCCCGCTTTGTCGAATAAATGAGGTTAAAAGAAAACGCCCGCTTCCGCAAGTAACAGCGAAAGCGAGCGATTTTTAATAACGCCGGCCTATTTTGTGATGGTTATCTCGCGCGAGGTTGAATTGTAACCGCCGTTATCGACCAGTTTGCCGTCCTTATCAACGAGTTCCAACAGGATAGTGTGCTTGCCCGCGGTCCATCCTGTGAGCCAGATGGGATCCCACTTATCGATAAATTCCTGCTTTCCTCCATCGACTGAATACCGGACACGAAATTCTCCGCCGTCACCGGTCAGCTTTGCATTTTCAAGCCAGAAATCGATCATTACCGCGTTAGTGTCATCGCCCTTGTATTCACCCTTTGGGCGGCTGTAGGTGAGCAGAGGTTTTTTTGAATCGACCGCTCCCGCCGTCGAATTCGGCATATCCTTGCCCTCGGTCGTCGGCTTGGCGGTAGTCTTCGCATTCGAATTCGCCATCGTATTGCCTGCGTTCGTAGTAGTGGGCTTGGCTGCGTCGCCTCCGCCGTTCTTCACCTTGAATTTCACCATCTGAAACGCGCCTTCGTTCTTAAAGCTTTCATGCCACGGCCGCGATGGGAAAACGCGCAAGGTATGGTCGCCGTCAGCCACGTTCCGCAGCTCGAATTCCTGATCGAGATTGTAATAGGCCTCATATGGCTGGTTGTCGAGAATTACGTGAATGTGATTACCGGTGTGCGTAGCCTCGTCCATCATCGGCTTGTATCCCTTGAGATCACCGGAAAGCTCGAGTTTGACCTTGACGGTCGAGCTGGCTATGCTGGCATCCGCCTTTGGCTCGACAATCTTCAGTGTCGGCTTAGCTTCATCCTGTTCGCCACGGGCCGCCATCTTGTCCTTTACGCCTTGCGGCCGTTGGACGACGGTCAGCGTCTGAACTGGAGACGTTCCCGTGTTCGCGTTTGTCGGTCCATTTGCGGTATTTGTCGGAGCGTTGCCGCAGGCCGCTAAAAACAGGCCCGCTAATGTCAACGCCAATATATTTTTCTTGTTCATGCAGGTGTTCCCCTTTCTAATTTTTATGAGTACTAGATCAGCACGGCAGGTTCGTAATCGGTTTTGTCTTCGCTCGTACTGTAATCGAAAACTTCCTTGAAATTTACGGCCGATCTTTCCTCGACCTCGTGCATATCAACCTCTCGACCGAGGATTCGATCCATCGAGGTAACAGGCTCGCCCTCACACGCAATGATCCAATTGTAATAGCTGAGATCGGTGTTCACGTTGAGGGCAAACCCGTGGGTCGTGACCCAGCGTTTAAGATGGACCCCGATCGCGGCAACCTTACCTTCAGTCGTGTGCACACCAGTCAGCCCCTGGATGCGGAATGCTTCTATCTCAAAATCACGCATCGTGCGGATCAGAACTTCCTCCAGATCGCGGACATATTTATGGACGTCTTCGCGATCCGGCGACAGGCTAATTATCGGATAGCCGACGATCTGTCCGAGTCCGTGATATGTTACCTTTCCACCGCGGTTTATCTCAAATACCTCGGCGCCCAGTTTTTTCAAGATCGCCGCTGTTGCAAGCATTCCGCCGTCCTGCGACCGGCGGCCGAGCGTGAATGTGTGCGGATGTTCAAGCAGGAGCAAATAGTCACGCCGGCGTTCCGATATCACCTTCTCCTCCAACTCCTTTTGCAGGCCAAGAGCATCAAAATAGGCAACGCGCCCTAATTTCCGCACCTCTAATTCCCGTTCCCACATGTACTTTTATGATAAGATTTTTAGGATAATTTGCACAGGGAAGACAACTTATGAGAATTTCGGTTTTTCTGGGAATATTACTATCTTGCTTCGCCGCGCTGAGCGTTTCCGCACTCGGTCAAAAGACAAAGCGTCCGGTTCCCCGTCCGACGCCGACTCCTGCCCGGACTTTTGTGAGCGCCGACGAGCGAGTTGCGAAACAGACAGCATCAAACCAGCTTTCGAACGTCAGCGTGTACTTGAACAAATTCACGCCGCTGGTACAGACGATGAACGATCTGGCCAAGGACGACAAGGCCCACAAGCTGTCGAAACGCGCGTCAACCGATTTTAATAACGCGAAACGAAATCTTTTGATTCAGCTTAGCGATTTCAAATTGGGCCTCACGACGCTTGAAACGGATTTCAAAACTAAGCCCGCTTTGACCAAATACCTGTTGAAGATCCAGGGTATTACCGACCTCTCGGTCTCAGCCCAGGACTCGGCAAACTTAGGCAGATTTGACGGCGTACGCGAATCGCTCAAAGGCATTGTCCAGCGATTGTCTGACACTGTCGCGGCCATGCCTTCGTGATCGAAGTAAAACAAAATAGCAAAAAGCCCGGTTTATCTCCGGGCTTTTCATTTTGTTTTTTGAACACAAGCTTTAAGGCTTTTTTAATTCAACCGTCTTCTTCTCGGGATCGCAGGCGTCGATCTCACCGGCTTTCGCAGTTGCCTTCGTCTCCTCTGCCGGCAGGCCGAGTTTTTGACGGATAAATTTCTCGCCCTCGGTTTCGATCATCTCACCGTTGATCACGCTCGTCTTTTTGACCAAAATATCGCCGTCTTTTTCGAGTAACGCCGGCTCTAAAAAGATATACCACGGTGAGCCCCAATTTCGGTTATCGCCGGTCGATTTGCGATAAGTGTAAAGGGCTGTGGTCTGCTTTTCCGATCTCGCAAGCGATTCGATGACAACGGGAAACGTAACCTTCAACGTGTCCAGATTCACTTTCGCCGCGTCGGGGGTATCGTATTCGCTGATGCCAACGATCTCTAAACCGCTGGCTTTGTATTTCTGATAAAACCGCTCAAGCATCGGGGCATCATGCCGCCAATTCGGGCACCAAGGAGCAAAATATACAACGACCAACAAATTCTTGCCCTTAGCCAGATCGCGAACCTCAGTGTCGCCCTCACCTCTTACATTCTTGAGCTTCCAGTTCTTGTAGGCGATCTCTTTTTCAACGATCGGCGACTGCTCGTTCTGAGCAGCCCCCGCCGCAGCGGCAAACAGAACCAATAAAATGCAAAAAACTGTCTTCATTAGGAACTCCTCAGTTGATGAAAGGCTATCGTTTGAGATACCAAACATCAAGGAGAAAGTTGGAATTAAAGCCGACGGACCGGTTAAAGTTCCACGCCACTTGTGCTAATCTGGTGTTACAATTACGGGACCTAATTGCAAATAGAATGACCGACCAGGCTACAGTTTCCGATATTTTCCGACGTGCGTTAGAAATTCGCCGAACGAATCCGAACGGCACCTATAATGACGTCAAGGCGACATTGCTTAGCGAATTTAGCGGTGACGCATTTCCCGCGACCGCCCAGCTCACGATCCCCGAATACGACAACATCGTGCCGGAAGAGGATTGGACCGCGGGTCTTCCCGTCGTGCTGCGCGGCATTCAAAACGAAGATTGGAAAGACATTGTTCAGGGGATTATCATCAGCCTTGAGCAGATCGAAAACTATCCGAAACAGTCCGGCCGTGAAGATGATCCCACAAAAGATTGGCGCAACCGCAACAAAGGCATCGAAGAAGCCGAAGAGAAGGTTCTGGGTAAATGGATGCCGGAAGAGCTAATGGCGATGGCGAAACGCAGCATCAAAAAAGGCTAACGTCGATCTAGATAGTTATCTCTAAACCGTCCATAGCTTGCATCACCTCGATACCAGCCGAAAATTTAGCAACCTCCGTTTCAAAATTGACGCCATCCCATACCGGATAGAAATGCGTGAGGATCGCCCGTTTTGGGTTAGCCCGGCGGATCGTATGGATCGCTTCCGCGAGTTCGAGGTGCTTCTCAACGGGTTTATCCCGCAGGTACGAACATTCGGCAATGAAAAGATCGGCATCCTTGCCGAAGGCCGCAAGAGTTTCTGTAAATCCTGTATCCGATGTATAGACGAGGACCTTATCGTTCTCGCGAAGATGTATAGCGTGACTTTCAGGTGTGTGCGGCGTGGATAGGGCGACAGCCTCTAACCCCGGAAGCAGCTCAAATTTTTCCAACTCTTCTATTTCCTCGATCTCCACGGGGAATCGCTGCTTGAATAGTTTGTAGTCATTCGCATCGTTAAACGCGTTGAGTAGGTTGCGGATTCCGGTCGGCCCAACGATCCGAAGGGGATTGGTCCGGTCTTTCGTTTCCTCGGCATGCTTTGTGGCCGCGAGAAACGGTGCGACACCGCCGACATGATCGAGATGAAAATGCGATATCCAGATCGCATCGAGGTTCGGCCAGTCGAGCTTGTATTCCGCTATGCGTCGAAGGGACGCCGCCGAGCAATCCAGCATCACCGTTCCACTATTTGTTTCGACCCAATACCCGGAACTTCCCCGCGTTGCGTGAGGCTGCCCCGTTCCCGAACCAAGCACAGTCAGTTTCATCTCTAACTCTCAACTCCAAGATCCAGCTTTCTACGTACCGTCCTAAATTCAAGTATAATGCTCCATCTAGGATCTGAAACGCATGAACATCGATATCTTGGCCATTTTCGCTCACCCGGACGACGTCGAACTGACGGTCGGCGGAACGCTTCTGAAAATGAAGAGTCTCGGTCACGCCACCGGTGCGCTCGAAGTTACCCGAGGCGAGATGGGCACACGCGGCACGGTCGAAGGGCGCGCTGACGAAGCTGCAGAAGCCGCGAAAATTCTTAGGCTTGATCTTCGGGAAAACCTTGGGCTTGCGGACGGCCGTGTTTTTGTGGACGATGCTTCGCGAACCGCTATGGTCCGTGTTCTTCGCCGATTAAAACCCCGCCTTCTGCTCACCCATCAGATCGGCGATCCGCACCCTGATCACGACCACATCGCTCATCTGGTTCGCGAGTCCGCAAGACTTTCGAGTATGAAAAATTACGATCCCGAAAGCGGAGATGAAAAGATCGCTGTGCCGATGGTCGCTCACAATGTCTTCTCGCGGCGGACTGAGATTTCTTTCGTTGTCGATATTTCGGAATTTCTTGACGAAAAGATGGCCGCGATCCGGGCTCACGCTTCGCAATTCTACGATCCGGCATCATCCGAACCCGAAACCCGCCTTACGGCCAAAACCTTTCTGAACGAGCTCGAAAACCGGTCGCGATATTTCGGTTCGCTGATCGGCGTCGCAGCGGGCGAGCCCTATTTTGTCCGCGAAGCACTTAACATCGACGATCCGGTCGAACTCCTAACCAGATCGATGAATCTTTACTCGTAGAATGAATATCCTTGCACCGGAAGAGATCGAACTTAACCGTAAGCGATCATTGCTCGAGCGGTTAAAGGACCGTCTGGCGGATAAGGAAGAGGAGATGGCGGATCTGCGTGCGGAGCTTGAGCAGTTCGAGGCGAAGTACAGCACAGAGGTCGGCCGGCTCTACGCGGAGCTTGACGAGGTCGAATCCGAGATCGCCGAAGAAGAGGTTCTAATTCATCCGAACGATGAGGATATAAAACGAAAAGCCGACGAAGCACGGCTACGTGCCGAAGAATCTTCGGCACGCGCCGCCGAAGAAAATTGGGATGGCTGCACATTCCGCTGGCAGCCGACCGTCGAAGCAAAAAAAGCCTATCACAACCTTGCACGTCTTATTCACCCAGACCTTGCGCTTGATCAAGAAGAACGTGATCGGCGCCATGATCTCATGGCTCAGTTAAATGATGCGTATTCCGCCGGAGATCAAAACCTCTTAGACAAACTCGTCGAAGAATACCGCGACAGCCCCGATCTGATCAAAGGCGACTCGATCGGCGATGAAATAGTTCGGGCGATTCGCCAGATCGCACAGGTAAAAAATCGGCTCTCAGAATTAAAGAAAGAAAAAAATATTTCGGAGCTATCGGAACTTTTTGTCCTACAACGTAAAGTTGAAAGGGAAATGCGCGAAGGCCGGAACCTTTTGAAGCAGATGGGAGAACGCACGCAGGCTCACATAAAGAAAGCTCGTCGGCGCCTATCGAATTTACGGCAGGTAAATGAAGTAGAACAACCGGAGAGAAACATTATGCACGGACTCGATATTTCCTCGCTACGATAATCGATCGCAGAAACTGAGAGTTAGACAGGGTAGGAACTACGTAAGATAGACTCCTACAAACCGTTGTAAACACTGGAGCTTTCGGTTACTTTATCCTTGACAACATTTCGCCGATATGTCACTTTCTATTTGACCTTGAATAAGGGTTGCTTCTCGCAAAAGAGCTTCCCTGACCGAGAGAAAAGTTATAAAAGCTTTCGTTGCTGGCTGCTCCACGTAGCTAGCGCGAAATAAGGGGGAGACGGTGTGGGAGACGTCTCCCTTTCTTTTTGTTTAAAAAGCATGACCCGCGGCAAAGCCCGACGACCACGCCCATTGAAAGTTATAGCCACCTAACCAGCCCGTAACGTCAACGACCTCTCCAATAAAAAAGAGTCCGGGAACTTTTTTTGCTTCCATTGTTTTTGACGAAAGCTCGTCGGTCGAAACGCCTCCGAGCGTTACCTCGGCTCGGTCGTACCCTTCGGTATCAGCAAACTCCATTCTCCAACTATTCAGTTTCGCCCCAGTATCTTCCATGTCTTTCCGACTCAGTTGATCGAGTGGTTTGAGAGGTAGATTTTCAGAGGCAAAGATCTCGACAAATTTCCGCGGGAGATAGTGAGAAAGAAAATTATCAAGAGCGATATGCCTTTCGCGATTTTCGCCCAACAGCTCCGCGAGGTTTGTTTCGGGCAGTAGGTCAAAGATGACGGCCTCGCCTTTTTTCCAATAGTTCGAAATTTGAAGGATCGCCGGGCCGGACAAACCGCGATGCGTGAACAAAATATTTTCGCGAAAGTTGTGTTTTCCCACAGACACGATCGCGTCGATCGATGAGCCGGATATTCGGGCCAGCGAGTTCTTGCCCTTGAATTGAAGGGCTACCAGCGACGGCCTTGTCTGCTCGATCTTGAGACCAAATTGCCTGGCGATCCTGTAGCCCAGATCGCTCGCGCCGATCTTAGCGAACGAGAGCCCGCCGCTTGCGACGACCACATTCCGGGAGCTGAAATTGCCGCTGCTAGTTTCGACATCGAACAACTCGTTCTTGCGTACATGCTTTACGGAACACGTTGTGCGGATCGTCACTCGGGCTTGCTCGCATTGCACGAGTAGCATGTCCACGATAGCTCGCGAGCTTTCCCGGCAGAAGAGTTGGCCCAATTTCTTTTCGTAGTATTCGATATTATGATTGCGAACGAGCGAGATAAAATCGTTCGCTGTATATCCAGCCAATGCCGATTTACAAAAGTGCGGATTTTTTGAGATGAAATTTTCGGCTGATGTATTTATGTTCGTGAAGTTGCAGCGGCCGCCGCCCGAGATGATTATCTTGCGTCCAACCTCACTGTTGTGCTCTATAACGAGCACTTTCTTCCCACGTTTACCTGCCTCGATCGCACAGAAAAGTCCGGCTG
>JBDTXM010000158.1:0-8938 GCA_040006215.1 Acidobacteriota bacterium
GAACCCGCGACCTCATCCTTACCAAGGATGCGCTCTACCCCTGAGCTACTTGGGCGATCAATTGAAAAACTCAGCTCACAAAGAAAGTTATGGAGCGGGAGACGAGACTCGAACTCGCGACATTCAGCTTGGAAGGCTGACGCTCTACCAACTGAGCTACTCCCGCATGGTGCATGGGGTAGGATTTGAACCTACGTAGGAAATTAATCCGACGGGTTTACAGCCCGTTGCCTTTGACCGCTCGACCACCCATGCTTACCTATTTATGATTGCAGCAACCGGCTTTTAGAGCCAATTAGCAAATTTCCAATACTAGCGAAAATCATTTAAAGATGCAAGTTGGCGCCTAAAAATGAGCCGATTGTTAGCTTTTTGACCGTGGGTGAAACTTGTCGTAGGACTTGCGAAGGTGGGCATCGGTGATGTGCGTATAGATCTGCGTCGTGGAAATATCGGCGTGGCCGAGCATGAGCTGGACCGAGCGGATATCGGCACTGTTTTGGACCAAATGAGTGGCGAATGAGTGCCGCAGCGTGTGTGGTGAAACGTCCTGAAGCCCGCATTTTTCGGCGTATTTCTTGATCAAGCCGTGCAGGAGCTGGCGGTTTAGAGGCTTGCCGGCCGGCGTGACGAACATCCGATCGACGCCGATATCTTCGTGCTTTCGGCGAGCCGCCAGATAGCTTTTTACCCATTCGACGGCGCTCGAACCGACTGGAATTCTGCGGGTCTTGCTGCCTTTTCCGGTGCAGGTCAGGATGCCGCCGTCGGCGTCAAGATCTTTAATTTCAATACTTACAGCTTCGGAAACTCGTAGGCCGCAGGCATACATCAGTTCCAGGATCGCACGGTCGCGAAGGCCCGTCCCGGTCGACACGTCAGGGGAGGCGAGGAGCGATTCGATCTCGGATTGGTTGAGAAACCGCGGCAAATACGAGCCTTTTTGCGGCGTATCAAGGTCTTCGGCGGGATTGGCGGTGATATGGCCGTCGATCATCAGGAATTTGTAGAACCCGCGTAAACTACTGATAAGACGGAGTTTAGAATTCGCCGATAGGTCCGAACGCCCGAGGTCTATCAGCCATTCGCGTAGGTCCTGACGGGTTGCCGCGGCAATATCGATATCATTCTTGCCCGCCCAGGCAGCAAGCTTGGCCAGGTCCCGCTGGTACGATTCGATCGAATTTTTGGCAAGTCCTTTTTCTACCTTTAGATAAAGCAGATATTCGCGGACCAGATCACGGTTCATCACTGGCTCATTTTACCACGGGAGATAGGCGTTCCCGAAGGTATGTCGGTTCGTCCCGAAAGTCCCAAAGATATGACCAAAACTATCGTAAATATGACCCTGGCGCCTGCGAATATGACCCGGACGCATACGAATATGACCGCCTCGTGACCGCAAAACACCATCTCAAGCCGACAGAGTCGTGCTCAACCATCTCCACCGATCTGAAGCGAGTACCGGGGATGGATCTAGGTTCTCGAAAAATATCTGTTGACTTTCGCAAAACGAATGTCGTATTCTTGCATCGTTGTGCTATCCCTGAAACATACGCAGGAGATAAACCTTTATGTCACTGGATAAAAGATGGGAAAAATTTCGCGGTGGACCAGCGGGAGGCAGCGAGCTCAGCATCACGCTCAATCCGAGAGGGATGATCTATCTGAACGAAAAGGCTTATCAGGTATTCGGCGCGCCGCAGGCCGTGGCCCTGTATTACGGACGAGAAGACGATTCGATCGCTATGGAACCGGCGTATCCGCGTTTCGCCGAAAATTTCAAACTCGTGAAACGAGAGACCGGCTGGTGCATACACGCCTCGAGTTTTTTCCGCCATTTCGGGATCCGCGTTCCCGTGACCCAGCGTTTCCTGCGGCCAAATCTGACGAACGAGGGACAATTTATCCTCGACCTTCGCGATACGGTCAACACCGGCGGCATCAAGCGAACGGCGCCTCGGAGCTAAAAGCGAATTATGTCGGACGGTTGGCAGATCACAATGCAAAAACCCAGAGGCAAACGGCGTGAGACGCGAACAATGCCCTACGTCAGCATTAACAAGCGGGGCGAGATCGCGATGAACTCCGAAGCGTTTCGCTTGATACGCTCACCAGCGAGCGTATCGCTATTTTTCGACCCGAAACAGAACGCGATCGGTGTGAAATTTCCCATCTCCGTCGATAGAAATTTTTTTCCGGTCAGACAATACGGCCGAGGCCGCCGCATGAGCATAATCCGAGCAGCGCGGCTCTTGAAGCAGTTCAAGATCGAGATCACCCAAACCCTAGTCTTCCGCCCAACACCGATCGCCACCTTCAATGGCCACCCAATGCTGATCCTGCAACTCGATGCAGGCAAGCCGATCACACGATGAACCTTTTTGGCAGGGGTCAGTCGGCGGCTAAATTTTTTCTAATACTGAGAATCCAGTCGTCATACTTAGGCTCGTTCCTAAGTCGTTTGAGGCCAATTTCCGCGTCATACAGCGCCTCAAACACCCCTAGCAGTACAGGTCTTTTAAATCCTTTGCGCGAACCGACAACTTCAAAGACAAGCTTCATGTGTCAGAGACGCTCGGACTCCCTCTCTTTTGCTTTTTTTTCGCGGCTGGAAGCTTATCCTTCGCGAACAGATTCATTTTCGGATCAATATTCAGTTAGTGGAATTCGCCGTCTAGCCGCGGTGCGAGGCTATCGCTCGATAGGTTCTCCTTGGGAGATAGGCATTGCGGGTGGGAAAGAGAGATAGCCGTTACGGCAGCCGCCGAGGGTTTCGGCGGCGGGCTCGATGGCTTGCAGTGAAGTCGAGGCACGTGAGCGGCCGAGGTTCCAGCTTCGCAGATCGCCTTCCTGGGTCTTTTGACAGTAGCGTTCGGCTAGTCGGCGGACTACCCGGTCTTGATATTTTGGATCGAGCTCGTCAAAGGCATTTACCAGCGAGGGAATAGCGTCGTCGCTCAGATGCGAATTGTAATATGTGTCGAATTCCCTGCCTTGGTGCATCAGCGCGATATTGGTATCGACTATCAGTTTATCGGGGTTAAGAAAGTGCGTGGCGCCGAGGACGAAGAACGCAGACCAGAGAGCGCCCCATGCGAAATATTGCCTCGCGTTTCTAAGCACGGTCAGAGCAAACCAAACGAAGACGATCGCCAGCCAGCTCATCAGGATCATCGGGTAGAGACGAATGGTCGTCATGCCGTAGCCGAGGTTTCCGGTAAGCAGAAAAAGCCTCTGTGTAGCCGAAGCCATTATCACGAAAAGCAAGACGATCTGAATTCCGGCGAGCACGCGGAAAAGCTTTGCGGCGACCGGGCTGTCTTTGCGGATCAGCCAATGCGCAGCGAGCAGTATCGGGAGCACGAGCGCCGAAACGGTGACGAGTTCGCCAAAGCCGCGTCGGGCGTATTCCGCCAACTTAAAGTCCGGAGTATTTTGCACGAGATCCATTCCGCCGAAAAGGTACGGTATCTGGACGATGACAAAACTGAGGAAGAGAAGATCGATCAGGCCGAAGATCAAACCGATCTCGATCGACCCGAGCGTCAATGCTGGCGGGAACTTTGAGCTGTCGATGTGTGCCCAGTCGAAGGGTGCAGGCTTTTTATTAACAGGCACACTCCCTACGGGTCGTGATTCTGCCGAGTCGGGCACGCTCGATACGGATGGTGTTTCTGCTGTCGAAGCATCCGGTGGATCGCTGATGTTTATGTGCTCCACGGCGGTGCGATAGTCAGGTAAATGGGGTGAGGATTCGAAATTAGCTTTAGTCTCGTCGGCGTGCGGCACAGTAGCTGCAGCTTGTGTTTCTGCCTGTTCGTTTGCGACGGCCGAGGCCTTTGCCGGGTCGGGCACGCTCGCTGCTGCTGGTGTTTCTGCATCGGTGGGTTCGTTTCCCAGCGTGACGCCGCGTAGGTAGCCGGCGGACATCCAGGCAAAGGCGGCGAACAGGAGCGAGTGGGTGAGGATCGTTTCGGGTTGAATATTAAATATCCGTTCGACCATTCCCTGATAGACGGCGTCGGCCGCAACGAACAGGCCGCCAAAGATCAAAATTATCGGCGCTACGATCGCAAGCCCACGCATGACGGCGACGAGATGTTTCGACCAACCGGTCTGCGGCATCTGCTTCCATTTAATGTCGGAGCCGAGCAGCATGAACGACGCGAACCATGCGTTGAAAGCCGACCAGAAAAAACCGATCACGTAGTGAAACACACCGGCGACACGCGGGGCTATTTTTAGCCTCGGCACGAGTAAGACGGACATGATCGCGAGGATCGCGACAGTGTCGGCAACCCGCAGCTCGATCGAATCGCGAAGGAGAAACATCGCCGAAAAGAAAACTTGGGCACCAAGCAACGCGATCGACTGGAAATTTAGC
Organism: Acidobacteriota bacterium; assembly: GCA_040006215.1. GTDB lineage: Bacteria > Acidobacteriota > Blastocatellia > Pyrinomonadales > Pyrinomonadaceae > OLB17. Next base: position 4,388 of record JBDTXM010000158.1, read on the forward strand.
AGCTCGGCGTTTCGACGCAAGAGCAGTAAAGCCGTGCCCGCCACAAAGATCAGATTGAACAGAAATACATTCAATCCCCACGGCGTCTGCCGCAATAAAACGTCGCCCGCGATCCCGAGGATAGAGGCAACCTGTAAGATCTGTAAACCTGTCTTCGTTCTGTCGTTCATATAACCTTCTGTTTAGAAAAAAAATATTGGCTTGGCTTCTTTTCCGTTCACCTCTTTGTAAAATTCGGCAACTGCTTGTGCACGCGGTGTACTTGATTCACCGTCCGGGGAGTAAGGGATCGTTGCTCTTACCAATCTATCCAGACTCAGAAGAGGGCCAACGAACTTAAGTACTCGAGCGTTGGCTTGAAACTCTGAGAGATCGCAGGTTTCCATGAGCCTAAGTCGGCGCTCTATTTCGGTGTTTACGAGGTAAGGAACGACTACCGCAAATAGAGCAGCAAGAACTGCAGAGCCTGCAAGCACACGTTTGCCCAGAACCGCTTTTCCGACCCGAGCCGTACGAACACTGTTTCGAAAGAAAACAAATGAGGTGAAGAGTGGCGTAAACCCTAACGCTCCTATAATCGCAATGAGTCCAATTACGCTTATCGGGAAAAGGATGAGTCCAACTCCCAGGGACAAAAATCCGCCCACGGCAAACAAGCCCACGAGTGGCGCACTCATCTCTTTCAGACGCTCGCGCCAAAGCAGCCACGCTATCAATGCCATAATGGAAGCAAAGGTGAATAGATAAGCAAACGGCTTAAATTTTCCGAATAGCGCTCCACCTTCACGCGCCTCAAAGACAATCGGATCGAAGAAGAAACACGCTACTGGGAGCACGACGCCGAAAGTCCAGTCAAATATGTTCTGCCGCAGTGTGTGTTCCTGCTGAAACTGCCGCTTCCAAAATCCGACATACGGAGCAGATGGGTCTACGGTTTTGTCGGGGGTTTGTTCGTCTAGTCCAAGCGTTTTCATGGGTGTATTGCTCCTCTATTCTTCTATTTGACGCTCGCGGCGGCGTTTTGTTCCGGAAACCCGGTCGCTATCGCTCCCGGTTCTGACAGGCGGAAGTAGTTTCGCTTGTGCAGGATGCTGTCTTCGTCGCCGATCAGGAGTGATTCGAGGGCGTGGTCGATACCATAACCTTCGCGGAGGTCGAGCCGCAGCGTTTTCACGTCGGCAGGCAGATCGAAGACGATCTCTTTCTCAAAACTCTCCGCCGGGGCGATCCGTTTCTCGAATTCGGGCTGCGGCTGCAGTTGTGCCTCGGTTTGCATGTCGCGAGTGTATGCCCGGCCATCGCCGTCGACAACGTGGGCATCCACAGTGTGCAGAGCGAGAGGCTCACGTCGGGCGTTGCTGTAAACTTTGACCGTGACGACGTAAAATTCGCCGTTTGCCGTGTTATCACCGATCGTTTTCGCCGTCCGCATGCCCGTCACAGATGTGTGCAGATGACAATCGAAATAGAATCCGCAATATTCCTTGGGTTCGCCGACAGCCAAGGTGTGTTCGACACTGAATACCGAGCCCGCGAACAAAAGGATGGTATAACCAACCAGCCAGGTCGCCACGCCGCCAAGAACGAAGGTCCTGAGCCATTTTTTGTGCGAGGCCCCCGCGACGACAAGCAAAATGCCCGCGGCGATCAGTCCGCAGATCGTCATTAACATCATTAGTACGCCCATAGACCCTTCCTTATTGGCTCATCACTTGGCCGGCGACAATGAACATCGATAGGCCGAGAAACATACAAAGCAGATGGTCGACGCCGCGAGCCAATTTGTCTTCCGGCGGAATATTCCTGGAATGTACTGCCGTCCAGCCGAACGCGGCAGTGATGAGAGCAAAAAGCCCGAGCGGTGCCGACATCGGCGGAAAAACCGTTTTCAAGATCGCGCCCGAGCCGAATCCGAACCAGTACGCGACCCCGGCCCATAGCAAAATGAGCGGGCCGGTCAGTAGGGCGTGGATTCCCCAGTAAAAGTAAGGTCTGTTTCTAATGGACATACACTTCGTGCTTCGCATTCATTGCGGACGAGGTCCGCGTTCCGGTTAAACGTTCTTCATTGCTTTGATCAGGGCTTCCATGTGATCCAGGTACCGGTCGAGGGCTTTGCGGCCTTCTTTGGTGATCTTGTATTCGGTCAGCGGCATGCGGGCCTTGAACGATTTTTCGCACGTCAGGTAGCCTGCCTCTTCGAGCTTGCGGGCATGGACGCTGATGTTACCGTCGGTCGTGTTGAGCAGGTGTTTAAGCTCGGTAAAGCTGAGCTTTTGATTGGCAGCAAGCGCACTGATGATGCCGAGCCGCATCCGCTCGTGGATGACCTTGTCGAGCTCGCCCGAGACTTTTTCCGCTGCTCGCTCGATCCGCAAAGCCTGCGGCTTTCCACCCGGGCTATCGTGTTTTATTGCTAAATTCTTCTTCGACATTTTCAACTTCCCGCAAACCGCGTCCCGAAGAGGCCGACTGCGAGCTCCGCCCAGACCAGGAATAGCGCGACCAGGACCCCCGCACAGATGACGATCCGATAGCGCAGCGTTTTGACCATTCGCATCACGATCTCGCATAGAAGACCCGTGCCGTAAAGCAGTACGCCGGCCGCAACGAAATCAATTGCGGTCCATTTCACCTCGTCAGTGAATTTCGTAGCGACAAAAATGATGAGGAGTAAAAATGTCACCGCGGTCATAATCCCGAGAAATCTTAGGTTCTTCATAACGATATTCGTGGTCGATTGCGGACGAGAACGTCCACGTTCGTCTCTAGCCTCCGTATCGCCGGGCGATAATTGCGCCAAAAATAATGTGCAGCAGACCAAAACTGGCTGCCATCAGGTAGTTTCCGTAGGCGGCAGGCAGCACAAAAGCCATCGTTCCGAGCGCGATAAAGCACCAGCCCATGACGGGGACGGCCCGCACGGAAAACGCTCCGCCGCAGACGACGGCTGCTCCGTAGCAAAGCATCCAGATCGGCGGCATCGCGTCGAAGATGCCATATCGATACATTCCGATCGTGATCGCGACGCCGCAGATGATCGGCGGAACGAAACTGGATGCAAATTTACGAGCGGGAACGGAAAGCAGCGAGGAACCGGCGATCTTTGATTTCTGCCAGAGTGCAAGCAGGCCGATCGCGAATGCAAGGCATGCCTCGACCATCCAAACCTCGAGCCAGCGAAGCATAAAAACCTGCTCGCTCGCGAAATAAGAAGCAGCGATAGCCGTAGCGCCCATCAGCATTCCGCCATAGCCCGGCACGGCGGTAAAGCTGGTCGAGCGTTCCATCGTCTCGCGGATAAAGGCGAGATTGTCGATGGCTCGGTCGCCAAGGTTTATAGGTTCGTCACGTTCGGCTTCTATCCTCTGCAGAGGCTGGAGTTTCGCCATAGTGAAGTGAGAATACGTTAAGTTGTTTTGTATGTCAAGAACTTTATACTATAAAGTTGATAGAAATATTTTGGCCGCGAAAAACGCGAATGGGCCCGAATAGAAAGACTCTTATTCTTGCCTGATCGCGTTATTCACGGAGTGTCATCTACTAATGTTCTTCGGCCACGACCTTTCCCTTAAAGGTTTTGAACAGGAACGTGAAATAGCCGAGGGCAATGATCAGGCCGATAGGCCACCAGATCAGGCCGACGCTGAGGCCGTAATCGCCCGCTTTGGCGTTGTGAATTGTCAGGCTGTGCGCCGGGTCGAGGGCGGGCAGCACATCGGGATAGAGTCCGTAAACCGCTCCGCCGAGCATCATCGCGAGATAGACCGACGACGAGATAAATGCCAGCTTGTCGTTACCTTTCCCGTTGAAGTATTTGATCGCGCCCAACGATGCGACCACCAACACCGGGATCAGCCATCCGATCGGTAAGGCGTAGTAATTATCGAGTATCTGCGGCCGAACGTTTAACACGGCAGCAAGGCTAAGGATCGTCAATGCGACGAGCAGGTACCAACCGAGACCGACTACGCGCCGAGCCCGTGCGTTCAACTCGTTCTCGGTTTTCAGGGCGAGATAGTTTGCTCCATGCACCATTAGGGCCGCGAACGCCACGACGCCCGACAGGACCGTAAACCAATCGAGGATCCCGGTTTCACCGGTAACTCCTCCGTGCGTGAAGAGGGGTTCGAAGAAATACCCGGTGCCGTCGAGCGGCACACCGCGGACGACGTTGCCCAGGGCCGCTCCGAAAAAGATCGCCAAAAGAATACTGGATCCGCTAAATACGAAATCCCAAAAGTTGGTCCACATGGGATTATCGAGTTGATGCCGGAGCTCGATCCCCGCTGCGCGGATGATGAGAAGCCACAAAACCATTATCAACGGAAGATAGAACCCGCTGAAACCCGCAGCATAGAGCGCGGGAAATGCGAAATAGAGCGTACCCCCGGTCGCGAGCAGCCACACTTCGTTGCCGTCCCACACAGGACCGATCGCGCGAATATTCATCTCACGCTCGCTTTCGTTCCGCCCAACAAAATAATGAACTATGCCGGCTCCGATATCGAAGCCATCGAGGATGACATAGCAAACCAACATAAACGCAAC
>JBDTXM010000159.1:0-8905 GCA_040006215.1 Acidobacteriota bacterium
ACCACCTTGACCGATCAGCTCGGCAAACTCGGCGATGTAAAGGTGATAAACGGCATTGTGAAATTCTCGATGCCGGCCCGAACGGCGGCGATATTTACAGCGAAGTAGAATCGATGGAAAAACCGCTTTCGGAACAGACGGCCCTGATCACGGGCGGAGCGACCGGTATCGGGCGTGCGCTTACGGAGGCTCTCGTTCAAGGCGGTATTGGCAACGTCGTGATTGCTGCTCGGCGTCAAGGGTATCTCGAACACACGGCCAAGGAACTGAATGCGAAAAACGGCAGACACGTTCACACGTACATCTTTGATATTAGGAATCAATATCAGACCGAAGACCTCGTCAAGGAAACGATCGAAGAATTTGGTGCGATCGACATCCTGATAAATAATTCCGGCCTCGCCGTGCCCGAAACCGTAACCGAGATCACTCCGGAGGGTTGGGATAAGGTGATGGAGACAAACCTGCGCGGTGCGATGTGGCTGGCGCAGCTCGTGCTGCCGAAAATGATCGTGGACAACTTTGGCGACATCGTCAACGTTTCTTCGCAGGCGGGAAAGAACGGTTACGCGGATGTTCCGTCATACTGCGCTTCGAAATTCGGCCTGCTCGGTTTTGCCGAAGCCGTTCGCGACGACATGAGAAAGCGCGGCGCTAACATTCGCGTGTTCAATTTTTGCCCGGGTCTTGTCGATGTCGATTCGCCGCTCGACCAGCCTCCGAAACCCGGATTTATCCACGTCGGCAATATGGCAAAAACACTGATGTACGCTCTATCTCTCGATCGAAACGTAACCCTCGAAGACATAAACATCTACGCCCGCTAAAAGGAAACCACATATGCTAAACAAACCGCGACTCTCGTTTTGGCAGATCTGGAACATGAGTTTTGGATTTATGGGGATCCAGATCGGCTTTGCTTTGCAGCAGGCTAACATGTCGCCGATCTACAAGTACCTCGGCGCCGAAGAAAGCAGCCTGCCGTATCTATGGCTCGCCGGGCCGATAACGGGTTTGTTGATCCAGCCGATCATCGGCGCGATGTCCGACAGGACCTGGACCAAGCTCGGGAGACGGCGCCCCTTCTTCCTCGTGGGCGCAATTTTGTCAAGCATTTGTCTTTTGCTGATGCCGTTCTCGTCGGCGGTTTGGATGGCGGCTGGCCTCCTGTGGATACTCGATTTTAGTATTAACACAAGCATGGAGCCATTCCGCGCATTCGTCGGCGACAAGCTTCCCGAGCAGCAGCGGACTACGGGCTTTGTTATGCAGTCCTTCTTCATCGGAGTCGGGCAGACTCTTGCAAATGCGGCCCCGTTCATCCTGGCAGCACTGGGCGTGACCGGGGTTATGGTGAGCGGAATTCCCCACGCAACTATGTGGTCATTTGTCATCGGTGCTGTTTGCTTTCTGGGAGCGGTACTGTGGACCGTGTTTACGGCCGACGAATATCCACCCGAAGACATGGAGGATTTCCGAAAGAAACAAGCGGAGGGAAATGTAGTTACAACTATCGTCAAGGAGATCCTCGATGCGCTGAGGGACATGCCGACGACGATGAAGCAGCTTGCAATCGTGCAATTTTTTACATGGTTCGCATTGCCATGCATGTGGCAATTTTACGGGATCGCGGTAGCCAAACATGTCTTTCTCGCCCCGGACGAAAAGTCGTCGCTGTTTGCCACCGGTACGGAATGGGGCGGCCTCTCGTTCGCGGTTTACAACGCCGCCTGTTTCCTTGTTGCATTTCTGCTTCCAACTATCGCAAATTTGACGAGCCGAAAAATTACGCATTTCATTTGCTTGACGCTCGGAGGTCTCGGACTGATCTCGACCTATTTCGCCCACGATAAATATTTTCTTTGGGCTGGAATGGTCGGCGTGGGTTTTGCGTGGGCCTCGATACTTTCGATGCCCTATGTGATCCTCGCGGGTGCGATCAAGCCCTCCCGAATGGGTGTCTACATGGGTGTTTTCAACCTTTGCATCGTCATACCGCAGATCGTCATGGGATTGGTGGTACCGAATATTTACAAGAATATTTTGGGAAACGATCCGTTGAATGTAGTGATCCTTGGCGGTATCGTAATGCTCCTCGCGGCGGCCAGCGTGATTGTCGTAAAAGACGTCGGTGCCGGAACTATTGAAACATCCATCCCAAGCGAAAGCGCGATCGCTGGCGGAATTGCTCAGTAGTTTTATGAAGGTATCTCGCATAGTTTCGCTTTCACTTTTAGTTTCGTTAGCAGCATTCTCGTTCGGCCAATCTTCATCGCGAGATGTTTCTAAAGAGAATTCTCGCGCTTCGCAAGACTGGATTCGCGACGCGGTGATCTATCAGATCTGGGAGCGGGCGTATTCGCAAAAGGGCGATTTTAATTCGATCACTGCGGACCTTGATCGCATCAAGGATCTTGGGGTTGACGTGCTGTGGTTAATGCCGATCAATCCGATAGGGCAGGAGAAAAAGAAGGGTACGATCGGTTCGCCGTATGCGGTCAGAGATTACTATGGCATCAATCCTGATTACGGAACCGCGGCCGATCTCAAACGGCTCGTCGCCGAAGCTCATAAACGAAACCTGAAAGTGATCATCGATGAGGTGATAAATCATACGGCGTGGGATAACGCGCTGATCAAACAGCACCCGGAGTACTACAAGAAGGACGATAAGGGCGAGATCATCCCGCCGGTACCGGAGTGGGCGGACGTCGCTGGATTGGATTACGGAAACGCGGGCTTGCGGCGGTACATGATCGATATGCTGAAATCATGGATCCGCGACTACGATCTCGACGGTTTTCGATGCGATGTTGCGTTGATGGTGCCGACGGATTTCTGGGATGAAGCTCGGGCCGAGGTCGATAAGATCAAACCAAACACGATCTGGCTCGCCGAAGCGGAAAAGCCTGAGCTGCTTGTCAAAGCATTCGATCTCGATTATTCATTGGATACTCATTCGGCGTTGACCGAGGCCATCCAGGGATCGAAACCCGCGTCCGCCATTCGAAAAGTATGGGAAGAGCAGGTCGCTCAATTTCCACACGGTGCGATCCGGATGCGGTTCTCGGATGACCATGACGAACGGCGGGCGATCGTTCGGTTTGGTGAAAAAGGTGCGCTGGCGGCACAGGCATTGGTGTTCACGCTCGACGGCGTGCCGCTGGTTTACAACGGAATGGAAGTCGGCGATACGGCCGAATCGGGCGCTCCCGCGTTGTTCGAAAAGCTCCCTATCTTCTGGCAGATCGCAGAGAGGCGGCCGGAGTTTCCGCGATTTTATAAATCGATGATCGCGCTTCGAAGATCGAGCATTGCACTCCGCCGCGGCGATGTTCGGTGGATCAGGAATTCCGATGAGAACCGCGTGCTGACATTTATTCGCCGGTCCGGCGACGAGGAGATCCTCGTCGCCATCAATATGTCTAACCAGCCTTTTATGGGCACGATCGAAGCCGGCGGGAATTACAATGAACTCACCCCCGACATCGGCGCACCGCTCCCGCCGGACGACGAAAAGGCAAAGGCGAAAAACCGTGGCGAGGTTGCTTTGCCGGCGTTGAGTTTAGACGGTTTCGGCTATCGAATATTTAGAAAACGATGAAAAGTTCACTCTTAGTTTTGCCATCTGCCATTTTACTTTTTACTTGCCTTGGTGTTGCTCAGACGCTTGAGCCCGGTGGGCCGGGCAAGGATGCATATTGGGCGACGGCGGCGAAGCAGGGGATCGGCACGTCCGCCACACTTGAGTCCAAGGTCTGGTTCACGCTGGCCGACGGCGTGATGACCGAGGTCTATTACCCCGACGTGACCACCGCCAATGTGCACATGCTGCAGTTCGTTATCGTAAATCCAAAAACAAAGAAGGTCGAAACGGAACGGGATGACGCGAATCATAAAATCGAGGTCGGAAAAGACTCCTTGTCGTTTACGCAAATTAGTACAGCTAAAGATGAGAGTTGGAGGATAGTAAAAATCTATACGATAGATCCGGCGAGAAACACGGTATTGATAAGCGTAGACTTCGCCCAAACACTTTTTCCGTCAGATCCTAAAAAGAAAGAAAAGAGGGATGACCCAGACTTCGATATTTATGTTTACTATGATCCCTCGCTGGCCAATACGGGCATGCACGATTCGGGCCGGATGGAGAGTGGTACATTGGTTGTTTCGGACGGTGATAAGTTTTCCGCGCTTCAATCAAAAGCTCCGTTTGAAAATGCAACCACCGGATTTCTGGGTTCAAGCGACGGGTTAACGCAAATTCGAAATGGAGGCAAGATTGAGGGGTATGCTCGTGCTGACAACGGCAACATCGTTCAGTTTGCCAAACTTACCGAGATTTTTCCGAGCACGGACGTTTCTGCCATGGCAGTCCATTCCAGATATAAAATCGCGTTGAGTTTCGGGAAGACTTCGGAAGAAGCTATTCGATCAGGCAAGGCAAGTCTCGCCAAAGGCTTCGAAAAGTGCCAGGCAGAATACGAAAAGGGTTGGGTCGATTTCGTTAAGATGCTTCCGAAGGTCGATCCAAAATACCAGGCCCAATTCAACATGGCGGCGATGGTATTGAAGGCGCAGGAGGACAAGACGGTTCGGGGAGCGAATGTGGCGAGCCTGACTATCCCGTGGGGCGGCGGCAAGAATGCGAATACGGATGTCGGCGGTGGTTATCATCTTGTGTGGGCTCGCGATCTTTACGAGGTTTTCACGGCGTACATGGCTTTGGGTGACAAAGCGGCGGCGAACCGGGCGCTCGATTTTCTTTTCAATATTCAGCAAAAACCGGACGGCAGTTTCCCGCAGAATTCGTGGCTCGACGGGCGAAACGGCTGGGGCGGTTTGCAGATGGACGAGGTTGGCTACCCGCTGATAATGGCGTGGCAGCTCGTCCGTTTTGATAAACAGACATACGAGAAACATGTAAAACCGGCTGCGGATTTTATTGTCAAGAATGGCCCAACGACGCCGCAGGAACGATGGGAAGAAAAGGGCGGATATTCGCCCTCAACGATAGCGGCCGAGATCGCGGGACTGGTTTGCGCGGCAGATATTGCAAAGCGAAACGGCGACCAGGCTTCGGCCGATCTCTACCTGAAAACTGCTGACGAGTGGCAGGCCAACATCGAAAAATGGACTGCCACTACTAACGGCCCTTACGGTGACGGCCACTACTATCTGCGGCTTACCCAAGGCCATCCGGACGCCGGCGAAAAGATCGAGCTCAATAATGGCGCCGGAACCTTCAAGGAAAACGAGATAGTCGATGCCGGTTTTCTTGAGCTTGTCCGGCTCGGAATCAAGCCAGCCGACGATCCGCTGATCGCAAAATCGGTCAAGGTCGTCGATCAGCAGATCAAGGTCGATACGCCTAACGGCGAGGGTTTCTATCGTTATTCTCACGACGGCTATGGCGAAATGGACGATGGCCGCCGGTGGAATTTTGACGGGAAATATACAGGCAGAGGCCGACCGTGGCCGCTGCTATCGGGCGAGCGTGGACAGTATGAGCTGGCCCTGCACGAAGATTACCTTTACAAGGTCAATCATCGATTTCCGCTAGCGGATGGCGTGAAGCTTCCGTCAGTCAAACCAAGCATTGAATATTTAGTTAAGGCCCAAAATCGATTGAAGAGCATGGCCGCATTCGGAAACGAAGGGCTGATGATTCCCGAGCAAGTCTGGGATAAAAAAGAAACGCCGGCAAATCGCGATCGCGAGTTTGTGCCCGAACTAAAATTCGGCGAGGGCACCGGTTCCGCTACTCCGCTCGCCTGGTCGATGGCCCAATTCATCCGCCTCGCCATGAACCTCAAAGCCGGAAAAAATCTCGATACGCCGCAAGTGGTTTATGATCGTTACGTTGCGCCGAAAGCGGGTACAGCCGCACCCGTCGAATTAGACTCTAACGACCCCGGGGCCAAACTTTCTAGTCCGATAACGGCGGATCAAATCAAGGCTCTTCCGACCAATTCTCCGGTGGTCAGTGGTCAGAAAATCGATCCTGTCGTTCAGTCAAAGGAGGCTTCCGTCGATATTCCTGACGAGTTTCCGGTCGATGGTCCCGACGATAACTGTGATTCGAACAAGACAGCGTTTTGGAGAGAAAGAGATTCGATCAGGTTCCCGTTGGTGAAGAAGTGCTCGGATGGCACTTATCGTGCCTCTTTTGCCTATAGTGGTGATGCTAAGGATGTTCAGATTGCCGGGGATTTCAGTGGTTGGAAACCGTATAGCTCATTTAATAAGCCCGAACAGGCGCCTGAAAGAAGCAAATTCAACAAAGACCGATTTATATCGCTTGAATTCAAACCTACTGCTCGTGTCGAGTACAAGCTGATCGTAGACGGGAAATGGATCACCGATCCATTGAACCCGAACAAGATCGACAATGGCGTCGGCGGTGAGAATTCGGTTTTCACGATGCCGGATTACAAGCCGACCGAGTGGGACAAGGGCTCGATCTCCGGAAAGCTTGAAACTCTCGAGATCGCTTCTAAGGTTTTAAACGATACGAGAAAGGTTCAGGTGTATGCGCCGCCGCTGCCTGAGAAAGTTCAGCAATCTTTGAAGATGGCGAACCCGATGTATCCGGTGATGTACGTGCAGGATGGCAGCGATTACATCAAGCGGGCAAAGGCGATCGAGATACAGGAAAATCTCGTCAAAGCAAAAAAAGTTAGGCCGTTCATCATGGTTTTTCTCGATCCAAAAGACCGCAACAAAGAATATTGGGCGAATGACGATTACGCCAAATATCTGGCGACCGAGGTCGTGCCCGCCGTTGATAAGCAATACACGACGTATCCGTATCCGGAATTTCGCGTCGTGATTGGTGCGAGCCTCGGCGGGGTGACCAGTGTCTGGACAGCGATGAAATACCCGGACGTTTTCGGCCGCGTCGGCGGGCAGAGTTCGTCGTTCTGGATCGACGGCGGACGAGTCGTCAAAGGGCTGGAAAAACTTGATTTCCTCAAAACCAAACTAAAGTTTTACCTCGACGCCGGCACGCTTGAGGGCACCGCCGATACCGAAAAGGTTGTCAAAATTCTCCGCGACCGCCACTACGAAGTCGTCTACTACTCCGGTGAAACCGGCCACAACTGGACCGCCTGGCGCGACCGCCTCGCCGATGCATTCATCGCCCTCTTTGGCAACAAGATACTGCCACGATGATCCGAAGCTGTGTGCTATACACCTAAGAGCCGTCGCATTCTAAAGGGCAACGGGTAGACTCGGCGAGATCATGAGTGGGCGGGTTAGTTCGAGACTGCGCTGATGGGTCGAATTATCTGCACGGCTTCGCTGTAGGAATTGCCCCGCGAGAAGGCGATGCGCTTGTTGTCGGGCGAGACGGCGAAGAAGGGTAGGCGGTCTGCGGTGAAGGACGTGAGCGCTCGCGCCGGAGAACCGTCGACCGGATGTTCGAAGAGATTGCCGAAGTTAAGGTTCATTGAGATCAAGGCCCTCGAATCGGGCGTCCAGATCAGGATGCTTCGGCCCACGGGGAAGTTGTAGGTTCTGACCAACTCACCGGAGACCGCGGAGACGACATCGACCCGCCAGGAATTAGGCTGGCTCTTTTCTACGTTTATGCACGCGAGCTGTTTTCCATCAGGCGAGATAGACGGAAAAAGACATTTTTCTTTTGATTCTAAAACGGGCTCGCCGCCGTCGATCGGGATCTTCCATATCGAACCATCGTTTTCGGTGTTGTAGTAAATAAATTTTCCATCGGGCGTTATGTTTGCACGGAAAGCTGCGTCCGTAGAGGTAGTTAACTGGGTCTGGCTGCCACCGTCCGCGTCCATCCGCCAAAGCTGCGTGACGCCGGTTCGATTTGAAGAAAAGACTATATGACGTCCGTCGGGCGAAACACGCGGCCGGGCATTCCAGCTTCCGGCGTTGATGGTGAGCTGTGTCTGACTGCCGCCGTCAGGGTTCATTATCCAGAGATCGACGGCGCCGCTTCGGGTGGCGCTGTAAACGATCCGTCCATCGGGCATAAACGCTAACCCGTCAAAACCGTCCCTCGCCGAGCTGCCGAAGGTGAGCTGCCTGAGGTCCTTTGTATCGGAGAACGGAGCCGACCAAATGTTGAAGTGGTCGAGACCCTGTTCGGCGGCGATAAACGATCCATCGCGCGATGCGCCGATCCAGCGATAATCGTGATCGTCATTCGTAAGGCGTGCGGTGGTTCCGTCTTCGGCGACCTTGTATATCTGAAACGGATCGGCCTGCGTTTGCCGGGCTGTGACGAGGATCTGAACACCGTCGGCAAGCGACACGACGTCGTCGATCTGCTGCCAATTATCGGGAGTTTTGAGACGATGCTCATCGCCGCTCGCTACATCGAATTGGACGACGTCGCCGATGTTGCGGCCGTTGTCGGTGTGTCCCCCGCACATCAATATAGATCTGCCGTCCGGCGACCATGACATTTCGGAATTCCACGCGACGAGCCATTTGTTTTCCTGCGGGCGGCGAAGGACCTTTTCGTCACCACCGTCGGAACTCACTTCGATCAGATCGTATTTGCTGTCAATGAACGCCAACTCCTGACCGTCCGGCGAAATGGCCGACGGACTGATATCGTCGTCGGCGATCCGCGTCTGCTCATGGGTCGCAAGCGTGTAGCGATAAATCGTAAGGTTACGGCCGTCGGAAGCGTGCGAGGAATAAAAGAGGCGAGTTCCGTCGGGCGAGAAATGCAGGACATTATAGCTCTGATCGAGATCGACCGGCGGCAGGAGCTGCACCGTGGCCCCGCTCGCAATGTCCTTGAGCCAAACACTCTCCTTGTCGCGGTCTATTTGTGAATATGCCAGATATTTTCCGTCAGGCGAGACGACCGGCGAACGGCTATAAAGGTCCGGCGTCAGTCGTTTGAGCGTATTTTCCAATG
>JBDTXM010000160.1:0-8854 GCA_040006215.1 Acidobacteriota bacterium
TCGGCTCTATCGGCATTTTTCTGCCGATCCTGGTCATGATCGGCATCTTTTATTTTCTCGTTATGCTCCCTCAAAAGCGCCAAAAGCAGCAACTTCAGGACATGATCTCGACATTGAAGATCAACGACGAGATCGTGACCAATGGCGGCGTGATCGGAAAAATTAAAGAAGTGAAAGATACGAGCTTTATCATCCAGAGCGCGGAGAAATCGTTCATCGAGGTCGGCAAAAGCGCGGTCGTCGGTAAGAAGGCAGAATAACAGGCGGCCATTCGCCTTCGAGATACTAGGCCTTAACTTACAACCGATCGCCCTCGACCGGCAACTTAAATTTGTAATGAAAAACAAAGGATTGTGGATCAGGACTGCGATAATCGTTGTTATCACGCTGGTCGGAGTATATTTCGTTTTTGGTCCGCGGCACATCCCCACCGGGCACGATTTTACGTGGCAGGGAGTCAAGGACAATCTAGCCGCGAATATTAATCTGGGCCTTGACCTGCGTGGCGGTTCCCACTTGGTGATGCGGGTGAAGACCGACGAGTATCTAAAAACGCTTACTGAAAACGACGCTCAATCGGCTCTTACAACCGCACAGGATGCCAAGCTTCCCGTCAGCGGCGTTACGAATGTGGCGACCGACGGCAACTATTCGATCACTCTAAGTCTTACCGATCCTGCCCAGGCCCAGGCGGTGATCGATGAGGTACGAAAAAAGGTCGACTTTACGGCATGGACCGAGAGCAACAATGGATCCTCGATCAATTGGTCGCTTCCCGTCCAAGCCCAAAACACCCTGAAGGATGAAGCGACCGAGCAGGCACTGAAGATCATCGAAGGCCGCATCAACGCATTTGGAGTCAAGGAACCTACCCTTCAGCGTCAGGGTTCAAAGACTTCCGGGCAGATACTACTGCAGATGCCCGGCGTCGACGATCCTGAACGCGTAAAGAAACTCATCGGCGAAACATCGAAATTGATGTTAATGAAACTGGCGGACGGCCCGTACTCATTTCCGACCAAGGAAGCCGCCATTCAATCTCTCGGGGGAACGATACCGCCAAACAGACTGGTTTTGCCGCATCGAGAAAGCGATGACGATCCGAACACGCCGAAACAGCCGAATCAGCCTCCGAAGGATTGGATGATCGTTGAAACACCGCCGATCATCGACGGAAGTGAGATGAGCGGTGCTCGTCCGACGTCGAGGACCGGAGCTCCGAACGATTATCAGATCGAGTTCTTTCTAAAACCGGCGGCTGGTCAGAAATTTGGCGAATGGACTGGAAAGAACATTAAAAAGTACCTCGCTATCGTCCTGAACGATGAAGTGAAATCTGCACCGGTTATCAACGGCCAGATCTTCGACACGGGGCAGATCGAAGGGAAATTTACGAAAACATCGGCGGATGACCTCTCGCTTACCCTGAAATCAGGTGCGCTTCCGGCCAAGGTTGAATATCAGGAAGAGCGGACTGTCGGCCCAAGCCTTGGAGCTGATTCGATCCGTGCGGGTGTGGAAGCATCACTCGGCGGTCTCGCCCTGGTTATCGTTTTCATGCTTTTCTACTATCGCGGAGCTGGCATCAACGCGGTCCTGGCCCTCGTCATGAACATGGTGCTCACCATCGCGGCTCTTGTGCTGATCAAGTCAACGCTTACGCTTCCCGGGATCGCCGGACTTATCCTCGGCATTGGTATGGCCGTGGACTCGAACGTCCTTATTTTTGAGCGCATACGCGAGGAACTCCGGCTCGGCCTTGGGGTTGCGGAATCGATCAGTCTGGGGTTCGACCGAGCTTTTGTAACGATCATCGATACGCACATTACTACGATCATTTCGTCGCTGATCTTGTATTTCTTTGGTTCAGGACCGATTCGGGGATTTGCGGTCACGCTGATCCTCGGTCTGCTGATCAATCTTTTCACGGCCGTATTTGTATCAAGAACGATCTTCAACTGGGAACTCAGTCTCAGACCGAATCTGCAGAAGCTGAGTATTTAACGTCCGGTTCAATTTTTTAGAAATGTTCAATTTATTCCAAAATATCCACGTCGACTGGCTGGGAAAGCGCAAGATCTTTATCAGCGTTTCGATCTTTATCATGCTTGCCGGCCTTATTTCGGCTATCGGCCGCCAATACACTCCGGGCGGCACGGATGCTTTTAATCTCGGCGTCGATTTCAAGGGCGGTACGGTTGTGACCGCGAAATTTCGCGAACGCCCGTCGGACACCGATATCCGTTCAGCTCTGAACGGGGTTGGTGTCGCCGATCCGGTCATTCAGGTTTCGACGAACAAGCCTGACGAAGCCCTCATCAAGATCCCTTTGATCGAAGGCTCGGCCGAACCGCAGGACCAGAGCGAGCAGAACCACCAGGCCCAGGTGCAGGCCGGACGCATGCTGGTTAAAAAGGCGTTGGATAATTTTGGAAAGGAAGCCGAGAACGACACGACCCTCGACTCCGATCCAGGCACGGCCTACAAGATCATCGGTACAGATTCAGTGGGAGCTGTCGCCGGTTCGCAGCTTCGCAATCAGGCAGTTACTGCCACACTTCTCGGTCTCGTCGGAATTCTATTCTTTATTGCGTTTCGCTATGACTGGACGTATGCGGCGGGAGCGGTTCTGGCTGTTTTCCACGATGTGCTGATGGTCCTATCTTTCTTTTCGATCTTCCAGTGGGAAGTGAATCTGACAGTGATCGCCGCTGTGCTGACGATTGTCGGATTCTCGGTAAACGATTCGATCGTTATCTTTGACCGAGTTCGTGAAAATCTGGGTGTTGATCGAAAGGGATCGCTGTTTACCATCACCAACGATTCGATCAATCAGACGCTGTCGCGAACGGTTATCACAGCCGGACTAGTCGTGCTTTCCGTGCTTTCGCTTGTACTATTCGGTGGTGAAGTGCTTAGAAGCTTTTCGCTCGCACTGCTTGTCGGATTGGTCCTGGGGTGCTATTCGACTGTCGCGATCGCGAGCCCGATCGCCATCTGGTGGCAGGGCAAGATCGGAGAAGGAAAGGCCAAGGATGCGTTGGTCCCGCAAACGGATCAGAAGATGGCCTCGGCGTCGCGCCGCTCGGTCGCTCGTCGCCCGGTAACGAGATAGATCGGATGCGTGAGCCGCGCCGCACGTGCGCGAACGATCATCTCGAAAATCAATATTTTGCTTGAATTTAACGTGAGTTATTCTTGACTTTCGTCGAGTTAGCTTTTAGACTTCATATCGTTGCTGGTCAATTTAGTGTTTTGTTCGGTTGTTCGGTTTTCTGTTTCTTCGAAAGAGCGGAATTCGTGGAACTTTTGTATGTTCGACTAGCAAAGGTCCGAGTCCCTCATTTGATGAAACGGCGAAAAACGTAAGATCGAAAAAACCGACGCATCCCATGGTCGTAGCTAGAGTTACGGTCGATGGATTACAACGCGTCGGTCTGGTTTTTACATCCAAATAGCGAGGTTTCGTAACCCTTGACCTAGTATGGCACCGGAAAAAGGGAGGAAATTTTAAGATGCTTGACCAATTAGTGGAATCCAAGAGTAACGCCAAAGAAAACACCAGGCGAAGCGAATTCATGCTGGTGACGATGGTCGTTGCAGTGGTTGTCGTTCTCTTTCTATGGGGACGCGACCTATATGCGCATTCGTTCGATATGGGTGGAGGCGACCTGGAGCTTTCGACGCTTGTAGCCCCGCCGCCGCCTGAGGATGAACCGCCGCCACCCAAGCCGGAACAAAAGCAGGAAGTGAAACCTGACGTCACGCTTCGCAAGGAACTCATTGCGAACATGGACATGACCCCGCCAAAGATTCCGGATAAGCCGAGCGTCGAAAAGATGACGCAGAAGACCGTTCCGAATTTCGGAAAGGTAGCGATCGGTAACGAGGATTATGATTCGAAGAATGTTTCGCGCGACCCGACCACGGTTGTTGACGGTAAAGGTTTGACTGCGGGAGGGGGTAACGGAAATGGAACTGCGCCGACTGGCGGCGACGAGCCTCCGCCTGAGCCTATAAAAAAGAAAGAGCCGCCCAAGACCATTTCAGGTGGTGTGCTGAACGGAAAGGCGATCAGCCTGCCAAAGCCGCCGTATCCGCCTGCAGCACGTGCTGTCCGCGCATCGGGATCGGTTAGCGTCCAGGTTCTGATCGACGAGAGTGGCAGGGTCGTTTCGGCTTCCGCCGTCAGCGGTCACCCGCTTCTCCAACAGGCTGCTAAATCGGCAGCGATGGGAGCTCGTTTCAGCCCAACCCTTCTTTCGGGACAAGCCGTTAAGGTGTCAGGCATCATTACATATAACTTCGTTCCGTAAAGAACGAAATTGAGAAACGGCCCCGACACGAGGCCGTTTCTCAATTAAACAAGATCTGCAATCATAAAAATTTTTTGATTTCTCTGGAGGAAAAACCATGACCTTTTTAGTCGGCCTTTTGATGTTTGCGGGCGAAGGACCTTCGTTCGGGATCTACGATATCGCCAAGAGCTTAACCATTCCTGGTTGGGGCGTTATTATCACACTTCTGATCATGTCGGTCTATATGATCGCGATCGGTATCGAGCGTTGGTTGACATACAACAAAGCAAAGGCTCAATCGAGGCAGTACGCCCCGAAAGTCGCTCAGGCTTTGAAAAACAGCAATATCGACGAAGCCATCAACATCAGTGACCGTCACAAGGATTCACACCTTGCAATGGTCGTGTCGTCCGGCCTTAAGGAATTTGCGGCTCACCAGGGCAACTCGGACATTTCGGCTGACGAAATGGAAGCATCGAAACGTGCGCTTGAGCGAGCAATTGCTGTCAAGACCGCCGAATTGAAACGCGGCCTCGCCGGGTTGGCTACTGTCGGTTCGACCGCTCCGTTCGTCGGACTTTTCGGTACCGTCGTTGGTATTATCGGTGCGTTCCAGGCTTTAAAGAATAACGAGTCTGCCGGTATCGGTGCCGTCGGTGGTGCTATCGCTGAGGCCTTGGTCGCTACGGCATTCGGTATTCTTGTAGCGGTGCCCGCAGTGTGGCTCTTCAACTATTTCACCAACAAGGTGACGAGCTTTAGCGTCGAGATGGAAAACTCGGCTTCGGAACTCGTGGACTACTTCATCAAACAGCGTTCCAAGCAGCTCAAAGGATAGCGATCGACCTTTGTCGGTTTTAAGGGAGATAGATAGCTATGTCAATGGAAATAGGCGGTAGCAGCGAATATAACTCGGAAATTAACGTTACTCCTATGGTGGATGTGATGTTGGTGCTGTTGATCATCTTCATGATCGTCACGCCGCTCCTCCAGCAGGGTGTTTCCGTTAATCTTCCCCGCGACATGATAAGCCCTGACGAGGACGGCGATATCGCAAAGGACACGTCAGTCGTCATAGCAATTCCGGATAACAACAATTTTTATATCGGTAAGGAACAATATCCTCTCGATGCTCTTGGTGACAAGATCAAGAAGATGATGGAAGGTAAGACCCCCGAAAAGCGAATTGTTTACATCAAGAGCGGCGTTGACGTTGACTATGGCCGAGTCGTCGAAGCGATCAAGACGATCCGCAAGCAGGATATCGACAAGATAGGCCTCGTTGCTGACCAGAAGAAGGGCGTCGATAAAACGAAATAGAATAGCCCCGCGGCGGTTGGCGGCGGACGCTTTACAGGAGTTGTTGTATGTCAATGTCAAATCCGGGCGGCGACGTGGGGGCGGTCCCACGGATCAACGTTACGCCGCTTATCGACGTGCTTTTAGTGCTGTTGATCATCTTCATGGTCATTACGCCCCTGAAACCGCATCGTTTTGAGGCTAAGGTGCCTGCGGAGCCGAAAGACCAGCCGCAGGTCGATGTTAAGCCTAACCCGCTTACGCTTGTCGTCGCTATCGACAAGAATACCAAGAAGGTCACGCTCAATAATCAGGACGCCGGTGATGTTTCGGATGCCAGTGCTCTGACATCCAAGCTCGATGAGATCTTTAAGGCTCGGGAACAGAACGGTGTGTTTCGGGAAGGCACTAACGAGATCGAGAAGACCATCTTTATCAAGTCGTCTCCTACTGTTAAGTATGGCGAGGTAGTCAGGGTCATTGATGCGGCGAAATCCGCTGGGGCCAGTCCGATAGGTTTGCAGGTCGATTCTTTAGAGAATTAATATTGCGCCCATGGAAATGACGGGCGGGCTAGAAATAGCTTGTGTGCTTCTTTCCGGCGATAGAATGGAGTCAAATGATGAGATCGTCTCGTTTCGGGATAATTGTCTTAATAGCTGTAACTGTTTTACTGGGATCAAGCTGCGGGTTCTATAGTCAGATCATGGCCAGGAAGGACCTGGTCGATGGGTCTAAGGCCTACAAGGACAGAAAATTCGCTGAGGCGGAAAGCCTTTTCCGCTCAGCTGCAAACCGCGACCGTGATGGAAACAGCTTGGAGGGGCGAACAGCTCAGCTGTCACTGGCGCGGACACTGCACTCGATGTATATCGGTGACCGAGGGCACAAGGAGTATGCTCAGCAAGCCTTGGCTGAATACAAAAAGAGCCTGCCGCAGTCGTTAAAGGACCTCGCGGACACGAAGGCGGCCTATGATAGGTCTCCAAATACACCCGCGGAACAGGCCCGATACCTCGGTTCTTTAAACGCAATTGACAGTACCACCAGCGCCATTGCGAGCTTGAACGAGAATCTCGAACAGTCCGATGCAGCAAAGGAATGGCTTACCTCGGTAGCTGGTGACGCTAAGTACCCCGAAACGGCCAGAGCTCGTTCCTTAAGTGCTTTGTCGGGCAAACTTAACACGTGCGCCAACGACATTACAGACACCGAGCAGACTAAGAAAACGGTAAAGAAGGACGGCAAGGACACTTTTCAATTCGTAAAGCCGCAAAAGCCTGAAGATTTTACAAAGCTTAAAGAGTGTGTCGATCAGGGCATGAAGCTTATCGATCAGGCTGTCGCCCTCGAACCAGACTTGGTAAAGAATGCTACTAAACTCGATCTAAAAGCAGCCAGCGACGTTCAATTGGCTCTTTACAGCGAGATATTAAAGTCGTTTGAATCGGTTCGCTCGTATCGAGCCAGTCTTCTGATCCAGGCGATGCGGGCCGCCGAGATGGACGGCAAGACAGCCGACGCCGACAAGCTCAAGACGGATTCAGAAGCCGCGAAAAACGGCTTTAAGGAGCTCAGTGACGTCGTTCGCAAGGTTCAGACCGAGATCGACGATCGAACGGCAGCGAAGCTAGAGGCCGAAAAGGGAGCCGCTGCTAACGCCAACAAGAAGTAATCAGTCTTTTGAAAAAGAAGCGGTGATGCGTGAATTTGATATTCCGCATCACCTTTTCTTTTCTAAAACGAGGCGGTCGTGGCAGTAACTATTTTCTCGCCCCGCCTTTCCCAAAGAATGTAAAATAACAAATAGGAATAGGTTCGAATGATCCGGATCGAGGACGTAATAGAAAAGGTCGAGGCAAACAGGCCGAAGGCAGACATTGATCTGATACGGCGTGCCTACCTTTTCTCTGCGCTACATCATCGCGGCCAGACGCGGGCCTCGGGCGAGCCATACTTAGTTCACCCGCTCGAGGTCGCCGACATACTGGCCGATATGCGGCTCGACGAGGTTAGCGTCTCTACCGGCCTTCTCCACGATGTCGTCGAAGACACGCTTGTCGATCTCGATACTATCAATTCCTATTTTGGCCCTGAGATCACGCGTCTCGTCGACGGCCTCACCAAGATCGCCCACATCAGCAATTTATCCAAAGAGCGGCAGCAAGCTGAAAACGTTCGCAAGATGGTCCTTGCCATGATCACCGACGTTCGCGTCGTGTTGATCAAGCTCGCCGACCGCCTGCACAACATGCGGACGATGCAGTATCTCAAACCCGAAAAACGGGCCCGCATATCGCAGGAAACGCTCGACATCTATGCCCCGATCGCCCACCGCCTCGGTATGGGTAAACTTCGCGGCGAGCTTGAGGACCTTTCGTTTCAGAACTTACATCCCGAGGAATACAAACGCTTGTCCAAGGAGGTCGATGCCCGCCGTCCGGAACTTGAGGCGATCCTCGAAAAGATCAAATCATCGATCTCGGAAAACCTCACAACAAACGAGGTCCCTTTCGTCGAGATCCAAGGGCGGGTTAAGCGTCTCTACTCGCTGTGGCGCAAATTAAAGAAGCGCAAGCTGATGATCGAGCAGGTTTATGACCTGATAGCCGCTCGCATAATCACCGCCAACGACCGCAAGAATTGTTATCTTGCATTGAGCGTGGTCCACGATATGTGGACGCCGGTGCCGGACCGCTTCCGCGACTGGATCGCCATTCCCCGCGACAATTTATATCAGTCGCTGCATACGTCCGTGATCGGCGACGGCGGGCAGCCATTTGAGGTGCAGATCCGCACAGAGGACATGCACCGGATCGCTGAAGAAGGTGTTGCCGCTCACTGGAAATACAAGGAGAGCAAGCTCGGCGTCCGTGAGGACGATGAGAGCCTTGATGAGCTTCGAAAGACCGTTGAAAAGCTCCTTTTGCCGCTGGTCGAGACGACCGAGCAGAATGTCGACTCCGAAGATTTTATCGAATCGCTAAAGCTCGACCTTTTTCCAAAGGACGTATACGCATTCACCCCGATGGGCAAGGTGATCCAACTGCCGCGGGGTTCGACACCGCTTGATTTTGCGTATGCGATCCATTCCGAAGTAGGCGACACCTGCACCGGATCCAAGGTCAATGGCCGAATAGTACCGATCAAGACCGAGATCCAAAATGGCGATGTTGTCGAGATCTTGACCACCGCCAACTCGAAACCTTCTCGCGACTGGCTGAACTACGTGGTCACAGCCAAGGCCAAAAATCGGA
>JBDTXM010000161.1:0-8841 GCA_040006215.1 Acidobacteriota bacterium
TCGAGAACGAATCGTTTCCGGCCGAAGTGTCGCTGCCCAAAGCATCGGGCAGCAATCTTACTAACGCATCCACCACAACCACGGCAGCCGGCTCACCGCCCGAGAGAACGTAGTCGCCGATCGAGATCTCTTGGGAGACAAGCGTTTCGTTGACCCGTTCATCGACTCCCTCGTAGCGTCCGCAGATCAAAACAAGATGATCAAGCGTTTCCGCAAATTCCGAAGCAATTACCTGCTCGAACGGTTGGCCCTGCGGCGAAAGGAGGACGACCTTCGTTCCAGCGAGATACGACGTCTTATCGCTGGCTCCCAGCAGCGATTCAACCGCCGCAAAGATCGGTTCCGGCTTCAGCACCATTCCGTCGCCGCCGCCGAATGGCCGGTCATCGACCATCCTGTGCTTGTCAACTGCAAACTCGCGTATGTCGTGAACATTGATCTCGACGATATCTGCGAGTTTTGCCCGGCGGATTATTCCAAAATCAAAGACCTGTCCGAAAAATTCCGGAAAAATTGTTAGAACGTCGATTCTCATTTTAGATTCGCGATCTTCGATCTTTCGATCCGAAATCTAAAATTCAAGAAGACCTTCGGGCGGATCGATCACGATCCTTTTCTTTTCAATATCGACCTCAAGGCAGATCGATTCGGCGAACGGGATCAAAAACTCTTTTTCCGGACCCGTGACCGAAAGTAACTCAGTGCCGCCGGTTCGCATAATTCCGCTGACCTCGCCGATATCGCTTCCATCTACGGTCGTGACTCGGCAACCGGACAATTGCCAGTCGAAATACTCACCGTCGCCAAGCTCGACCGCATCGGCTTCGCTAATACAAATTTCAGCCTCCCGTAATGGTTCGACACTCTCGATCGAATCGTATCCGGCGAATTTCAAGATAATGCGTTGCTTCTGAAACCAGTGCTCTTCAATTTTCAATCCAGCTCGCGTTCCATCCGGGAACACGGCAATAACTTCTTTGAGACGCTCGAAACGATCGGGAAAATCGGTCAGCATCTCGGCGACGACCTCGCCCCGCAAAGCCCGGGGACGAACGATCCTGGCGATTGCGACGAGTTCTTCCATTGAGGTCCGCGGCAAGCCCCCATGCCTGCCATACGGTCAATCTTCGAGGAGATCCAGGTGAAATCGCCTGCCCTGCTTCTGACCGGCCATGAAAAGAACGCTTCGAATCGCTTTGATCGTGCGGCCCTCGCGTCCGATCAGACGTCCGTAATCGCCGTGAGCGACACGAACCTCGATACGAACATTCTTGCCGTCGGATGATTCCGCCACCTCGATGGCATCCGGTTCACTGACCAGCGATCTGACAATTCTCTCGACAGCTTCTTTCATCTCTTTTGAGTCTCGACAGGTTGGCCAGTCTAAAAGACTCTTGCCTCATTGCCTCCTAAACTTTCTAGACCTGCTAGACTGACTCGACCGGCGCCGCCGGGTTGTTCTTGATCAGGCTCGCAACCGTTTCGGTCGGCTTTGCGCCAACGCCGATCCAGTATTGGACTCGATCGTGATTGATCTTGACCTCAGCCGGATTGACCATGGGGTCATAGGTGCCGAGATTTTCAAGATATTTTCCGTCACGCTTTGAGCGTTTTTCCTTTACCACCAGGCGGTAAAAAGGTTTCCCCTTAGCGCCCATTCTCATCAAACTGATTGCTAACATATTCTCTCCGTGGATGTTACATCGTAAATCGAGCAATTCCTGAATACGATTCACGATCCCATTATCTTTTCTTCTTGTGCCTTTTCTTTTTCTTTATCTTGGTCGATGCCGAACCGTTGGCGTCGCCATCGTCATCCATTCCGCTGCCTAGCATTCCGCCGAGGCCGCCCAAACCGCCGCTGCCGCCGAGCATTCCGCCCAACCCGCCCGCGAGGCCGCCCATCATCTTTTTGCCCAGGCCGCCGAGCAAGCCGCCGCGGTTCATCTGGGCCATCATCTTTTTCATCTGCTCGTACTGACGGAGAAGCTGGTTGACTTCGGCAATTGTTGAACCTGAACCTTGGGCGACGCGCGTCTTGCGGCTCGCGTCGAGGGCTTTAATTCCTTGACGCTCCTGCGCCGTCATCGAATCAATGATCGCCTCGGTCCGTTTCATTTGCGAATCGACCTCGGATGACTGCTCATCCGACAACTGCATTCCGCCGGTCATTTGTTCCGGCAGCATTTTCATCAGCTTCGACATCGAACCGAGCTTTTTGAACTGCCCAAGCTGGCCGCGAAAATCTTCGAGCGTAAACTGGTTACGCGTCATTTTCAGGAGCTGGGCCTGGGCATCCTGCTCGCTGATCTTGCCCTGAACCTCTTCGATCAGTGTCAAAACGTCGCCCATTCCGAGTATTCGCTGGGCAACACGATCCGGATAAAACGGTTCGATCGCGTCGTATTTTTCACCGACACCGACGAATTTGACCGGCTGGCCGATGACTTGTTTGATCGAAAGAGCCGCACCGCCGCGAGCATCGCCGTCCATTTTTGTGAGAACGACTCCTGTTATCCCGACACGTTCGTGAAAAACTTCTGCGGAGCGGACCGCATCTTGCCCGGTCATCGCGTCGGCGACAAACAATACTTCGATCGGTTTCGTTTCGGCCTTGATCCGCTCAAGCTCGACCATCAGCTCGTCGTCAATATGAAGACGGCCAGCCGTGTCGATCATCAAGGTGTCAAAACCCAATTCCTGGGCTTGCTTCATCGCACCCTGCACAAGCGTCAGCGGGTCGTTGGTCTCTTTGTCCTGATACACAGGCACTCCGACCGCTCCGCCTACAACACGGAGCTGCTCACGAGCTGCGGGGCGATAAACGTCAACGGAAACCAGAAGCGGCTTTCGTTCCTGATTGTCGGCGAGCCATTTCGAGATCTTTCCGGTCGAAGTCGTTTTACCTGAACCTTGGAGGCCGACGATCATTACGACATTCGGGATCTGCTTGGTAAAAACAAGCCGCGATGAGGTTCCGCCCATTAAGGATACGAGCTCGTCATAGACGATCTTGACCACCTGTTCGTGTGGATTGAGTCCTTGCCAGACCTCTTGACCCTCGGCTTTTGACCTTACTGATTCAACAAAATCCTTTGCGACCTTGTAGTTAACGTCAGCCTCGAGCAAAGCCATCCGGATCTCGCGAAGAGCTGCGTCCACATGCTCAGGGGTCAATTTCCCCTGCCCACGCAGATTTTTCAGCGTTTTCTTAAGTTTATCGGACAGCGATTCGAACATATAGACACACTTCGCCCACAAGAGTCGAAACTATGAATAATACTGGTTTGGGTGTATTCAGTCAAGAAAGACGGGAAGGTTCCGGCCGAACCAATCTGCATGTCGATATGACCAGACAGGATATGAATATGACCTACAGGTTAGCGGATATGACCACCTTTCCGCAGGAAATCCCATTTCGGGCCATGTCTCTCCATCTCAGCCATCTCAACCGAACCTTTCACCAAAATGACGACCGAATCGGCACGATCGATCTCAAATATCACCTAGCCGCTAATATTCGTTCAATTGCGGCGAAAACGCCTTCCGGGCGAACGGCCAGGATGCACTTCGGGTCACCGTAGACCTTGCATTCGTAACCGGGACAGGGTTGACAGGCAAATGGCTCGAAAACGACCTCATTCGGGGCGTCGGTCCATGGGCGCCAATTGTTGCGGTTGGAGGAGCCGAAGATCACGACGGAGGGTGTGCTTACTGCGGCGGCGATGTGGGCGATTCCCGAGTCGTTGCCGACAAACAGCTTCGCTTTTGATGCGAGAGCGGTAATTTCAGGCAGTGAAAGATCGTTAAAGGTGACCATCGGAACGTCGGACTGGGCAGTCAGCCTTTCCAGCACCGCGGTCTCGCTTTTTGCGGCGATGGCTACCACGCTTATGCCTTTTTCGTACAGGAATTCCGCCGTTCGCGCAAAATTCTCGGTTGACCATTGCTTCGTGGCAAACGCTGCGGCCGGATGGAGGAGAGCAAATCCGATAAGCGAATCCCCCGACGCGGATTTTGAAAGCCGCTCATCGATCGACTGAATCGCGATATCCGTAACGGCAAGATGTGTCTTTTGTCGAGTCTCTACTGGAACGCCGACAAAGCCTAACAATGCGGTTTGCTGTTCTGCCGAATGTAGGTCCGGTCTGTGCCAAAAATCCGCCGCGGATGTCAGCAAATGACTGTAAAGAAAGGAATATTGGTATTCAGTGTAGCCGACACGATGACGGGCACGGCTGGCCGCAACAAAAAAAGTCCCGGTGGTTCCGCCGTGCAGATTGAACGCGACATCGTAGCCTCTACGCCTGATCTGCCAGGCAGTTTGCAGCCGCTCGCGTCCGCTCTTGCCGACCGTGATCACATTATCGACGAATGGAAAACCATCGAGGACGGGTGCAACCCAATCCTCGAGTAAAATATCGACCTCCGCTTCCGGGATAAATTTCTTTAATGCGATCAGCGAAGGCGTGGCCAAAACGGTGTCGCCTATCGACCGCAGCCTGACGACGAGAACACGCCGCACTTTTGACCAATCGATCTCACCGGCCACTAGTTATCGACCCGCGCTTCTTCCACAAGCATTACCGGTATCTCATCACGGATCGGATATACGAGATTGCACTCTTCATTTTGACACCTAAGGCCGCTCTTGTCGTCGGTCATCTCAACCTTCGATTTGCATTTCGGACAACGTAGAATTTCTAAAAGTTCAGGACTTATTGCCATATCGCTCCCTAAACGAAATATTCGTTGATCCAATATTACCTTGGACGCATGGAAAATCGTAGCCGCCATATTTATGGGAGATTGCTGATCAGAACGGCCTCGGCAGCGGAATTGCCACGCGCGACGACCAGATCTTTAGAATCCCGCGAGAGTGCAAAGTTCCAAGTCTCTTCCAGATCGAAGAACGTCAATTGCGACGGAGCACTGCCATCGATGGGTTGAGCGAATAGATTTGGGGAACTGTCGGCAATGTAGACGATCGATCTAGAATCGGCTGTCCACCGAAGAACCTGACGAAAGGGAGACGCATCAAAATGTTTCGTTATGTCCCTGCTTTGGAGGTCCATGACACACAGGGTTGCCTTACCCTTCTGTAGCTTTTCAGCGTAGATAAATGCCAGATATTTCCCGTCGGGTGAAACTGCTGGGTTGGATGCATCATAATCGCCAGATACCTGTTCCGGCACGCCGCCGCCAACGGGGATCTTCCAGACCGCAGAAACCGAATTCTCCGAGTCGTCGTAGTAGACCGTTTTACCGTCACTCGAGACCGCCGGGTGATCCTCTCCTTTTCCCCTAGTGAGCTGAATTGGGTCACTTCCGTCAGGTGACATTCGCCAGATCGCGCGCCCGCCGGTTTTGGTCGAGACAAAAACGACAGATTTGCCATCCGGTGTTACCGCCTGCCGGCCGTTCCAGTCTCCAAAATTAGAGGTTAATTGTCGCTGTCCGGTCCCACCCGGATCCATGATCCATAGATCCATATTTCCGCTGGAAGGCGACGCGTAAACGACCCGTCCATCCGGCAGAAACGCCAGGCCGGCCCTTCCTACTATCTCTGCCTCATTAAAGGTGATCTGCCTTAAGTCGCTTCTGTCACCTATTACGCCCATCCAAATATTACTTCCGCCAACGTGCTGGGTCGTAGCGAGCGATCGGCGGTCGGCACTCAAACTCAGTCGCTCGTAGGAATGAAGATCATTTGTGATCCGCCGAACGGCACCGTCCGAAAGGGATATCTGCCAGATCTGCGACGGTGCTCCGGCGTTCTCCCGGGCGGTTACTAGCAGCGAATCTGCGTTGACCCAGGCCGTGTCACCGATCTGCGGCCAGTCGGGCGTCGAGATCCGCTGTTCTGCACCGGTTCCTACATCGATCCGAACTAAATCGGTATGTTTCTTTCCTAATTCAACATAGCCTCCGCTAACCACGACAGTCGATCCGTCTGGTGACCAGCCCGGTGCGGATGTGCTCGCCGAAAACCACCGCGATTCGCCATTTCGAGCGGCCAGCACCCGCTCGTTGGTTCCATCCGTTCCTACGAGAATAAGGTCCGTTCCCCGCATGAATACAATCTGAGCCCCGTCAGGTGAGATTGCGAAAGGATCTGGCACGTGTTGAAGGATCTCTCGCGGATCGCCCCCCGCTATCCCGATCCGTTCCAGCACGTTTTCCGAACTGACAAAATAGAGATCTTGGGAATCCGGCGCGAACTGGATGCCGCGATAACCTTTTACGACCTTGGGTAGAAAAATCCGGGCCTCGCCCGTTGTCATGTCCTTTAGCCACAAACTATTACCATCGCCCTCGATCACGCTAAAGGCGAGAAGCCTGCCATTCGGCGAAAGGGTTGGAAAGTAAACATTCGACTGGCGGGTCAGACGCGTAAGCGAAATATTGCCTGCCGTTGCCGTTTCGGGACGCGGAGCGGAGCGAAAAAAAACGAGCCACGTGATCAAGGCGCCAGCCGCGGCTATGAACAGAAGCGAAATCACCGCAAACTTTCCCCTCCGCGCATCGTGGCGGAGGCTTTCGTTGGTCAACGCCGAGCTGCTCGCGCCGTCGTGAGTAACGACTAGATCGCCGTTAAAGCGATAACCTCGGCGGCGAAATGTCTCGATCAGCGGCATTCCGTCGGCTCTGTCGCCAAGAATTTTGCGCAACAAATAAATGTTTTGCGTAAGATTCGATTCGTCGACAAACGAATCTTTCCAGAGTGTTTCAAACAGTTCTTTCTTGGAAACTATTTCACCGGACCTTTTTACCAGAGCTATAAGAGTCTCAACAACTTTAGGAGCCAGATCTACGTCAACTCCCCCTCGGTAAAGCATCAGATGCGAGCAATCGACACGGAATCCGCTAAACTCATAAACCTTGTCACTACTGGTGTTAACGGAGTTGATATTGAATTGAGATTCAATTGACATACAACCTATGGATATCTCTGCAAACTAAGATTAAAAATCGTGTCTACAGCCGGGCCGGGATGTTAAGGAAGCAGGATAGCATTGTAACAGCAAGGCGAAGAAGAAACTTTCTGTGAGTAATGCCGGCCATCTATCGAAGTCAACAGGAGTCTAAGAATGGATATTTCAGCATCAGTAGGGCGACGGCAGGATCGAAACTGTCAAAACCGGGTCATAGATCAACAATTAGTAAGAACTTATCTTAATTGTATACCGACAAGCGAGGGCGGTACCGGGGGAACACATCGGGACCACCTGATCGACGGAATTTGCAGTGATTCACTTTACCAGGCGATCTTGGTATTTCAACAGCTTCGTATTGGTCCTCAGGCAGACGGTCACATCGATCCGAACGGGCCCACTTTTTCATCGCTCAAACGGTGCGCGGATCAGGCGATGCATCACGCTGGGCTTAACCGTTTAGGTACTGCAGTCCGTATTGCACCACTTGCAAGTCCCAGCGGAAATCGACCGCCACTTGGCGACGGAGGGTCGTTTGTCGATTCGCCCGGAGCCCGCAGCAGGCGCGAATGGAACAATTTCGTCAGCCAGACGCGGTCCGAACTACGCGGAAATCCAAATTCGGGAGCGGTAATCGCATATCTTGAGCGACTGGAGCGATCTGCCGGCCCGGACGGTCCATCAATAACGGACTATGTAGCGTTCGGCGAGGTAACCACAAGCAGGTCAATGAATCAGGCGTCCATTCAAAATGCTTTCGTTATGCACACGGGGGAACGAATAGGCACATTTGATGGAACGAATGCGTTGATCCTAATGCCAAATCAAGAACGGGTCGGCGGAAGTCTTTTACCTTTGGCTCCTCATACGCTTATGGTCCTATTGAGTCGATATAGTTTCCAGACATCTCGAATGCAAACCGCTTCGGACACCCGATTGGAGAACGGTTCTCTGCGGAGTCATCTCGGCCAACTGGCGGGCCGTCCGTGAAGAGACGGGGTTGACGGAGCGTCCTAATTCGCCGAAGATCGAAAAAAAGGGAAGAGCCCCCTTTTACCACCGAACCTACTAGTTTGTCCGCTTAGACAGCTGGTTCCGTTTTTGTCCCGCAGTCGGGGCAAAACTTGGCACCGGGGGCAAGCTCGGCCTGGCAGTTCGCGCATTTCGCTTTTTCCTGGGTCGAACCGCATTCCGAGCAGAACTTGGCTCCCTCGCGAAGGTTCGCGCCGCATTTTACGCAGGGAACTTGCGCGATCTCCATCTTGCCGCCGCATTCAGCGCAAAATTTTGCTCCGGGAATATTAGCCTTACCGCAGGCAGGACATGGAACCGTTGCAGCGGCTGCTCCGCCCCCGCCGGCCCCTTGCGCCTGTTGGCCGAACACGTTCGCCATTTGGCCGCCGACCGCGAATCCAGCACCAAGCCCCGCGCCGAGTCCCGCGCCGCCGCCCTCGTTTTGTGCGGCATCGCGAAGAGCGTCCGCGGCTTGAAACTGCATGTATTTTTGAGCGTCGCCGAGTGCTCCCATAGAAGCACGCTTGTCCATCGCGGCTTCGACTTCGGGAGGAAGACTGATGTTTTCGACAAAAAACTTAGTGACCTCAAGCCCCCAATCGGAGAAATCCTCATTGATCTTGCCGCGGATGGTCTCGCCCATTTCTTTATATTGGGCGGCAAGGTCGAGAGCAGGGATCTTTAGTTCGCCGATAGCGTCCGAAAATTCGGTGACGATCGAGCGTTTGAGCTGTCCTTCAATATCCTCGGTTTGAAATTGGGCATTTGTTCCCGTTATCTGCTTGATGAATTCGGCCGGATTTGAAACACGCAGGCTGTATGCACCAAATGCGCGGAGGCGAACGATCCCAAAATCGGCATCACGAAGCATTACCGGATTCGAAGTTCCCCA
>JBDTXM010000162.1:0-8754 GCA_040006215.1 Acidobacteriota bacterium
ATGGATTCAACGCGGAACTCGACGAACTCCGATCGATCTCGCGTTCGGGAAAACAGACGATCGCCTCGTTCGAGGAAAAGGAAAAGGAGCGGACCGGAATCGGTAACCTTAAGGTCCGGTTCAATAACGTCTTCGGCTATTATATTGAGATAACCAAGGGCAATCTCGCTAATGTGCCGGATGATTACGAACGCAAACAGACACTAGCAAACGCCGAACGGTTTACAACGACAGAGCTCAAGGAATGGGAACGCAAGGTGCTCGGCGCTGAAGAGCAGATCATCAAGCTCGAGACCGAGCAATTCAACCTGATAAGGCTTCGAGTTCGAGAGGAAACGAAACACCTCCAGGCGACAGCCAGAGCTCTGGCCACGCTCGACGCTTTATCTGCACTTGCCGAAGCATCATCTAAACGGGACCTTGTTTGTCCTGTGCTGCACGACCATGATGAGATCGAGATCAAGAACGGGCGCCACCCGGTCGTCGAGGCATCGCTGAATTCGGAATTTATCCCGAACGACATGTATCTCAACAACTCGACCGATCGATTGTTGATAATCACTGGAGCCAACATGGGCGGCAAGTCAACCGTTCTGCGGCAGATCGCGTTGATCCAAATCCTTGCTCAGGTCGGATCGTTCGTGCCGGCCACGTCGGCCAAACTTCCGGTCCTCGACCGTATTTGGACGCGTGTCGGAGCGTCGGATGATCTTGCCTCTGGACGATCGACGTTCATGGTTGAGATGACGGAGACTGCGGCAATTCTTCATAATGCAACGCCTCGTAGCCTGATCCTGCTCGACGAGATCGGGCGCGGAACGTCGACTTTTGATGGCTTGTCGATCGCTTGGGCTGTAGCTGAGTACATTCACAATTCGCCGGAGCATTCGGCAAAGACCCTTTTTGCAACGCACTATCATGAGCTTACCGAGCTTGCCGAAAATCTCCCCGGCGCGAAAAACTATCAGTTGACGGCGACCGAAAAGAATGGCGATGTTGTCTTTCTTCACAAGCTGCAGAAAGGTAAGGCTTCCAAATCGTACGGCATCGCTGTCGGTAAGCTGGCCGGACTGCCCGCCAAAATCATCGAGCGAGCAAAGGAGGTCCTTGAAAAATTGGAGAAATATGAACTCGCTGTATTCGCCGACGAAAAGTCAACGGGGCTCGGCAAGGCTGCGGCCCAACGAGCGGCCTCGCAAGTTTCTCTCTTTGCGATCTCGAATGAGGGCGTCGTCGATCAGCTACGTTCGCTGAATGTCGAATCGATCAATGAGACTGATGCCAAGAAGATCCTGGCCGAAATGAAACGAAAGATCGTGTGAATTGCAGCCTAAGGTCCTACGTAAAAGGTCGCTTCGCCCACTGTTGATCTAATTTATCAGGTTGCCCCAAGATGCTAACTGCTTTAGAATCAATTAATTCGCTAACACTCCTTGAACGGGTCGGCCAACTTTTCTTTATCGGCCTTCCGGGGCCAGAGGTCGACGAAACGACTGGACGCCTTTTGACGGACGTCGCGCCGGGCGGAGTGTGCCTCTTCGCCCGCAATATAAAGGACTCGTCCCAGACAAGACATCTACTTGAACAACTCCGTGAACTCTCACCAGTTAAACCATTCTTAAGTATTGATCAAGAGGGTGGAATGGTTGACCGGCTTAGACGCCTTCTCGGTCCGGCGCCCGCGGTAAACAAGATCAATACCCAGCAAGACGCCCGGGAGATGGGTGAGATAATATCTGTTGCTCTACGCATACTCGGCTTCAACATGGACTTTGCGCCTGTCGTTGATGTAATGGATGCACAACGGTCTAGTACATCAAATGGGCTGTATTCAAGAACTTTCGGGCGATCAGCAGAGCAAGTGGTTCAACTTGCTGAAGCCTTTCTCGGAGCTCTCGAGAATGATGGCATTGGCGGTTGCTTAAAGCACTTTCCTGGGCTTGGGGCATCGGAGGTGGATTCGCACGATGAGCTGCCTGTCGTAGGGGTGGCTCAAACCGAATTTGAAGAAAAGGACCTGTTCCCATATCGTAAAATGCTTGCCGAAAATGACTCCCGCACGGTCATGGTCGCCCACGCTTGTTATCCAAACCTTGACTTGCAGGAAACTGACCGAAGTGGCAAACTTTTACCGTCTTCGCTTAGCCGAAGCGTCATTTCAGGCCTTCTTAGGGGCGAGCTGGGTTTTTCCGGCCTTGTCCTAACTGACGATCTCGAAATGGGCGCCATATTGAAAAGTTATGGAATCGGCCAAGCCTGTAAGATGGCTATCAGCGCCGGTGCCGACATGCTGGCAATATGCGCAGGGCTCGATTCGATTTACGATGGATTCAATGCCGTTTCTGCCGCGGTTTCGTCCGGCGAGATCACGGAAGAGAGGTTAAACGAATCACTCGTCCGAATTGCCGCGGCAAAAGACAAACTCTCAGAGCCTATCGCCTTCGACGAGACCCGACTCGGTTCCCTCTCCGACCGGATCGCGAAAATTAACGCCCGCTTAAACTAGGAAAAACGGAGGACACGTTTTGCGTCTATTTTTATTAGGTTTTGTTTGCATTGCTATTCTCGCTGCCGCTACCAATTGTCGACGTACGAACCTTGAATACGTCACAGTCGCCCTTCCCGAAAAATTCACGGCGTTTGACACGCTGACCTCTACAGCGTCGGACGCGGCAGCGGAGCGGGTCCGCAACCTGATGTTCAATTCGCTGGTCAAGAAGGACGCGAACTTTGACTATATCGGGGAACTGGCGAAGGAAATACAAACTTCTCCGGATGGCAAAACCATTACCTTTAAGCTTTTGGACGGCGTGAAGTTCCATAACGGAAAGGAATTCACCTCCGCGGATGTCAAGTATACCTTCGAACAGCTCTTCGCCAGCAAGAGTTTCAAGTCGGGAGCATTCTTCGACAGTGTGCCAATCGGCAAGACGGACGCTCCGCCGACTCCCACTCAGCCTGCGGCGACGAATGCGAACGCTGCTGCCAAAACCGGTGACGCCCAAAAAACAAAAAGTGTCCCGCAAATAGTTTCTATCGAAACACCCGACGCTAAAACCGTGGTGTTCACAGTAGGCCGCCCTGCCCTGCGTAATCAGCTTCTTTCAAACCTGGTAGCGATTCCAATAATCCCCCAGGGATCGGCTGACCAGCAAAAGGACAATCCGGTAGGAACCGGTCCGTTCAAGTTCGTAAATTTTGACGCATCGCAGAATATCGTTGAGTTTGCGGCAAATCCCGATTATTGGGATGGTGCTCCGAAAGTCCAAAAGCTCCGGATCAAGACGGTGACGGATGCCAATTCCCTTCAGGCGGAGCTTCAGACCGGCGGCGTAGACATAGCACCCAACCCTAACAATATCTCGCCGGATACCCTCCGATCCTTCAATTCCAGTGCAACGCTTAAGGTAGAGCAAACGGATGGTTCCAACATCCAGTATCTTGTCTTTAACGCACAGGCCGCTCCTTTAAATAACGCGAAGGTTAGACAAGCTATTGGCTACGCTATCGACCGTCAAAAAATTGTCAAAGAACTTCTTTTTGATCAGGCCAAGGTTGCCGATTCGATTTTGCCTGCGCAGTCGTGGGCATATACGCAAGGAACCCAATATAACTTTGATCCGGCGAAGGCAAGGCACCTTCTTGAGGAAGCTGGCTACAAGAACGAGGAGATCGTCTTCAAATACGGCTCGGGAAATCTCGCGGTTACCCAGTATGCTCAGGTCATACAGAATGCTCTCACTGACATTGGCCTGAATGTCAGGATCGAAACTTTAGAGGTCCAGACGGCGCGCCAGCAGGTGGCTCAGGGACAGTTCAACATCTACACGGGTGTATGGGTCGGCGGTAACCAAGACCCGATCTTTCTTCGTGATCTGTTCAGTTCGACTAAGATCCCGGGGCCGGGCGTATCTTGCTGTAACCGGAGCCACTACCAAAATCCGGACGTCGACAAGACGGTTGAAGAGGCGATCAACGAAACCGACAAGGCCAAGGCTGCGAAGCTTTATGGTAAAACGTGGGAATTGGTCAGCGCTGACCTTCCGCTGCTGCCGCTGTGGTATCCGGCGAACATTGTCGTGTCGAACCGCCGCATCGGAAACATCAAGATCAACCCGAGCGGCGATTGGAGCTTTCTCAAGGACATAACCGTTCAGCAGTAGCTTGACAAAGACGCCGCAAACGCTAAAATTATCATTTGCCATGCGGGAGTAGCTCAGTGGTAGAGCGCGACCTTGCCAAGGTCGAAGTCGCGAGTTCGACCCTCGTCTCCCGCTCCAATCTTCAAAGTAGCGGTAGCTGTTGGCACCTGACGGGCGTGCAGCGGTGCTCAAATTAGTCCGAGTCGCAGACCTTACAATTTCTGTCAACTTGTCTCCCGTTCCCAAATTGCGGAAAAGGCTCTTGCATGATTCTTAATGTGCTCGACGCATCTCCGCCGAGCCGAAGAAATCAGTAAACAAACGGGATAACTAAAACGAACGAGAACGCCCGAGTCCAAAGCACACCACCCAAGGTCGTAGACATGGCGAATACGACTCCGACAAGGATCGCGGAGTGATGCTGGTTTTACGCTTGACCTCCGAAGTAACTAGCATTGGTAGTCAGTTTAACAACCCAGCGTGCCCATTGTTCATCATATTCGACCGATTCAAGGTTGGGTTCCGTCCTAGGCTCCTCAAGGGTATTCTATTTGAGAGTTCTGACGACGCTAGAGTTTTATGCGATTCCGTTCCGGGAACAGTCGTGGAGCGGGACATTCATCGCATTGTTCCAACCCGCGGCAGAGGTCGCCGCCGGTGTCCACCGAGAATGATCGTGAAGGGACGGAAAAGATCACGCCCTTTTCGAAGCCATGTTGGCGCGGAAATCGTCTTCGACCTCGAAACATCGTCGCTCGCCCAGGACTTGTCGTACCCTGTATGGGACCTGCCTTTGAAGCGTAAATTCTTCCATCAATGTTTGTCATCGGGCGGGCGTTGCTTCTATCGACAAACTCGTGACTTGGGACCAAAACTTTTGTTTCAGACTCAATAACGCTAACTATGCGGCCTTAAGACGGTCGGAGGTGAAGGTGCCTTTCGATTTGCTAGGACATTCCGGTCTTGATATGCTTAAACGGTAAGTGCAACCTTCGGACGACCAAAAAGCCTACGCGATCCGTGGATTGAAGAGGCACAATTTGTGTGTTGGGAAGCGGTTTTTAAGTTTTTTTCAAAGATTCCCTCAAAGTTCGGCTTAAAGTAAAATTAGCCTATTCGCTAAGCCCATGCAACATACAGTTTAGGCGGCGTAGCCAAGTGGTAAGGCAGAGGTCTGCAAATTCTGCAAAGGCACTTTTCACCTGTTATCACACATCGTCATACGCCGATATTTACTGACTTTTCTGAAAGTCGCATCTACTGGGTATCAGTAGGAAATACGCAGTACTCCCCAAAGATTCCCCCAAAGTAAATCTAAGCGGCGCATTCGATTGAGTCGTCACCATCGTCCGAGCTCAAATATCGCAATGCCTCATCTCGTAGGATAATCCGTCGGGACCCTTTCTTTTTGCTTTCAAGTTTTCCATTTCTGATGTCCTTTCGAATCTTTGGAGCGGAAAGTGTCGATAGCGCCGCCAATTCCTCGACCGAATACGCAAGTTTTTCTGTCGTTAATTCAATCATAATTAAGTTACCCGTTGGAAATAGGCCATTCACATGCCGTCTACTGGCAATCATTGTGCCAGAACGCGTGGCAGATAGAGTGTCCTAAGGCAAAGTGACATTTGGCAATTACCTTCAGGTTCCAAGATGATTTAAGTGTTATTGGCTCTTTTTAGAGGCTGGAAAATTTCGCACCACTGGTTCAGGTCTGCACCAAGTAATACCTATTCATTTTCTATTTCGAAATGTACCCGAACGAGGGTTCGGGAATTGGAAGGGCGCTTGTCAGAACCGGAACGGTAGTGATCGGATCTTTCAGCGTTCAAACTGTGATTTGAGATCGATCAGCTTTCCAATTCGCTTGACGATAGTTCCCGGACTCGGGCATTTGCCCGCAATACTTGCTCGTCTTAGGTCATGATAGGTCGGCATGCGGCGATACTGTTTTGATAACCTTCCGATTGCGGACAAGATCTCGTCATCAGTATATCTTCGTGCGTTTGGAGCTATCTCAGAATAGCCCGCGGCCTTGTATGCTTTCGTCAAACTTCCAAAAATGCTCGCAAATGGTCCGACCGAGGCGCACTCGCCCAATCGGCTTGCGGCATTAATATCCCGGTCGGTCGGCTTTCTGCCAAGCTTCTTCCCCAATGCCTTAAGCTGAACGATCAATTCTTCTTTAGTATATTTCTGCCAATATGTCGTCCGCTCCTTCGCTTTACGGTAAACAGTCTGCGTTCCGGCGACCCGACGGGCTTTCGAGAGTGTCCCGAACTCCTTAAGAAACATCTTCACCGATGGCCCTTCAGCGGCGTCATACAACTTCTGAATATCCGTTTTCTGTATTGGGCGGTCGAGTGTCGAGTCCAACTTGCCAAGGATCGCAAGCATTTCCTCGCGGGTGTAAATCTTTTTGGCGGCACCGGCTGCCTCGATCGCTGCCGGAACGGAACCAAAAGCCCGAACAAAATGATAAGGCGGTGAAACCTCCTTTCTCCGTCGCGCCTCATCAACGTCTTCGTCAAAAAGAGTTCGGCCCAACTTCCGCTGGAGTTGGCGAAGTTGATTCAGAAGTCTTTCGCGATCAGATGCGTCAAATTCCTGTTTATATTTAGGCTTCAGCTTTGCCTGCTTCAAAGCCGTAAGAAAGCTGCCGAATACCGCATAGTAAATATATAAAGGATAAACGCGTTCCTGTTCTCTTAGAGCCGGCCAATCGTTTGTTATAGGTGTCCTTCCCAGTGAGTTTGCTACCGCTTTCAATTCCGCGATTAAATACTGCTTCGACGGGAGGTTTGCCTTTGCCCGCCGTTTGTTTTTACCGGTTCTGATCTCAGGGTTCTCAAGGAACCAACGACGGCATGTACGGCAATAGAACCTTTGCTTCCGATGTTTCCCAAATCCCGCCTTGCAAGTCGCACCACTACCGCAGTGGTAACAAATAAACCCCGACGGAATCGCTGGTCGCCCCATTATTCAATAGTAACATCGGCGATAAATCTTTGATTTCGCGAGCCGCGATACTCACCGGCATTTTGGCTGAGTTGACTCAAGAACGGACCGTCGATGAGCAAGTCCGTGTGGGTGAGGATGTAAGCTATTTTTGCGTCTTTTTGATCAATTAGAGTTTCGAGTGAGTAGCCGGTATAGACGGTAAGATGAAACCCCAGACGCTTTAACCTTGCTGCAAGCTCTGCAACCGGCCCTGGCTGATCGAATGGTTCACCGCCGAGGATGGTTACGCCGTCATGTGCAGCCCGATTTCCGACAATCTCGCTGACGATTGAAGCGATAGAAACTAAGGTACCGTTTTCACGTTCGTGAGTCTGAGGAACGAAACATCCCTGGCAGCGAATTGAACATCCACTGACTTGGACCACACTCCGTCGTCCGGGACCGTCAACCGTCGAATGATGGTAAAGACGGTAAAGCCAGATAGAGAATTCGTCTGATTCAGTTTGCTTGGGTGACTTACATTGACGCGCGAGAACGGGCAAGTTTCTTCGCGAGTTTTCGGCTGGCTTCGCGCAATTTAAATTCACTCGCGACCCAAGATCACCCGCAAGATCATTAACGGCTTGTTGCGAGGCCTGCGAGATCTCAACGGTAACCCGCCCAACATCAGGTTCCAGTACGAAGACCATTTCGTTATTCATTTGATCCCACTCGCCGTTTTGATTGAGCCTTTACATGAAACTCAGGCGTTCTTTGGTCAGTTGTGGGAGAACCGAGTATTTGTTTCAACTGGCGGGCCGTTTGCTCGCAAGCCGACCCCTGGATACCGTTGATCTTGGTATCGCACTTCCCTGTTTCGGTATCGATAGTGAAGTCGATTTCAGGCATGTCTCTCTCCTTAAAGTTAGAATTTCACTCTGATCTTGATGGTCTTTCCGACTCGCTCTTTGATGAGAGTGCCGCCGAGTTTCTTTGCCATCTTCCGTGCTGCCGCTTCGTGATAGCTGTTCTGGAGTCGGACGACAAAGTCTTTACCCAGGCGATGAGCCAAGTCCAAGTCATCAATGATAGCGACATATCCTTTCGAAGTTTTTTGGAAGCCAATGTCGCCTAGAAGGTGTCCTCCCTGTACCTCCCGGCGCCGGATGACGACATCAGCGGTTTGTGGATTACGTTTGTCCCAGCCTTCTAGGGTCAGATCGGTTCCCATAGTCGGCGATGCAAACCCACATTCAGCCAATGCTTCGAGAAGCAGATCGCGATTCGGGAAAGACTGGGATTCAAAGGTCATATATTTGCTCATTGAAATTCTCCGTATTTAGAGTTCATAGATTCGATCGGTGCGGTTTCCGGCGATGCCGGTATTCTCGATTCGTGCGCCTACGCCCTTGATATTGTTCCGAGCCCATTTTCGGATCTCTTCGATCTTCTCGCTCATCATCTGAGCGGTTGGTGTAATGTTTTCAATAGCTTTAATGATGTCGCGGGTCTCGGCCTGCCGGTCGCCGTCGATGAAGGCTTCAAGAACCCCGTCTTTTACCGCACCCTCGATCTCCGCACCGGAGAAGTCCTTGCTCTTCTCTACGAGTTTTTCGAGATCAAAGTGTTCGGCATCGAGTGCTCTTTTCTTAATGTGAACCCGGAATATCTCCTT
>JBDTXM010000163.1:0-8610 GCA_040006215.1 Acidobacteriota bacterium
CGATCTGTTTGCGGCCCTCGGGAGTGGTGCTGCCCTGGACGAAGACGTTTGGGTCGAACGATGGGTGCGAGGCCATGGCAAAGATCTCGCCGTTGTTCGGGTCCATCGAGATGATGGTCCCGCGTTTCGTGCTGGAAGCCTCAAGCTGCTGCTCGGCCGTCATCTGCAGGTCGAGATCAATGGTGGTAACAAGGTCCTGGCCAGGCTGGGGAGCGACCGTTTCAAGCTCGCTCTGAACGCGGCCGCGGCTGTCCACGATCACCTTGCGATAGCCCGGTTTGCCGCGAAGGAATTCGTCGTAATATTGCTCAAGCCCGCCCTTGCCGATCACGTCGCCCGGCCGGAATCCCCGGTCTTTGTATTCCGCACTCTCGAGTTGGTTGGGGCTGATCTCGCCGACGTACCCGAGCACGTGTGCGAGCACAGTGTGGAGCGGATAGAATCGCTGCGGCTGCAGTTCGACCCGCAGCTCGGGATACTCAAGCGTGTGCGATTCGACCCAGGTGATGTCCTGCATCGTCGCATTGTCCTTGAGCACCATCGTCTCAAAGTCGTTCTGCTTTTTGATCAACGCAAGCCGGTCCAGCACGAATTGATGATCGAGGCCGAGGCCCCGGGCATATTCGTCGATGCGGTCAGTCACGTCGATCTTCTTGATCGGCTCGTTCGAGAGCACCACGTTATACGTCGGCCGCGAATCCACCAGCAGCTTGCCGTTGCGGTCAAAAATAGCTCCGCGAGGTGCCGGGATCGGGATCATCCGAATACGCTGATTCTCGGCCCGCTCGCTGTAATAATCACCCTTAACTATCTGCAGGAAATAAAGCCTGACGCCCAGCAACGCAAGCAGCACAAAAGCCACGATCTGTATCGTCCCTACCCTCGCCCCCAAATTCTGCGCGTAATCGTTTATCTTCATACAGCGAAGCCAGGGCCGCCAAACGCAGCTCGCTAAATT
The DNA here is from genome assembly GCA_040006215.1 of Acidobacteriota bacterium. GTDB lineage: Bacteria > Acidobacteriota > Blastocatellia > Pyrinomonadales > Pyrinomonadaceae > OLB17. Next base: position 959 of record JBDTXM010000163.1, read on the forward strand.
ATTGAATAAAGATCATGGGCTAGTTAAATTCTGAAACAGCACGAAGAAGAGCATCCCGCATTTCGCCGGCAGTTCGCCAACGGAGCTCGACCTGTTTAGCAAGCGCGGTCTCGATCACGGCGGAGACGCGGATCGGAACTTCCGGCATTCGAGTTGCGATAGGAATGATCGGTTTTTCGAAGATCGCCTTGACGGTTTCTGAGATACCGGCATTCGGCGAGATATCGAGGGCGTGGGCCCCGGTTAGAAGACTATAGGCGGTCATTCCGACCGCGTAAATGTCGGAAGGCGGTTGTACTTCCTTAAAATCTCGGACCTGCTCCGGCGGCATATAGGCGATCGTTCCGGCTACGTCACCGACCATCGTTACGCCGCTCATGCCAGTTTGCTTGTAGCTCTTCGACAATCCGAAATCCGTTAGCTTTGCAAGATATGCCGGGAATTTTCCATCCACGAGAATATTCTGTTCTTTGATATCGCGATGCACGAACCCGAGACCGTGGGCATAGTCGAGGGCTGCAAGCGTTTGCTCCATTATCTTGACGACCTCGTGATACGGCAGTTTTCCGCCGCGGCTTTTTGCGAGCTTTGCGGCGTCCATTCCCGCGACATATTCGGTCACCAGGTAAACGATCCCGTTATGCGAGCCGTGTTCAATATAGCTGACGACGTTTTTGTGCTGTAGCGAGGAGGCAACCTCGATCTCGCGCATGAATCGTTTTAGGGATTGGTCGCTGACAGCAACCTCGGGGAGGAGAGTCTTGATCGCGACCGCCCGTCCGTCACGCTCCGCACGAGCAAGCATTACGCTGCCCATCCCGCCCTGGCCGAGGACTCGGATCATCTGATAACCAGGAATCGGCTGCGGATTTTTTCGGAGCTTATCGCGGCAGGCGTCGCACACGTAAGACAATTTCGCGTCCGGGTGCGAAGCCGCTGCCTCACCGGGCAGGCCGCAGTTCAAACACAGGATCGTTATCAGCGAAGGTTCCGTGCTCGGATTGGCTCGGCGCGACGGCGGTCCCATCTCAGCATTGTCGGACGCAACCTCAACCTCGAGGACGGTCTCCCCGCCCTGGATGCGGTCGCCGTTCTTGAGGTGTGCCGTCTCGACCTTGATCCCGTTCACATATGTGCCGTTGAGCGATCCTAAATCGCGCAGAAAGCACTGCGGCGGGGCAATTTCAAGAATACAGTGATGGCGCGAAAAGAAACGGTCATGCGGCAGGCAGAACTGAGCGTCCTCGCTCCGGCCGATCATAAACGTATCATGCTGATCAAATGTGAAAACGCGTCCGGTCTGAGGTCCCGCTACGACATGCAATGTTACACGCATCTGTAGCTATTATAGTAAATGGTTAGCAAACCTAAAAATGCACCTGTATTAAAGGAACTCGTAAATCCTGAAATTCCTCATTCAGTGAGCTCTACTTCAGCAAAAATTTAATGCGGCAGTGCACTAAAAAACATGGCGAGTCCGTAAATAAGGATAAAAATAATATAAATCAAAAGAAAAGCTCCACCCGTGGCGATGCCCGCGATGGCCAGTCCTTTGCCGCCGTAAGAATTCGGATCTTTCTTGTTTTGAGCTAACGCGATGAACCCAGTGATCAAGGCGGCCGGCCCTAACAGCAAGCCAGTCGAGCAGCACCAACCGATCGTCAAACTCGCCGCCCCTAGGCAAAGAGATACGATGGGCAGCGTCTGATTCCCTGACATCGGCATCATCATCGGCCTGAATTGAGCCGGCTGGCCCGCCTGCCACGGCTGACCTTGGGTGTTCGGTGCCTGGTATTGAGCCATCGGGCCACCGGGTGTCTGAGGCTGCCAGCCGGTCGGGTTGGTGACGCGGGTTTGATTCATCATCACCGTCGGCGGAGAATCATCAAAACGCGAGCTCGACTGGCCGCCGATTATCGTCGGCGGTTCGTCGCCGTGTATGTCCACGAGCATCTCGCCATCGTTGAGGCAGAAATTCAGCGTAGCGTCGCTGTACGTCTGATTACACTTGAGGCAGCGTTTCATATTTACCGTGAGGTCAAAACGGTCTACTTGATTATCTGGAGATCCTTAAATCCGATCTTTACTGCATCGCCCGTGTAGAGGCCCGGAACGCCGCCAGCGAACGCGTACGTATTTTTAATCGACGTGACCATCTGGTCATTAATATAAAGCTCGGTCGTGCCACCCTTGTCGCGGATCTGAAGCTTGTTCTCTTGAGAGCCATCCTTTATCAGTTCAGAGTTGGTCCAGGCGACAACCGCTACTTCCTTGGACGGCTCGTGCCGAACGACACGAAATTTTTTCTTCTTCGTATCGATGAGAAAGGCGTAATCCTGCTTTAGGGGGTCTGGGTTGCTATGAAAGACGAGGCCAAAACCCATGGGCGAGGCAGCGTCATCGATGTTGCGCACGGTCACGCGCGTCGTCGCACCGGTCGTCGTGTATTTCTTGTCAGCAACGAGTACGTAATAGAAATTTGCCTGCTTCGAACTCATTCGGAACTCGCCATCGGTGAATTCAGTGTTGCCGTAGGCAGAGAAATCTTTGACCCATTTTGAAAGGTCCAGATTGTCCGGCGTTTTGTCGGACGGCGGGTTTCCCTTATTCGTCGTTCCGTTCGTCGGCGGAGTTCCCTTGTTGGTCAGAACGATTTTGCCGTTTGAATTGGTATCTTCGGGCGGGAGATTATAGACGAAAGCTACAAATGCGAGGCCGCCTCCGCCACAGATCAGCACCAGAACACCGAGTATGAGCAAAATCCACACCCAGGTTTTTGACGATTTTTTTGGCGGCGGAGCGTACTGTGCCGGCGCGTTCGAACTGCTCTGGGTCGCGGGCTGATTTCCGAACGTCGTACGGGGCGAAGTGACCGGCGCCTGGCTCATCATTACAGTTGGCGGTGGTGCGTCATTACCTATCGCCTGATTGAGAACCGTACCGTCCTCAAGACAGAAATTCAGATTATCGTCGGCGTAGGTTTTCTGACAAACGGGACAAACTTTCATTCGGGCATCCTCTTAATGCGCAAAGGTACTCACTCGGTCGTTGCTATTATACGCATTTAGGCAACGCTCGCCAATATTAAACGTTTTACTAGAGTTTAATGTCGTAGTCAGACGAGGCCGCCGCCGCACCGGCCGCAGAACTTGATGTGGGGCGGAAATGAGCTTCCGCATTGCCGGCAGATACGCTCCGCCTGCGTCGGAAAGCTGCGGGCCGTAGTGAAACTCCCGGCTTGCGCCGCCTGTTGAATGTTCCCACCCACAAGATTAAACCCGCATCGACCACAAAATTTGGAATTGATCGGAAGCGGGACCGAGCATCGAGGGCACGGGAACGAATCGGCCGTCTCGCCAGCAGTTACAAGAATAAATGAATGGCTTCCGCACCGGCCGCAAAATTTAACACCCTCGGCAAATCGCGAATTGCATTTTGCACATGCAACAATGCCGGGGAGCATGCTCGACTCGCCCATTCCGCTGCTGCTTCCCTGCGAGGACGACGGCTGGCTGCCCGGGCCGTGAATGGCTTTTAGCTGGGCCTGGATCACCTGTTCGTTGCCGCCTGCCTGGATCTCGATGACCCGCTCGTCGTCCTTTTCTCCGGCCTTCGAAACGCGAAGGATATGCTGCCCGACCGGTGTGTCCGTCAATACAACGCGGCCCGAACGGCCGACACTTCCCTTTCGCTCGTCATCGACGTAAACTTCGGCACCGACGGGAGCGAGGATGACCAGGCGCGAAATTCCGGCTTTACGTCCTTCGTCGACATCCTCGGCGGCCTCCTCAAGCTCTTCGATCCACTCGGCGACCGAGGACGGCCGATTTGCCGGATCGATCTCGAGTGCCCGCATGATCGCTCGTTCGACGTCCGCGGGAATGTCCGAACGCAGAGTAGAAAGCGGCGGCGGCTTGTGCATGATCTTTTGCATGACAAGCTGCATTAGGTCGCCCGAAAAAGGCGTCTTGCCGCCGAGCATCATGTAGGCGATCGTGCCCAAAGCATAGAGATCAGCCCGCGCATCGACGCCGACTTCGGGCTGCATCTGCTCGGGCGCCATGTATTCCGGCGTCCCGATAATTCCCCGCGACGACGGCGTGGCACTCGAGCTGATGTCGGTGACGGTTTGATTGATTATCTTGGCAAGTCCGAAATCGCCGACCTTTACAAAGCCATCGGTACTCTTACCCTTCTGCATGATGAAGATGTTCGCGGGCTTCAGGTCGCGGTGCAGAATACCGAGCTCGTGCGCGGCGTCGACCCCGTCAGCGATCTGTCGAAGAAGCCTTACGGCCCGCTTGACGGGCAACGTGCCCTCGCGTCGCAGCAGGCGGTGAAGCGTCTCGCCCTCGACATATTCCATCACCAGGTAGAAGATGCCGTCGGCTGTCTCTCCGAAGTCCGTAACGCTGACGGTATTCGGATGCTGGATCGAAGCGGCGGCCTGAGCTTCGCGGTCAAAGCGGGCGACGGCCTCGCCTTCCTGCAGGTCTTCGCTGTTCAAAATGTCCTGGCGGACGGTTTTTACGGCGACCCTGCGGGTATCGAATTTATTGTCGTTGGCGAGATAGACCTGGCCCATCGCCCCGCGTCCGAGGCGGCTGACCAGCAAATAACGGTCAGCGAGAAGCTGTGTCCCGGGCAGAGAAGGGCGCGTCGGGGTCTCATCCTGAGGGCAGGCTTCGACCGCGTCCGGGTAACAGATCTCACATTTTGGGCATTCTTTCATGAGGCCGCAACGTTTCTCAAAGTTAAAAATACCAAATTATTGAACGACTTAGCAGTTGGTTTTTTGCGATTTGGACTTTAAATTCTTTGTTGCTATAATCTGCATTCGTTTTGGGTCGATAGCTCAGTCGGTAGAGCAGCGGACTCTTAATCCGCGGGTCGCAGGTTCGATCCCTGCTCGGCCTACCAATAATAGCAGTAGGATGGGGATGCTGCACGGCATCCCTTTTCTTGTTCCTCGACAGATTACCGGACATTCACCTGACATCCGGGCCAAAGCTGGTTGATCACCGGGCATGATGCTCGTCGTCGCAAGCAGAACGACCAAGGAAAATTTTTATGAACTACGGAAATCCGACAAACCATTGCAACCGCCAAAACGGAAAACGGGATTATTCGAAACCGGCGAGACAGGACTCTCCCGCGGCTGGCCGCTCGAGATCGCATCTTTGACAACTGAATAAGATCGGGAAAGGGTAGTATACGTGACGAACCGCTAGCCCAAAATTGCTCAGACGAGATCTCGCCATTTGAGTACCTCATCGCGTAGGATCGGATTTTGCTGAAAGCTGGCTGTGTTTCCCTGCGCCTTGGTCGCCCGCTGGATGTGCCAATAGCTGAGGCCTAGTTTGCCCATTGCCCGAACGTAATTCGAACGCGCCCGAAACTTGCCGGCAAAGATCCCGCCGATCAGCCACGCCGAGCTGCTAAACGCGGACGTCGCGATCCTTCCGTGCTCGGTCGGGATCAGGCCGCGGGCGATGTCGATCGCAAGCATTTCTTTCAGGATCCTGTTCTGGCGATGCATGATGTAGAATGCAAAGCCCACGAAGATCAGGAAGAAGGGCACTTCGAGAATCAGGTAGCCCACGATGAACGCTCCTAACCCGCCGATAAACGCCATACCGTTCCAAAACGCATGGAGAAATACCGCACAGCAATAGCCAATGAACGGGGCGATGATACGAACGAACTTATTGTGCGATTCGCGTGAGATGCCGCATCCGATGCCGGTCATCGACGTAAACGTGACGTGAGCGAATGGCGACAATATGCCGCGCATGAAAAAGCTGAGCCCGAGCGAAACTCCCATCATTCCCGGCTGGCTCCCGTTAATGGCATTGCCGTAATAAAGGACATTTTCGACCGTCGCAAAACCCAAAGCGATAACACCCGCGAACACAAGGCCATCCAGGATGTCGTCAAAATATTTGCGAAAGAAGATAAGCAGAACCAGCAGGCCGAGACCCTTCGAGCCTTCTTCGAATATCGGTGCCGAGATCACGCCTCCTATGATCTGACCCGCCGCAGGTGAGATCCCGATAGTTGCGATAACGCTGATCAGCGTATTGACTACGAACGAAACCGTTACGGCAACGAGAGCTCCCCAGGCGAACGCCAAAGCCAGAAGCCAGACGGGTTCAGGGTCGTATCGATCGAGCCAGATTATCGGCAGCACGTAAATACATGCCGGGATGAACGCGACAAACGCCGCGAAGATCGCCGCTATAGGCCCGACGCTCAAGAACATCAGCCCGATAACTATCAGTATCAAAAAGCCGATCACGAACAGCGTGACGCCAATGCCAACATACTTCCCCGTTTTGCTCGCGGCCGAAGCGGGCGTCGTTTCGACCTTGCTCAGCCCGAACGAAGTGATCGATTCCTGGACGCTTATCGGCTGGCTGTTCGCGAGCTGGTTGAACTGATCGACCTGATGCTCGCGAAAAGCCTCGCGTGATTCAAAAGCCTGGCTAGCCTGTCCAGCGGCAGGCTGCTCGCTGATCGCGATCGCCGCTGTGGCACCGTTACGCCCGAACTGGATCGTATCGCCGGATGAAAGCTTTGTTACTTGCGTTATCCGCCCGCCATTTAAAAAGGTGCCATTCGTGCTCTGATTGTCAGTTAGGTAATAACCGTCAACTTTGGCCTCGATAAATGCGTGCTGCTTCGAGGCAATGCGTTCGGTGACCGGGTCGAATCGGACACTGCACGTTTCGCCGCGACCGACGGTCAGGAATCCGCTTTCGAGCTCGTAGCTGCGGCCGGCCAGCGTGCCTTCGTTCAATGTGAGCGTCAGTTTCATAACTGCCATAATAAAAACAAAAAGACCAAAGTCAAGCGATTGGCCGGACTTTGGGCTGATGCTCGTAGCGCTTTCTCTATCCTAGGGCCTTCCGGCGGCAGGGAGCGGCATGTCGCCGGCCTGACCGAAATTTTGTGCGACGAACCCGCCGTCACTGCTGTTCAGCCGATACCAGTTGTTCTGACTCGGCCTGAACTCGCCAATGTCCACTTTGCCGTCGCCGTCATAATCGGCCGGAACAGGGATGTCATCAGGAAGACCAAACTGATAGATCGATACGGAATTCGCGGCCGAGTTGAGAATGTACCACGTGCCGTTAGCGGGCCGGTAGATCGCAAGGTCAGACTTACCATCGCCGTCGAAATCTCCAATAAGCGGCTTGTCGCCGGCTAGTCCCCAGGACGAGATCGAGACGAGGCTGCTCGACGTATAGAGTATGTACCAAACGCCGGTCGATGGACGCCATACCGCAATATCCGGTTTGCCGTCACCATCGAAATCCGCGGGAAACACGTCGTCGCCCGTCAGCCCCCATTGAATGATCTGAACGCCAAGCGAACTACGGAGTATGTACCAAACGCCCGTCGACGGCCGCCAGACGGCTATATCCGTTTTGCCGTCGGCATCGAAATCGGCTTCGACCGGAACGTCCCCCGGCTGTCCCCATTGAGCTATTTGCACGGTGTTCGTGCTTCCATAGATATACCAAACGCCAGTCGACGGCCGGTAAACCGCGTTGTCTGATCTGCCGTCACCGTCAAAATCGCCAGGAGTGACAAGATCGCCCGGTATCCCCCAGGAAACGCTGGACGATCCGCTCGTCGAACTAGACTGG
>JBDTXM010000164.1:0-8610 GCA_040006215.1 Acidobacteriota bacterium
TCCCACGCGCGATCACATGATACAGCCCACCCTCAACCTCTACTCTTGGTTTCCTCGGCATCGCCGATCATCTTAGTCGACGCAAATCTCACCAGTCAATCCAAGAATTGCAATGTTGCAAGCCTCACCCTGCTTTTTCTCTTTTTTGCGGACAATGTTTTCCGATCAAGGAAATTCGCAACTAACTTTTGTCTTTCGGGATGCCCTCGAAATAAAAGAAAACAAAATGGGATGGTTCAAGCCCCCTTGAAATATTGTCTCGTTGTTCCCAATCATAATTAAACCGCACCCGCATCGCATAGAGTCTTGAAAGTTCTACGTCTCGAACGCTAAACCGAAAATCTTGGTGCGGCCTCAGAATCATTGTTGTGCAGACATGGCATTCGAATCTTTCGCTTACCTGATCAGGCCCTGTGAGAAGGTCATAGAATAATCTGTTTTTGCCAAACGCCGTTTCGGCTCCGGCGACATCCAATCGGATTCCCCAATTTGTATTGTTGTGAAAGAGAAAGGCCAGATGATCCGAATCGCTTAGTGCTGACGACTTAATTTTCTGGTCAAACGTGAGAAAGACCGTCGGGCGGTTTTCTTTAGTTTTAGAAACTTTTCCTCGATGGACTTGCACCTTATTCTGTGCCTCCGCTCCCAACGGACATACACACACCAGAATTGCAGAAATCGTTAGTACCAATATTTTCATTAAAATCTTGCCCCCTTTTTATTTTGCTTTAATCAAATCGATGTCAGGCTTGCAATATTGTAATTCTATGTATTGCCTTGGCGATATTGTTTTAGAGCTTTTGCTGACAATTCCGTCAATTGCGTTTTGTTTTGCATTCGAAGCCTTGCCGCGTCATGGCGCCGGCCTCGATACCTCAAACGTTAGCCGCCGATATGACGCAGCCGACAAAACTCCTAACAAACAGAAAACTCGCCTTCGCAAAAGATAAAAGTCGAAAAACTCTGCCTAACGAATATCGCAGAATCGCAGACCTGACACTGGTTTCCTGACCCCAATTCTTTTGGTGTAACCTTTCCTGCCGCAGAAAGGGTTATTCACTGCTTCCATATCAAGGCCACGGTGCGTGGAGATGCATCCGCGCGTTGACTCCACACATTGCCTGAAACTAGACGCGACCTCTAATTCCGCGATGGGTCGTCGCTTATTTTTAGATAGTGGCTCGGCGACCTAAATAGACCAGCATTTAGATCGTTCAAGATCTCGAGATATTCTTTTGATTCAGCGATTGAGAGAAATCTACGCACCTCAGCAAAGGCCCTATCTTTCTGACCTCTTTCGTATAGCGCATGAAACAATGCCCTAGAAGCGAGTTCCCAACTCGGAGCATATTTGACCGCTTTTTGAAAGCAGTCAATTGCCCCGTCCAAGTTGCCCCTTTTCCAGTAGACCGAACCAAGGAAATTGTAGGCCGGCGGTATGTTCGGATAATCCTCTATTAGTCCGCCAAGAACCTCGATTACTTCCTCGTACCGTCCTGCCTTACCTAACTCCATTGCGCGATTGTATCTTTCCGCAATTCGTTTTTTAGGGTATTGGCTCAATAGGTATATCCTCCTATAATTCGGTGTCGGTCTGCGATTCTGCGATATTCTTGGTATCATTTCGGACGTATGGCGAGGAGACTTCGAGTTGGGCTTGAAGGCGGTCTTTATCATTTGATCGCACGTGGGTGACGACCGGCAGGATATTTTTCATTCGCCCGAAGATCATCAGAAGTTTCTCGCACTGCTTATCAAAGAGAAGGCTCGTTCCCAATTTTTTCTTTATGCTTTCTGTTTGATGACCAACCACGTCCATCTGCTGCTTGAACGACAGCAGGAAACTGTTGGCAGTATCATGCAGCGTGTTCTCGGCGGATACAGTCGCTATTATAACCGAAGAGATAAGCACGCCAGTCACCTTTTCCAAGGAAGGTATAAGTCCATCCTGTGCCAGAACGATTAATATCGGACGTCTAACCCCCAATCTAGCCCGCGACGATTTTTTCTTAGTTAGTTGGAAAGGTGGAAACAGCCGCGTTTGGTTTGTCTAACTCGCGAAATGAAATAATTTTTCCGGTTTTTCTTATTAACGAGGACATGGTTTTGTAGGCCGACTTCATTGAGCTGCCCTTGACGAAGGTATTACAGCTGATAAGGGTGGATTCATTGGTTTACGGCCTTTCGGTTCAGAAAGGAGCGTCACAAACATCTGAAAATCCTTATTTTGTCCACAATTCGGGTTACTCAATATTAAGTAGTCCCGAAAGATAATAAATAAGTATTTTTTGGAGGAAGTTTATGACCGTTCATGCCAATTCCGCTCGCGGCAAAGCCGTTAAGGGCGAATCCGACGCGAACATTATTTTTTTTGAGATCGCCGGGCAGCCAGGAACAATGTATCTGGATAACTATTCATTCGGCGGGACCGCGCCTTGGGGAAAATGGGCGGACGAGGAGGGTATCAGCATGGATGGTCATGCGAGTACAACCTATATGACGGAACGCGCAGGTCCGCTTCACATATTTCCTACATGGAAATCTCTTTTTCACAGTCCTCTTTGCGGCATCCTGCGAGATTCCGTAAACCGGCATTCGGAACATGTGTACCATACACCAAACGCACATGATGAGGGTATATTGCCGACCTGTTCCATGGGTATCGAGGTGCCGACAAGGAACGGCGCTTTGTTAAAAACGACGAAATACAGATTTATTGATCCGGTAGTGATCAACTATTATCCCATGAAGGACCATGGACGCGAGGCATTCACCATCTCATACAAGGACTATCGACCTTTTAACCGATGAACGGGAGCGCGGCAGCCGCGTTTGCCTGCAAACTGCCGGACAAAACGGTTAGGGGAAAACTCTTTTAAGACAATATTGCGAATCGTACGATCAGCCGGCAAGTCCGCATTACTGGTCAATTAGCGTGCTCTGCATCAACCTTAGCCATTGGTCGAGGGTGAGGGCTTCGGGACGGAGGCGGGGATCGATCTCGGCGGCGGCCAGGGTCGCAGCGGCGTTGGGGTAAAACGGCTTTAAATTGTTGGTGATCGTCTTTCGTTTTTGTCGGAAGGCATTGCTTATAAGTTCTCGAAAAACGGTCTCGCTGGATATCACAGACGCTTTCGGTGTGAGTCGGACTACCGAGCTCCGAACTTTTGGCTGCGGACGGAAAGCCTCCGCAGGCACGTCGAAAAGCCTCTCAACTTCAAAAAATGCCTCGGTTAGAACGGTAAGAAACCCGCGATCGGAGTTTCCCGGGGCGGCGGTTATTCTATCGACAACCTCACGCTGAAACATAAGCACCAAGGTCGAAAGCAGATGCCGCTGTTCCGCGAGCTTTTGAAGGACGGCCGTTGAAATGTAATACGGGAGATTGGCGACGACCTTGAACGGTGGAGAGCTCGGGTCGGTGTGCATGTCCGGCGGGACAAGTTCAGCAAGATCGGTCTTGAGGACATCCGCCTCGATGACGATCAGGTTTTCGTCGTTCTTAAATCTATCGCGAAGAAGCGGTACCAGGTCACGGTCAATCTCAAGTGCAATGATGCGGTCAGCGTGCGCAACCAGCCTTTCCGTCAACGCGCCGCGGCCCGGCCCGATCTCGACGACGATGTTGCCAGGCTGGACCTCGAGGGCGTCAACTATTTTCGCTATGTATAAAGGATCGACAAGGAAGTTTTGGCCGAGAGATCTTTTTGCGAAAGGTTTTGATTCACGCGCCCGCTTCATTTTGCCGGGTATCCCGTTATCTCAATATCTTCGCCAATACGTGTGGTCTCGACATCCGTTAACCGCAAGGCGTCCGTCAACGCAGCGGCTCCACTTCCGCCGACGGCAACCGGTGCTGTTTGTCCGCCGATAATTATCGGCGTCAGGATCAGGGTAACTTTGTCTACAAGCTTTGCGTCCACGAATGACCCCGCCACCTCGCTGCCGCCTTCGACAAGTACGCTCTGAATCGAACGTTTTCGCAGCTCCGCCAGGACAGATGTCAGATCACGGGCGTCGATCTGGGCGACATCTACTCCAGCTTTTTGCAATTCACCGATCTTCGCGGCATCTTCGGAATTTGAAAAGACAAGTGTGGGAGTATCGGCCGCGGTTGTTACCAGTGTCGAATCGAGCGGAATGCGCAGGCGGTTGTCGAGTACGACTCGCACCACTTTTCGCCGACGTTCCCGGCCGCTGCGATCAGTAAGGCTCGGGTTGTCGGAAACTACCGTGTTTCCGCCTACGAGAATCGCGTCATGCTCATGTCTGAGATCGTGAACTCGTTTCCGGGCCCCCGCGCCTGACAGAGCAGTCGAAACGCTGTTGGTTAGCGAGATCCGTCCATCCAGAGACATGGCAAGCTTAAGATGGACGAACGGCCGCCCAGCTTTATGCCAGCAGATGAATTTTTCGTTGAGTTTCGCAGCCGCGTCAGCCAGAATACCGGTAACGACCTCGATACCTGCATTTCTTAACCGTTCGAAACCTTTGCCGGAAACGAGCGGATTAGGATCCTCGATAGGACAGACAACACGCGATATTCCTGCGTCGATCAACGCTTCAGTGCAGGGAGGGGTCTTGCCATGGTAGCTGTGCGGCTCGAGGGAGACATATGCCGTTCCCCCTTTTGCTTGTTCGCCCGCATGTTCGAGAGATATAACTTCGGCGTGTCTTATCTCATCGTAAAGGTAGATACCTTCGCCGACCACTTGTCCGTCGGGCGAGATAATTACGCAGCCGACGAGCGGGTTTGGCGACACCAACCCAATTCCCTTTGCCGCTGCGGCCAGAGACCGTTTTGTCAATTCAATGTCTCGTTCGTCGGCCAACATCAATTGAACAGTCCGTTAACGTAACTTTCCGGATCGAAAACCATCAGGTCGTCGACCTGCTCGCCGATGCCGACGTAGCGGATCGGGAGGTTTAGTTCTTTTGCGATCGCAACGGCGATTCCACCTTTTGCTGTGCCGTCGAGCTTGGTCAATACAATTCCCGTAACGTCGGCTGTCTTCATGAACTGGCGAGCCTGTTCGAGTCCATTCTGGCCAGTCACGGCATCTATCACTAATAGAGTTTCGTGGGGCGCTCCCGGAACTTCGCGGGCCGCGATGCGTTTCATTTTTTCGAGCTCCGCCATCAAATTTGCTTTGTTATGCAGGCGTCCTGCCGTATCAACGATGAGCACATCGGCGTTCCGGGCTTCAGCAGCCTTAAGCGAATCGAACAAAACGGCGGCCGGATCAGTTCCCTGTTTTTGCTGGATGATCTGAACACCGGCACGCTCAGCCCATATCTCAAGCTGATCGGAGGCGGCCGCGCGAAATGTGTCGGCGGCGCAGATTAGGACTTCATTGCCTTCGTCCTTGATCCGCTGGGCCAGTTTCCCTATCGTCGTCGTCTTGCCCACGCCGTTCACACCGACCACCATCAGCACATACGGTTTGATATCAGCTGCGACCTTGCGTTCGTCGGCCACGCCGAGTTCTTCGGAGTGATGAAGAATCGACATCAATTCTTGCTTCATCGCGGCTTTCAACGCTGTCATATCGTTGATCTCTTGCCGGGAAACACCTTTTCGGACCGATTCGATCACCTGGAGTGTCGTGCTGACACCGATGTCGGTCGAGATCAGCATTTCCTCGAGCTCGTCGAGAAATGCTTCGTCGATCTGCTTGCGGCCTTCGAAGATCGAATCGAGCCGCGTATTGATGGAATCACGAGTTTTCGCGATCGCCTTCGAAAAACGAACGCCTAGTTCCTTTTCAACGGCCTCTTCGCGTGCCTTTAATTCCTCGAGAGATCGGTCGAGACCGAGGACCGAGGTTGAAAATTTGTCTTCCTTGTTCCTTCGCCAAAAAAACGCCATAGATAAAGCCTACCCGATTAACAAACCAAAACGGAAAGTATAAACGAGTAGGCGTATCCAAAACAACGACGGTTTTGGTCAGGTTAGCTTTCGATAGACGAAATACGCGAATCCAGCGATCAGGGACATAACGCCGAAGGCGACGGGGAATTTTGTGATGAAATCATTTTGCGTCGCTTGGCGTCGAGCGTCGGCGACCATACGAACTCTGTCCGCCGTAAAATTTGCGCGCGCCTGGGCGATAAATGATTCTAGCTCGGCCTTTTCTGTCGTCAATTCTACGCGCCTGTTTGCGATCTCCTGACCACGCCGTTCTGCTTGTATTTTAGCGATGCGATATTTCTCTTCGACGCACTGCTGGTCCATCTCGCGCGAAACGTCAACGGAAGGTGTCGGTGTATCTGTTGGGCCATTTATCGGCGCCTGATCGTAGTGGGCGCGCACACAATCGGTCAGAACGGGCTCGTTCAGGGTGGCGGAGCCTTTTGCGTCGATATCCGCGATCGCCTGATCGGTCGCCGCTATATAGCCTTCGGTGGTCGTTTTTTCCCGGTTATATTTGGCTTCCAAAGCGTCGAGGCTGGGTGTCTTGACCGGAGTGCTATCCGCTCTTTTCTCCCGGACGTACATGGAAAAATAGGTGAAAAAAAGAGCTGCGGCGAAGACCAAGAAAAAAGATGACAGGAAAGGGTACGACCGGGCTAGATCCTTGACCGAAATGCGTACCATTACTTGAGAACCTCGAGACTACTTGTACAGCTTCAGCCGGTCAGATGCCTTGTAGAGCATGAATCCGATCAGGCAGCAGAAGACCGCCCAGAAATAGAACGAGAAAAGGCTGCCAACGATCCTTGCGGGAATATTTACAAATCCCGGCATAGCAAAGGGCGAGAATATCAGGTCCAGAACGAAACTGACCATTGCCACGCAGATAACAACTATCAGTCCCATGAAAAGCAGTTTGACGTAGTCGATCCCGAGCCGCCGAATTATATCGAGGCCCACAAGCGGATTTATTGTCGCCATGAATGACCGCGTGTAGCCCGCGACTGCACAAGCCGCCGGGAAATAGAACAGGCCCCACAGCAGGCCGATCGCACCGAGAACAACCAAAGGAGCGGCAAGGCCAAGTATCCTTTTCATCAACGCTTCGCGGTCGTCCGATTGGGTCTGCGGCGATTTTCCGATCGCGGATTCAAGCTGCGCTTTTTGGGCCTTTTGAATCGTCTCGTTGGCACGCATCACGCTTTCCTCGGTATCGCCGGCAGAGGTTGCAGCTGGCCCGCTGCCTTTCTCGAGATCGGCCTGACTTTGGAGCCGCTCGTCGTTCTGTCGTTTAGATTCACCGAGAACCTTGTTGACCTCGCCTGACTGCTGGATCGGCTTTTGCGGATCGTACAAAGTCGAGCCCGGCAGTTTTTGGATCTGGCTAAACATCTCCCTCTGTTCGGCGGCGATGGCGTTGTACACCATGTAGCCACCGACGACGACCATCACGAAAAATAGACCGAAGGCCGAAATGTAAACGCCGATACTCAGGAAAAATGGATGAACCACGTCGTCCCAAAGATTGAATTCGTCAAATCTCGGCATAAAATCGACGCCGAGCTTGCCCTGCGAAAAGCTTTCCGTCGTGTGGGCGAGCACGCCGAACCAAAGCATGTTGGCGAGCATAAAGCTAATGATCGCCGCCGCGTACATAAATATTCCGCCGAGCGCCGTGGCAGACTGGCCCAGCGAGAAGAACATGTACATTAGCGCTCCAAAAAACAAGCTCAGCTTGAATTTGAATGGATACGCGAACGCCGCTCCCAGATCGCTGAAGCCAAACCCCTGGTCGAGAGCCTGTCTATATCCCTCGTCTCTCTTTTTTGACGCCGCTGCCTGTGCTTTTTCCTTGCACAGGCCGCCGCAGGCTGGACAGATCTTTACGCTGCCACCGAAGGAGGTTGGGCAGCCTTTGCAGTAGCCGATATCGCAGGTCTCGCAGATATATGCTGCAGGGATCGATTGATGGTTTCTGCAGGAATCGGGATCGACCGGGGCCGCGTTTACGACGGCTTGCACCGGCTGTGCTGGAGCGATGTTCACCGCGACCGATGACGCCGGGGCAACCGTTGGGGGGGCGGGTACGGTTGCGGCCGTTGTAGTTGTGACAACAACGGGCGGCGGTTGTGTGCCATCACGACGTGCATTGAAGTGCAACAACAAGGTCGGAACTCTTTTTGCCTCGATCCATCGCAGGTTTCCCCGACGAACCTTGTCGTCTGGCTGGAGTGCCCCTTCGGCAACCCAGGCAGCGAGTTCGCCAAAGTCGGCTTCGTAGATCTGGCCGCCGACCTCTACCTGCCAATTCTCAAGATTTGCGGGTTCGGACATATGAAATTGTCGTTAGAAACTTAGTTCGAAAGGATCGATATCGGTGGGAACGGGAATCGGCGTTTGAGAGATCTTGGTCTCGCGGGCGATCGCTTTCTGACGGACGATGCCGTTTGCCACCTCGCCGGCACGGCAGGCCTCGACTAGTGCAGTCACGACGGCGGCGTCGTAACGCGAGCCGACAAAGCTGCAAATACGGGAAATGGCATCATCCAGCTCAAGGGCTTTTTGATACGGACGATCGATCGTCATCGCATCGAATGTATCAGCGACCGAAACGATCTTTGCCTGGAGCGGGATCTGGTCCCCGGTTAGGCCCTGCGGGTATCCCTTGCCGTTCACCATCTCGTGGTGCATGTACA
>JBDTXM010000165.1:0-8592 GCA_040006215.1 Acidobacteriota bacterium
GCGGCCGCATGGGCAGAATCGCAGCGACGCCGAGGCTCCGCCGGTCTTTATGCCGGCGAAGAATCTCGATTACGAGATGGAGCTCGGGTTTTTTGTCGGACAGGGAAATGAGCAGGGTTCGACGGTCGCGATCGGCGAAGCGGAGCAGCATATCTTCGGAATGTGCCTCGTGAACGATTGGTCCGCCCGCGACATACAGGCTTGGGAATACCAGCCGCTCGGACCGTTCCTAGCGAAGAACTTTGCGACCACGATCTCGCCGTTCGTGGTCACAGTGGAGGCACTCGCCCCATTCCGCACGCCCGCCTTCGAACGCGAAGAAGGCGATCCGCAGCCTCTCGATTATCTGAACGACGCCGCGAACCAAAAGTACGGCGGCCTCGACATCAATCTCGAGGTCTATATCCAAACCGAAAGGATGCGTGCCGAAAACATCGAGCCGCACCTGCTATCGCGTTCTAATACCAAAGACCTCTATTGGACCGTCGGCCAGATGCTGACGCACCACGCGTCGAACGGCTGCAATCTACAGACCGGCGACCTGATCGCTTCGGGAACGGTGAGCGGCAAAGAAAAGAGCGAACGCGGCTCAATGCTTGAACTCTCCTGGCGCGGAACCGAACCGATCGAACTCCCCAACGGAGAGACGAGAAGGTTCTTAGAAGACGGCGACGAGATAATAATGAAAGGCTACTGCGAACGCGAAGGATTTAGACGAATAGGTTTCGGCGAATGCCGCGGACGAATTATTCCCGCAGATTGATCTTTTCAGACATTTTTTCGTATCAGCTCTCATGGACGAAAAAAATGGACTGATATTTGGCGTTTATCCATTTGGCAACGCGGGAATGGCTGACGGTGTCGCCGTCGGCAAACCCGATGACGTCAACAAGATCGGAGCTGCCATAATGGAGCTTATGGGCGACGCACCGGAATTTATGGTGCGCGCCTACACCCATTTTACCGGCAGTAACGAGCTGGAGATCTTGGGCCTGATAGAGCAGCTGCTTCAGATACCGGTAGGTTGGGATATCGTACTCTGTTTTCGCCAGCCCGGCGGCTGTGATCTGAGTCCCTGGCTTGATCTGATCCGCACCATCCTCACCCGTCACGGCGAACGGCTTAACACGCTGCAAATAACCAACGAAGCGAACCTCAGGAATATGCCAAGCGCCGGCGATGGATATTTCCCGGACGCTCGGGAAGCGTTGGTAAAGGGCGCCATCGCCGCTCGAAAAACAATAGTTAAAACCTCTGGTGTCACAAAGATCGGATTTAACGCCGTTCCAACTGTCGCTGCCTGCAGCGGTTTTTGGAAAGAGCTGAAAAGTTTCGGAGGCGGGGAATTTTCGGATTCGTTGGATTACGTTGGGCTGGATCTTTACCCCCAATGTTTTCGGCGGCCCAGTCCCGGTCGAAAACATTCCGGCGGTGGTAAGGCAGATCCTTGAAGATTTCCGACATTCGGATCTTGCCGATGCAGCTATACCGGAGTCGGTGCCGATACGCATCACAGAAAATGGCTGGCCGACAAACTCGGCCCGCTCGTATGAACGTCAGGCACAAGTTCTTGAAAGTGTGGTTCGTACGATTCATAAACTTCGCAATGAACTGAATATCACGCATTACGAACTATTTAGCCTTCGGGATGCCGACAGCTCCAACGATAATATATTTCACCAGTTCGGTATTCAGCGCGACGATTACACGCCCAAACCTGCCTTTGGTATTTACAAGCAACTCATCAGCGAACTAGGGCGGAAGTGGTAGCGGCTTTCATTTCTGCATTTTGTTAGACTCGAATAGTGGATCCCGTCGTTAAACATCAAAGCTGCTCCTCGATCAGCGTCCGTAAAATCTCGCGAGGGGAAGGCTCCAAAGTTCAAAGCGACGTCTTGGCGGTCGAGGAGCCGCTTGAGATCCGGATCGGCCTTCCCAGGAATGGAAAACTCGAGCATAAGGCGGTTTCTATCACGATGCGGACGCCGGGAGCCGATGCGGAGCTGGCGGTGGGTTTTCTTTTTACCGAGGGGATAATTTCATCTCCCGATCAGGTCAAGCAGATCAGGCACTGCGGGCTGGCGATCGGGAAGGGGAAAGGCACGATCGATCGCGCCGGAGCTCTCAATTCAAATACCATCCGCGTCGACCTTAGCGATGCGCTCGACATCGACCTTAAGCGTCTGGAACGAAATTTCTATACCACCTCGAGTTGTGGGGTCTGCGGAAAGGCGTCGATCGCCGCTCTTAGCACCGG
The DNA here is from genome assembly GCA_040006215.1 of Acidobacteriota bacterium. GTDB lineage: Bacteria > Acidobacteriota > Blastocatellia > Pyrinomonadales > Pyrinomonadaceae > OLB17. The sequence goes on from JBDTXM010000165.1 coordinate 2,258, forward strand.
GACCAAGAAGCTGGAAAACGACGGTCTCGTCACCAATGCCGATCTGATCCACGCACTTCCCCAAAAACTCAGAGTCGCGCAAAGTGTATTCGAGCAGACCGGTGGGCTGCACGCTTCGGCGCTATTCAATACAAAGGGCGAGCTCGATATCGTGCGCGAAGACGTCGGGCGTCATAATGCTCTGGACAAGGTGATCGGTGCAAAATTTCTCGCGGGCGAAATGCCTTTGTCTGAAAAAATATTGCTCGTGAGCGGACGTGTGAGCTTTGAACTCGTGCAAAAGGCTCTGATGGCGGGAATTCCCATTTTGGCCGCGGTCGGTGCGCCGTCGAGCTTGGCGGTCGAGCTTGCGGCGGAATATGGAATGACGCTGATCGGGTTTTTGCGCGATGGACGTTTCAATATCTACACGGGCGGATCGAGAATTATTTGATAACGCGAGGGGTGAGCAAGGGGAGCAATGGACAATGAGATCGAAAAAAACGCTGAGGACGACCGGTCGCCTGAAAACCTGACCGATCTGCACGTCACCAAGCCGCTCAAGATCGCCGCCGGATTGCGTGCGATAACTGAGACCATGAAGCAAGGTTTCGGGAAGATGGGCGTGGTCCGCGGCACGCGTGCTCTTCTAACGCTGAACCAAAAAGGCGGAATCGATTGCCAATCCTGTGCCTGGCCCGACCCGGACAAAGACCGCACGATCGCCGAATTTTGCGAGAGCGGAGCCAAGGCCCTTGCAGACGAAGCAACCACAAAAAAGATCGGAGCCGAATTTTTCGCGAAATATAATATTGCCGAACTTTTCGAAAAAGAGGACCAGTGGCTTAATGCCCAAGGCCGCTTGACCGAGCCTCTGATCCTGCGAAAAGGAGCTACGCATTACACGCCGATCTCTTGGGAAGAAGCGTTTGCGTTGATCGCCGGTGAATTGAATGCGCTCGATTCGCCAGACGAAGCTATCTTCTACACCTCCGGCCGCACATCAAACGAAGCAGCATTTCTTTATCAACTTTTTGTTCGACAGTTCGGTACAAATAATTTGCCCGATTGCTCGAACATGTGTCACGAATCGTCGGGCACGGCTCTGACCGAATCGATCGGGCTCGGCAAGGCGACGGTCCGATTGTCGGATTTTGAAAAGACGGACCTGGTGATCGTCATCGGCCAAAATCCGGGCACGAACGCGCCGCGGATGATGTCATCGCTAGAGGACGCAAAGCGTGCCGGAGCAAAGATGCTTGCGATCAACCCTCTGCCCGAGGCCGGCCTGCTCAATTTCGTAAATCCGAACCCGCAGCATTACCGCAACCCGCTGATGTTCCCGATCAGCGTTTTAACCGATCATCCCAACACGCATCTCGCCGACCTTCATTTGCCGCTGCGGATCGGCGGCGACATGGCCGTGCTCAAGGGCATGATGAAGGTAATGCACGAGCGGGAACTAGCGTCGCCAGGTTCGGTATTTGATCAAAAATTTGTCGATGAGCAGACCGAAGGGTTTGAGAAATTTCTCGCCGTGCTCGAGGCAACGCCGTGGGAAGACATCCTGAGCGAAAGCGGCCTCGCACTGGAACAGATCGTCCAAGCGGCCGAAATGTTCATTAACGCAAAACGCGTCATCACCTGCTGGGCGATGGGTTTGACGCAGCATAAACACGCTGTCGCGACGATCCAGGACCTCGTCAACCTTCATCTGCTTCGCGGACAGATCGGCAAAGAAGGTGCCGGCGTGTGTCCGGTTCGCGGCCATTCCAACGTTCAGGGCGACCGCACTATGGGCATCTGGGAAAAGGTGAAGGACGATTTTTTCGAGCCGCTCGAAAAAGAATTTAATTTCAAGGCTCCGCGAAAAGAAGGTTTCAGCACGATCAAAAGCATCGCCGCGATGAGCGATGGTCGGGCAAAGATCTTTTTTGCGATGGGCGGCAATTTTCTTTCCGCGACGCCTGACACCGATGTTGTTTTCGATGCTTTGAAAAAATGCCGGCTGACCGTGCAGGTCATCACAAAGCTTAACCGCACCGCGCTCGCGACGGGAGATCAATCGTTGATCCTGCCGTGTCTCGGACGCAGCGAGATCGACGTGCAGACGTCCGGCGAGCAATTTGTCTCGACCGAAAGCACGATGCTCAATGTGCAGATGTCGAAGGGAATTCTCAAGCCCGCGTCCGAGGATCTTCGCAGCGAGCCGTGGATAATCGCGCAGCTGGCTAAGGCAACGCTCGGTGAAAGATCGACGGTCGATTGGGACAAGATGGCAGCGAATTACGATAACATCCGTGATTCGATCTCGCGTGTCGTCGGCGGCTGCGAGGATTACAACAAGCGCGTCCGCGGACCCCGCGGATTTTATCTCAAGAACCCACCGCACGAAGGCGTCTTTCCGACAAAAACGAAAAAAGCCCAGTTCATCACGGCCAAGCTCGAAAAACTGGAGCTTCAAGAAGGCCAACTGCTTCTGACGACCATCCGTTCGCACAATCAATTTAACACGACCATTTACGACCTCAGCGATCGTTACCGCGGCATCCGAGGCGAACGCCGCGTTGTTTTTCTAAATCCGGAAGACATCAAGAGGCTGAAACTCAAAACCGGACAGGTCGTAAACCTCACCAGCCATTTCAAAGACGAAGAGCGCCACGTTTACCGTTTCATCGTCGTTCCATACCCGATCCCAAAAGCCTGTGCCGCCGCATATTTCCCCGAAGCGAATCCGCTAGTTCCGCTCGGCAGCTTTGCCGACAAAAGCGAAACACCGACGTCAAAATCGCTGGTCATATCGATCCAGCCGACAAACGAATTCGCGGGAACGTTCGCATACGACCATGCGAATGCGGACCCTCGGGGGTGATTATCTTTTGCCGGACCGCTGTGGCAAAATAGTAATTGGATGGATTTAATCCTGGACAAATTTCACGAGGAATGCGGCATTTTCGGCATTTTCGGCCATGCTGAGGCCTCTACGCTTACCCAGTTGGGGCTGTTTGCCCAGCAGCATCGTGGGCAGGAGGCTTGCGGCATCGTCTCGAGTGACGGCCGCGACCTGCACGAATTCCGCTCACAGGGCCTCGTGGCCGATGTGCTGAATGAAGAGGTTTTGAAAAAGCTGACCGGTACAAGTGCGATTGGCCACACGCGATATTCTACGACGGGCAAGAACACGATCAAGGAAGTACAACCTTTTTCGGTTACGTGTCAGCATGGAGACATCGCGGTTTGTCATAACGGCAATCTGCCTTTTGCCGGCCAGAAACGCGCTGAGCTTGAAAAGGCGGGTGCGATCTTTTCTTCGACTTCGGATACCGAGACTATTCTCCACAGCATTGCTCGCACGCCCGCCAAAAATGTGGTCGAGGCGATCACGAAAGTTCTGCAGGACACGGAAGGAGCATTTTCGCTCCTTTTTCTTACGCCGACATCGATCATCGCCGTGCGCGACGCGCGGGGGTTCCGGCCTCTCAATCTCGGCAAATTGAACGACGCGTGGTGCGTCGCTTCCGAAACCTGTGCCTTTGACCTGATCGATGCAAAATATGTCCGTGAGATTGAGCCGGGCGAGATGGTAATAGTCGACGAAGGCGGCCTGCACTCGTCAAAACCATTTGCGGTAAAGCCTCATTCGGTCTGCACATTCGAGCACGTTTATTTTTCGCGGCCTGATTCGACCATCTATGGACGCTCGGTCAATGAGTCGCGCCACAAAATGGGCAAGCAGCTCGCGATCGAGCACCCGGTCGATGCCGACATCGTCGTCCCCGTCCCCGATTCCGGCGTTGCCGCTGCCATCGGTTACGCGCGCGAGTCGGGCATCAACTACCGCCAGGCGATCATTCGCAATCATTATGTGGGCCGCACGTTTATCGAGCCTTCGCAATCGATCCGTTCGTTTGGTGTGCGTCTGAAGTTAAATCCGATCAAGGACCTGATCAACGGTCGGCGGATCGTGCTGGTTGACGATTCGATCGTCCGCGGCACGACCTCGAAAAAGATCGTCGAGATGGTACGCGAAGCCGGAGCGGAAGAGGTGCATATCCGCATCTCGTGCCCGCCGACCACGCATTCCTGCTACTACGGCGTTGATACCCCACATCGCCAGGACCTGATCGCCTCGCGCATGACCAACGAAGAAGTTTGCGAATACATCGGCGCCGATTCGCTCGGCCACCTGTCGCTTGCGGGAATGCTGGAAGCCATCGGCATTGATCCCGCCTCGACCTGCAACGCCTGCTGGTCCGGCAAATACCCAACCCTCATCGCCAACGGCAAAGCCGCCTAGTTATTCTTTATCTTCTTGCCAGAGTCTTTATCGTCTTCGAATGTTATCGTAATTCCGCTCTCTTTATTCGCAAGAGAAAACGGCGGGGAGTCGTTTCCTGAGATAATAAGCGGACCGAATGCCGGGGCCGAGCGCTTATCGATTATTTGGAGGACGTACACAGCGCCCGACGACAAAGTTATGGTCAACCCGCCAAATGGATTTAGCGGCCTATAAGTCCGCTGGTTCGTTGCCGGGTTGATGACTACCGCAAAGCGTCCCATCATAGGTTTGCCGCCGGCGGAAATTCCAAGAATGGCTACCCCATTCGAAGCCGAATTGCTTGCCTCATACGCGCCGATGTCGACCCCGAGGTTGCTGATCCTGCTTAGTCCGCGTTGATCGGTCCTAATACGAATCCGGCCGCTCGGGCATATGCTTCCGAAAACGACGCATCCGTTTCCAGTGTTCAAAGCGGGGCTCCCGTCAAGCAACGCTTTTGTGTCGGTCGGCCCATCATTATTAGCGAGCGGCCCGAGCTTCGCGTCGATAGCGTTGTTGTCACTGACCTGATCGCCATTTACGCCGTTAATAAAACTGGTGCTCCCGCGAGCATCGGTAACGATATTGTTCCCGAACGAAAAAAAGGCACCACTGAGCGATGTCACTGACGACGCCGGATCGTTTCCGATGATCGTGTTCAAGACGCGGACAAAGACGGGATCTGATCCGGCAGCAAAGATACTCTGAGCGTCCGTCGTAGCCATATTAGCGGCGATAGTATCGTTAACGAGAAGCGACCCGCTACTAGTATGGATTCCACCGCCGTTCAGGGCCGCGTTATCCGTGATAGTTGAGTCAAGAACCTGACTTCCTCCGGAAGTTGTAGAGACATATATTCCACCACCGTTGCTGCTTGCGGCGTTGGAGTTTACAAGGCAGCGGCTCATCGTAAACACGCCCGTATTTGCGATCCCGCCGCCGGAAACCGCCTTATTCTCGGAGATAGCCAGATCGGTCAAGACAGCGTTGCCGTGGTCCACTAATATGCCGCCGCCGTCCTGATCGCCGGCATCCCCGTTTCTGATCTTCATTCCTCGGATATCGACCTGCGGAAACGAATTGGCAATATGAAAGATCCGAAATGCGCCGACACCCACCGACGAGCTTCGTTCGATCGTCAACCGTCGCGCACCTGGGCCGACAATGGCGGCGTTTTCGGTGATCAGCAACTCGCCTTGAGTTAGCTCGATCACGGACGGATTCGGCAACGCAAAAATGATCACGTCGCGTGTTGCGGCGATAGAATTGGCCTCGTCTATCGCAGCTCGGAGCGTACATTGCCCGCCCGCGTCGGCGCAACCACCATCGCCAGGATCGGCATCCGGCGTATCGGCGGTGCTGTCCACAGTAAAAACTTGGGCCTTTGGTTGAGCGGCAGACGTTGATGCGAACGCAAAAAGACCCATTGACAGACAGACAGCGAGCGGTAGGAGCTTCATTGTGTTTTGTTATACCTCGGTGATTTTTGAGGCAAGGATAACCTCGTTGGTTGCTTGGGAGCAACGATTTTTTTGAACGAAATCGCCGCCTATTGGTCCGGCGATCGCCGGACCTTGATCCGTTCTTCTTCCAGGTGACGGGTGGTTTCGTCGGTTACGCTGAAAACGTCGCGTTCGAGCGGGTTTGTGTTTGCTTTTGGAGGCAGAAAGCTGGCCTGGGCCGGGGCGCTTAGTTCGCGGGTCGCGGTCTCATCGATCGGCTGCTCGTTTGCGGGCCTTGGAATGCCTTTTTTTGTGATGAAAACGCCGTTGACGATCAACGCAAGGCCGACCAGAAACGGGATGATGCCAGCCACCCAGACACTTCTCAATATCACGGCGGTCTCAGGCGGAATGTTGGGATTCAGGACGATCGCCTGCATCAGGACAAAAACCGTGATCATAACGCCGACGCCCACGCTGGCCGTGATAACGCCGGCCTTGATCTCGGCAAGGCGCTTGGTTTCCGGTGTTATACCCTGAAGGCGTTCCATCTCTGCCGAGCGTCTGACTGCCTCCTCGCTGGATATCAGCATGTC
>JBDTXM010000166.1:0-8568 GCA_040006215.1 Acidobacteriota bacterium
CTATAATTTTGCTCATTTATCCCTCTCCGCTTCGTTAATATTGCTCTTTGTGTCTATTGATCTATAAATTAGTGCTTGAGCATGACGAAAGTATAATACTTGAGTGTGTTGTTGTCAACTTTTATTTTGATGGTATTTCGCGTAGTTCTTGCCTGTCTGAGTACTGTTTAAAACTAAAGAATTAGAGAATCACCTACTTGGTAAGTAGGGAGCCAATACGAAAAAGAGGCTGCCTTTTTGAGGCAGCCTCGAAAGGACGAAATGTCCCACAGAAAGGACCTAGTTAAAAAGTAAACCTAAGGCCGAACTGAAGCTGTCGCCGATTGACGGTGTTCAGACCTCGAGCTCTGCTTAGATCGTTCCCAACATCCGCTGTCTGCGGATGGGCATAGTCGTAATTGAGAGCACCGAAAGTAGTCACCACCGTTCCCGTTCGACCGGTTGCGGCCGGGCAAATGGCACTAACGGCATTGCATACGCTTGGGATCGCCAATCCGCTGTAGGAATTTAGCGGAGCATTGTTGAAAACATTGAAGACACTCAAGCTCGGTTCGAGGCTCCAGCCTTCCTTCCATATCTTGATCGGCCGCGACAAGCGGTAGTCAGCATAGAAGACATTCTGGAACGGATCGGGATTACCTTCGGGAACAAGCGGAATGAAGGGCATCGCGCCGCCCAGGGCGACGAGCTGGTCTTTTGTAAAGATACCCGCGTCCACGAGCCGTTGGCCCGCAGGTGTCAGCTGTCCTGCAAACTGACTGTTGTAATTGCCCAAAAACTCATTGAGCTCAGCCAAGTTGCGAATTCGACGACCGAACGAACCGACGTTCGTTCCGGGCAGCAGGTCGCCACGCGGAGTCGTCGTATTACTCCCATCGCCGTTGAAATCCGAAGTGAAAAGACCGCTGGTACCGCGGTTGTTCGGAATTAAAAGGTTGAACGGCGTGGGGGTGAAGAAAAAGTATCGCTGATCAAGGCGGAATCCGCCGATCAACTTATTCGACAAGTCGATTGTCAGCACATGTCGACGATCGAAACCACTCGGCCCAAAAGCCTTGTTCAGATCGCGATTGTCGATCGCACCCGCAAGAAATTCTGAACGTCCGCTGCCGCTGGTGGCTTTATTCTCGGCCAGTGCATAAGCGAGCGTATAGTTGGTCTCGCCGATCAAATTGTGACCATGGATATTCAGACCATGGAACATATGGTCGCCGAAGCGTCCTCGGAGTGAGATCTGAATTCCCTGATAAAGCGAAAATCCCCCATGGCTGGCGCGAGCGCTCGTGAGATCGCTCTGGCCCGTCCATATCGTGTCGTTCGCAAGCGCGAATGTTGCAATGCTAGCGGTTGGGTTGGCGGCAAGGAAAGTAGCGATCGTCGTGGGATTGACGGCCCCCGGAGCTTGGCCGATTCGATTGCCAATCGAAGTGCGAGCGGCTGCTTCGTCAAAGAAACGAGCATCGCGACGATCTTCAAGATCCTGCAATTGGATCGGGATACGAACACCGCGTAGGCGAACGTAATCGACTGAAAGCACGTGACCTTTCTTCAGCTCATGCTGAAAGCCGATATTGAACTGCATGGAATACGGGACCTTGTAGTCGCCGGTGTATACCAACTCACCGTCACCGTTCAGCTGAGTGAATTCGTTCGGTGTAGCGTTGGGATTAAAGCTGCTCAGATTGCTATATGCTGCCTGCAGCTTTGCATTGATCTGCGCAATAAACGGCAAAGCCTGCCCAAGAGTCCGCGGTGAGGTCCCTGTGCTGAGGAGGCATGTGTAAATACCCTGTGAAGTTTCCGCATCGTCGCAGCCCGGAATGCCTGTAACCACGATCGGGGAATTGTCGGGTCCGAATATTTGGCTTTCTGTGAATGCGGTCGGAGCGATACCCAACGGCAATCGTGCTTCTGAGTCAAACAGCGAATTGTTGTAGATGTTGCCTTCATAGGCGAGATTGAAGCCGCCGCGGATCGACGTTTTTCCGTCACCTTTAGGGTCCCAGGCAAATCCAATCTGCGGGCTGAATGCATTTTTTGGATATTTCGGGTAATCGCCTAAGCCCGCACCATAACGGTCAAGCTCCGGGATACGAAGGTTGGTTCCTGCAAATGCATTGGTGTCATATGTCCACCGAAGTCCGAGGTTGAGCGTAAGATTTCTTTTTACCTTCCACGTATCGCCGCTGAACACTGCATAGCGGGTGCCGGTTCTTCCACCGAAAGGAAGTCCGTGTGCGGCATTAGGAGTGAAAAATCCTGAGTTGGGACCGACTTGAAACGTGTTCAGCGGATAGCTAAGCGGATCGGCGGCATTGCCTGTGAGTGACCCATCAGCTAATAATGCGGTTACCTGAGCCGGACCCGCAAAGTTTGCAAATCCCCCCAGAATCGTATGCGTCGCTTCTGCCCCAAACCGGAGAGTATGATTTCCCCAGAGTGTGGTCCCGTCGTACTTGAACTCGTAATTGTCCTGATACGACTGCTGCGGCGCATTGCTGTTGGGTCCGAGGCTAATGCTGGTTGCGACATTCGGACCGTTAACATTGATCTGTATCGGCGTTCCGCCCACCACCGTGAACGGAAATCCATCGAGCTCCGAACTGGCGATCCGGTTGTTAAAATTGATGTATCCAAAACGTATCGCGTGCGAGATCCGTGAACCGGTTATATCGACTCCAACAATATGCGTGTTCGTCCAGTCTATATTCTGAAATGGCGACCGAATGGTTCCACCGGTTGACGAATCATCATTATAATTATGAAGGTAGTACGCCTTTACCTTATCGTTAACTACCCAATCTAACCTATTTAGTGCGTATCGAGCCTTTACAGGTAGTGTGGAAGCGGCGTTCAGAGCCGGGAAAGGGCCGGAGGTGAACGACGAGAAGTTTGCCTGGTTTAGGCGTTCAAAATTCGAGAAGAAGAACAATTTATCGCGCCATATGCGGCCTCCAACGCGATACCCTTCCTGATCGCGGTTGAACTCGGGCTTGTCAGACTCAAAACCCGGACGAGCGTCAAATTTATCGTCCTGTTTGAAATAGAAACCGCTGCCATGAAATTGATTTCCGCCGCTTCGTGTAACGAGACTGATTGCTCCCGAAGTCGTTAAGCCGGTCGATAGATCGAATGACGAGCGCGAAAGCTGAAATTCCTGTACTGCATCCGTCGAAAAGTTTGCGATCGTGGTACCGACGTTTTCGTCAGTGACATCGATGCCTTCGAGCTGGATACGTGTACCGGTACCTGATCCGCCATTAATGCGAACGCCTCGATAGGCATTTACTTTGGTTGGATCGATGTTGCCGCCGGGAACCACCGTTACGCCAGGCTGCGAAGATGCAAGATCCAGATAATTGCGGCTGTTCATCGGCAACTCGGTGATTTGCCGAGCGGTGATCACGCCGTCAACGTTTTGTCTCGTTGTATCGACTTGCAGATCGGTCGCGCCGATATCTACCTGGACGGTCGTTGACTGTGAACCGACCTTCATTCCCACATCGGCACGAGCGACCTGCCCAACCTGAAGCACAACACGATCGACCGTCGCGGTACTGAAACCATCCTTTTCAATTTTGACGCTATAGATTCCGGGCTGCAGCGATTTCGCAGCATAGTACCCTTCTTCGTTCGTCGTAATGTTGATCGCGCGGCCGGTTGCCATTTCTGTAACGGTCACGGTCGCGCCTGAAACGACGCCGCCTTGGGCATCGGTTACTACTCCTTCGACACTTCCTGTCGTTTGACCATACACAAGCGATGTGCACGCAATGACGACAAGAAAAACTAGTATCTTTAAAACTTTCATACTTCTCCTTTTAATGGTTATCAAACACACGGCTACCCAGGCGGCGCCCGGACGGCCGCAAAACCGAAAGATTTTTTAATGTAGCGATCTGCCGATGGGCCGGCAGGTCACGGTTTAGTTGGGACGCTGTGATTTAAGCAAGTCCGGTGCCAATACAAAAGATGAGACAGAAAACCTTTATAGATTGGGGAGTTTGGCGAGGTAGGACAAAAATACGAAAAATGTAGGATCGTTCGCTATCGTGGAGTTTATCCAAAAATTCGTTCGAGACCTCTCGGAAATCAACGAATAGTTGATGTTACGGGTATGGAAATTTATGGGACCGATAAATAAACTCTATAAATACTAACTTTTCTTACCCAGTTCGACGGCGCGCCTGTAGGCGGCGTAGACCGCTTTCGAGAGAACCGTGCGAAGCGTACCCTTTTCCATTTGGTAAATTGCCTCGGCGGAGGTGCCGCCTGGAGATGTGACCATATTGCGGAGTTCGGCGGGATGCTTGTGCGATTCCATCGCGAATTTCACAGAGCCGAGCATGGTTTCCTGCACAAGTTCCTTCGCCATGTCGCGGGAAAATCCCAGATGGACGCCGGCATCCGTGAGGGCTTCCATGACCATAAAGATATAAGTCGGGCCCGTAGCGGATAACGAAGTCGCCATGTCGATCATATTTTCCGTTTCGACAAACAATTCCTTGCCGAGCGCGGTGAGCATCCCCCGAACGTGTCCGCGTTCGTCACGGTTAACGGCTTCGGTGCAGGTCCACGCAGTGATGCCCGCACCGATCTGCGACGGAGTGTTCGGCATTGCCCGTACTATCTTAGCCGTTCCGAGTGCACCGGCGAGGTGCTCGATCGTGGCTCCCGCGACGATCGATACGACCAGCTGATCGAGATGCAAAACACCATCAAGGTCGCCTAGGACGCGCTCAAGCCGCTGCGGCTTTACGCAAAGCAGGACGGCAGAATTCGACTGGCCCATCACGGCTTTGGCGGCTTCGGCGTTGCTCTCAAAAACATTGATGCCGTGCCGTTCCGCAAGCTCCTTTCTCCGCGAGTCTCGCGGATGACTAGCCGAAATATTTTTAGGATCGACAAGCTTTTTTCTAAGCAGTCCGGCTACGATGGATTCGCCCATCACGCCGCAGCCGATAAATGCCAGATGTATGTTGGTTAGATCGTTGGCCATAGGATTTCTCGTTTGTCTATTGAAATTTGTTAGGGCAAAATTACCACTTGCTGACCGCTATTGAAAGCGTTCTTTTGGAATTTCATGACGATAGAATTTAGAAAAGCCGAAGATAAAGATAAGCCCGCGATCTGGCGAATAATCAAAGCCGTGATCGCGGGCGGCGACACCTATGTTTTCTCTCCCGATACATCGGAGGAGGAGATGATGGCTTACTGGTTTACGCCGGACAAGCACAATTACGTGGCCGTAATGGACGGCGAGGTAGTCGCTACATTTTGGCTCCGGCCCAATCAGCCCGGACTCGGTTCTCACATCGCTAACGCGGCGTATATGGTTTCGCCCGACGCCCACGGAAAAGGGATCGGAAAGCAAATGGCCCCCTGGTCGCTCGTCGAAGCACGCCGGCTTGGCTTCACGGCGATGCAGTTCAATTTTGTGGTCAAGAGCAACGAGGTCGCTATACGACTATGGCAAAGTGTCGGATTTGAAATAATCGGCGAGATCCCCGACGCCTTCAACCACAAAGAAAACGGACTCACTGATGCACTCCTAATGTATCGTAAGCTATAATTACGCCCTTCGATATGACGATTGACGAACAGATCTCTTACCTCAAAAAAGGCACCGTTGACGTGATCCGCGAAGAGGATCTCAAGGCCAAACTCGAGCGAGCTGCAAAAACGGGCAAACCGTTGCGTGTAAAGCTCGGCCTCGATCCGACCGCGCCTGATATTCATGTCGGTCACACGGTGGTCATTCGAAAACTGAAAGCGTTTCAGGACCTGGGACACACAGTCATTTTTCTGATCGGCGATTTCACCGGAATGATCGGCGATCCATCGGGAAAGAACGCCACGCGGCCGCCCCTTTCGCGCGAAGAGATAAACGCGAACTCCGAAACTTACAAGCGGCAGATGTTCAAGCTGCTCGATCCTGAAAAAACCGAGCTGCGTTTTAACGGCGAATGGATGGACAAATTCGGCGCGGCTGATTTTATAAAGCTCTGTGCGAAGACGACCGTCAAGCAGATCCTCGAACGCGACGATTTTACGAAACGCATGAACGAGGAAAAACCCATCTCGCTGCATGAGCTTCTTTATCCGCTTGTGCAGGGCTACGATTCGGTCGCACTCAATGCTGATGTCGAGCTTGGCGGTACTGATCAGAAATTCAACCTGCTGATGGGCCGTAATCTCCAACGCGAATACTCGCAGGAACCTCAGGTCATCATCACCACGCCCCTGCTCGAAGGCCTCGACGGCGTTAACAAAATGTCGAAATCACTCGGCAATTACATCGGCATCGACGAACCGGCCGGTGAGATGTTTGGCAAAGTGATGTCGATCTCCGACGACCTGATGTGGCGATACTACGAACTCCTGACCGACCTTCCGCCCGCCGATATCGCCTCGCTTAAAACTCGTTGCGAATCGGGCGACGAAAATCCGCGCAATGCCAAAGTTGCACTCGCAAAATCGATCATCAGGGATTTCCACTCTACCGAGGCAGCAACTGCGGCGGAAGAGGAATTCGTGAAGCGATTCGTCCAAAAAGAAGTTCCTGACGAGATCGAGGAAAAGACGTTTCCCGCGGGCACCTACAAACTCGCTGGGCTGCTCGTCGACAACGGCCTTGCTGCATCAAAGGGCGAAGCTCGCCGTCTTATCGAACAAGGCGGTGTGAAAATAAACGGCGAAAAAGCAACGTCCGCATCGGCCGATTTGGCGATCGACTCGACCGGCGTCGTTTTCCAAGTCGGAAAACGCAGGTTTCTAAAAGTCGTATCGAACGGCTGAAAAGACGCGTTCTCGTATTACCGCTCCCATAAAGGTATAATCAGGCCTTGCCGATGCCTTCTACTCTGCCAAAACGCCGAAAGCTCTCAGAACGTATAAATTCCTACGTCGCGGCCGAAAAACCGCTTCGCGAACTCGCTGGTGATCTCTCCAGGATGGCAAAAGGCGCGATCGACGAGGCAAACAGCCTTTCGCTCGAACGCGTCGAGATTCGTTTAGACCGTTTAGCAAAACAGCTCGACGGTTTCAAGATCATTCATCTTTCGGACACGCATCACAGCCCATTTACCCCGCTCGAACATATCGCACGTGCCGTCAAGGTCGCTAACCGCCTCAAGCCCGACATGTTTTTGCTCACGGGCGATTACGTATCGCACGAAGACAAATATATCGCTCCGGTGGCGGAGGTGTTGAGCGATCTGTCTGCAGAATTCGGAACTTACGCATGTCTCGGCAATCACGACCACTGGACCAACGCCGACCTCCTCACACATCTTTTTCGAGGCGAGGGAATTAATCTTCTTATTAACGAAGGACTCCGGATCGAGGCACGCGGAGCGTCGTTTTGGCTCGCCGGAGTCGATGATCACATGGTCGGAAAAACCGACGTCGCCGCGTCTCTGAAAGGTTCGTATCCCGATGAACTGAAGATCCTGCTCGCGCATAATCCGATCATCTTTCGACAGGCCGTCCGTGCCGGTATCGACCTGACGCTTAGCGGCCACACGCACGGCGGACAAGTTAAGATCCGCGATGATGAGAAGCGCATTCTTCGACGCCGAAAATTGACGGCCGGCCTTCATCAAAGAAAAGAGTCGCAAATTTACATCACCCGCGGCATCGGAACAGTCGTCTTGCCCGTTCGTTATCAATGCCCTCCCGAAATATCGTTATTGGAGCTGCGGTCTCCTGAATGAAAGAGCAAACCGTCTCAACCAAGGTCCTGACGATCCCAAACGTCCTTACGTTTTTGCGGATGGCGTTGATACCGGTGTTCGCGATACTGCTCGTGTACGGCCGCGAAGGCTGGGCACTGATCGTCTTTACGATCGCCGGCGTATCCGACGGCATTGACGGATTTCTGGCTAGGCGATTCGGCCAGGAATCGGAACTCGGCACGATCATCGATCCGATCGCCGATAAGCTTCTGATGACCGTTGCTTTTGTGATGCTGACGATCCCGAGCGTCCTGGGAACGCCTCGGCATTTGCCGGTGCCATTTTGGGTAACTGCTTCTGTAATCGGGCGCGATGTACTGATAATCGCGGTCGCCGGCGCGATAAATGTGATGACCGGCTTTCGCGGGTTTAAACCATCGTGGCTGGGCAAGGCAAGCACCTTCGTGCAGGTGATCGCCGTTATCCTTATTCTTATAGCCGCTGTTTTCCCTGACCTTCGCGGATTTTACCTACCCACCGTTTACACCACCGTCGTCGCCTTCGCCGTCTTTTCCGGCGTTCACTATGTTTTCCATGTCGCCCGCCTCATGCGCGATGCAGAGCGAGAAAACAAGAACTCGTAACGATCCTAAAAAAAGTTCTTGTTTCTTTTCGACGATCGGAATAATCTCTTCGAATACTCAGTTTGCCAACCGCGGGCGGCGGCCCGGATCCCGCTGGATTCGCTCGAATTTTGCCGTGCCTCGCACGACGGCAGAAGCAAACACATCTATGTATAGAATTTTGAATTCGACCCTCTCGTCTTCACGACCAGAATGGCTTCTAACGATCGCTGCCGCCTTAACCATCACAATTTTGTTCTCACCGATCG
>JBDTXM010000167.1:0-8520 GCA_040006215.1 Acidobacteriota bacterium
TGAGGATCGCGATGTCCACCAGCGACCACTCAGGCCGGTTCTCCGAGATGATAGCGACGCGGTCGCCCGCCTCGATCCCGAGAGCCGACAGGCCGAGTGCGATCCGCTTAATGCGTTCGATCACCTCCAGGCCCGACAAACGCTTCCAAACGCTATCGACCTTGAACGACAACGCGTCAGGCTTTCCATTACGTAGAAAGGACTCGATACAAAAATGGGGAATTGTCTGTGGGATCTCGTCGAACCCGATCAGGTTTGCAGCCATTAATTATCCAACAAAGAAAGATTTAACAGTTCCGTAATTGTACGACAAGCCCGCAAAGGTGTCGAAACCGGTCGGCAGAGCTACATTGCTGCGAGTTTGTCGGCGATCTCGAATGCCGCGGCAGGACGGGCGAAAGCGAGAGCGTTGTTTCGCATCGCGGCGAGCCTTTCGGGATCGTTGAGAAGCCGTTCGATCTTGTAGCCTAGCGTCGCTGGATTGTTCGAGCGGATCGCGGCCCCGTTTTCCAGAAGGTGATCGGAGTTTCGCTCTTCCTGTCCGGGAATGGGGTTGACGATGACAAAAACGAGGCCTTTTGCGAGAGCCTCGCACGTCGTCAGACCGCCGGGCTTGCCGACGATCAGATCGGAGGCACTCATATATTCGTCCATCTCTTTTGTGTAACCGACCGGAATTATTTTCACGGGGCCATCGGCGTTTGCCGCTTCAAGCTTTTTCTTAAGCTCTTCATTTTTCCCACACATCGCAAGCACCTGCATCGGCCGCTTTACGGATCGCAGCGGATCGAGCAGCGTGTCGATCTTTCCCACACCAAAACCGCCAAGGGACAAGATCACCGTCGGCGTTTCAGCCTCGAGCCCGTATTTCTCACGCATCTCGCTCTTTGATTTTTCTTCGCTAAAGATCGGTGCGATCGGAATGCCCGACACGCTGATCTTGTCTTGTGGAAACCCGAGCGTCTGAAGATACGCCCGCGTCTCGTCGAGAGCGACAAAATAGTGTTCGTAATTCCGGCACAGCCACAGAGCGTGCATATCAAAATCGGTCACGACGATCGCCTGCGGACACTTTAATTTCCCTTTTGCTTTTAGATCGGAAACGATCTCAGCGGGCAAAAAATGCGTACATACGATCCAGTCGGGATCGTACTCCCGCACCATTTTCACGAGATACTGCGTGTTCAGTTTTTCGAGAAACAATCGACGCTTTTCGTTCTTCCAAGGCTCGTCCATCTGGTCATACATCCAGCCAAGGACCTCAGGAGCAGCCGCGACAAGATCAAGATACGATTTGCCGTAAAGACGACGAAATAGCGGATTAGTATGGGCCAGCGTGTCTTCGTGCCTGACCTCGCTGGCCAGCCTTTTTATTTCAAATGCTTTCTTCAGCGATTCCGCCGCAACGGTATGTCCGTTTCCAACGGACGCGGACAAAATCAAGATACGTTTGAACATAAGAATGCGGACTGCTGCAGCATCAAAGTGCCAAGGGTAAGTTTACAAGATATTGTCAATTCTGATCTGGTCAGAAAGAAATCCAAAAACCTTTCTTACACAAGTACGCGTATATGGAAACGATCGGCTACGACAACCGACGGGTTTGGAGAGATACCCACCTAAATAGAAAAAGAGTCGGAACTATCGATAAGACATTCCAGCTCGAACTCAACGATTCAAAGCAACGCATTCGAATTTGCGCGCACAATGCCGCAGCTCCGCCGGTGCTCGTCGTCCAAGGCGGCCCAGGGTACCCGATGCTGCATGAGGTTAAAAAATTCCAGCGCAAGCTGGCTCTTGAACAATGCCTGGCTGTTTGTTACTGGGATCAGCGTGGGTGCGGCCCCGCAGCGAAAAAAGATCTGGAAAGCGTGTCATTTCGACAGCAGGTGAAGGATCTGGAGGCTCTCATCCGATGGATCAGGGCGAACAGCGGTCAGAAAGTTACGCTTCTGGGCATCTCGATCGGCGCGACTGCGGCGCTCCTTGCAGCGGAACACGAGCACGAAAATATCAACGCCGTAGTAGCGATCTCGCCCGACATAAACATTGCGGAGATGGATGCATCGGCCGCGGAATTTCTCGCCAGAAAGGCCTCGACAATGCCGAGGCGCTTCACCTCCGATCTGACCAAACTGGGAGACCCGCCGTACATTGACCCGGCGAAGCTACAGTTGCGGGCACGGCTTCTCGCCAATTCCGATGCGATCGAGCACGGCCGAAGTTTTTCATCTCTCGCGGCGGAACTGCTGGTCGGCCTCATAAGAACATACGGGCCGATCGGTGCTGTTAGCTCGCTGAGAAATATGAATGCGGTTCAGCGTCGCATGCTCCCGGAACTCTTAGAATTGAACGCTCTCACCGAACTGCCAGTTATGAATATTCCGGTGCATTGCGTCGTCGGCGGAAATGATCCTCTGGTATCCACCACCCATCGCAAGCGCATTTCCAGCTTACCTGGATACTCGTTGACAGACCTACCGGACGCGGGCCACATGACCCATTTCGATCGACCGGATGTCGTAAGCTCGATCGTAATACGAGCCGCCGGCGTTGAGCCGGATCGTCATCAAGTCCAGTAGTTTCGATCGAGTGAGCGATAATTTATTGCTTCGCTGATGTGGGTGGCGTCGATATCCTCGCTGCCGGCGAGGTCGGCGATCGTGCGGGCGACTTTCAGGATCCGGTCGTGAGCACGGGCGGAGAGGCCCTGGCGGAGCATGGCTTTTTCGAGGAGTTCTTCGCTTGCGGCGTCGAGTGCACAGTGCGTGCGGATCTGTTTTGGCGACATCGCGGAGTTTGAGTAAATACCGGCGCCGTTAAAACGGCCGATCTGCGTTTCGCGGGCTTTTAGAACGCGGTCGCGAATGACGCTTGAACACTCGCCCGCTGGCGTGCCCTTTCCGCGAAGCTCGGCAAATTTCACCGCCGGCACGTCGATATGGATGTCGATGCGGTCCATTAGCGGGCCCGAGATCTTTCCGACGTAACGCTGGATCTGCATCGGCGAGCATTTACATTCGCGGTTTGAGCCGAAATAGCCGCACGGACACGGATTCATTGACGCAACCAGGGTAAAATTAGCCGGAAATGTCAGCGAGGTCGCGGCCCGCGAGATGGTCACCTGCTTGTCCTCCATCGGCTGCCGCAAAACCTCGAGCACGCTCCGGTCAAATTCCGGCAGCTCATCCAGAAACAACACGCCAAGATGCGCCAGGCTTACCTCGCCCGGCTTCGGTATCGATCCGCCGCCGATCAATCCGGCTTGGCTAACCGTATGATGAGGCGACTTGAACGGCCGATCGACGACGAGTCCAGACTTTCCTGTCAGGCCCGCGACCGAATGGATCTTTGTGATCTCTAGCGCCTCTTCAAATTCAAGCGGCGGGAGGATCGTCGGCAGCCGCTTTGCCAGCATCGTCTTGCCCGATCCGGGCGGCCCTATGAAAAGAATATTGTGCCCGCCCGCACTCGCGACTTCCAAGGCTCGCTTCGCCGTCGCCTGCCCGCGGACCTCGGCGAAATCTGCCTTATATTGACTCTCGCGACCCCTGAGTTCGGTGATGTCGAGTCGCAGCCGCGGAATGCGAGTCTCGACTCCGGCCTGAATATCCTGAGCAAGCAACGCCGCCTCGCGCAGATCGCGTATGGGATACACATTGATCCCCTGCACAACCGCAGCCTCCGTGCCGTTCTCCTCAGGCACCAGAAGATTCTTGACGCCGTTAGCCCGGGCGGCCAGAGCGATCGACAATGCCCCACGGACGGGCCGCACACGGCCATCCAGCGACAGTTCACCGATGCTCATGGTGCTGTCGATCGAATTCGAATTGCCCAGATCGCCGTTTGCCCCGAGTATCGCCAGAGCCACCGGCAGATCAAAACTCGAGCCTTCTTTGCGGACGTCGGCCGGGGCCAGGTTGATCGTCAGCTTGTGTATCGGGAAAAAGTACCGGCTATTGTTGATCGCCGCTCGTATGCGCTCGCGCGATTCGCGGATCGCTGTGTCCGGCAGCCCGACGATGATCAGATTTGGCGAGGTATCCTGATCGCCGGACGAAGGCCTCATATTGGCCTCGATGTCTACGATCAATGCATCGATGCCATAGACGGCTGCCGACTTTGCAAGGAAAAGCATATAAACGAATTAAGGGATTTTTTCGAGCAGGGATGTTATAGCACAAAACCGCGAAAACCGAAATGTCAGGAGATTTCGAGAGATTCGAGCGGCGGTCTTAGGGGGGGCACAATCCTGAGTGCCGAAACGTTTTGTCGATAAATTCTTACGCTTACAAAGAGACCAGGGGGGAACAGGCGGATCAGGAAATAGACCGAATCTTAAAGGAGCTCTGCCATGAGTTATCAGTATCAGAACACTCCACAGGTACAGATCGTCGTACCGACTGTCGACATTAGCGGACGGATCGTATATCAGCCAGGTCCGTGGGGAACCCAATATCCAGCGCGCGGTATCAGCCTAAGTATCGTATTGACCGACACTGCGGGTAGCCGGTCGATCGTCGGCAGCGGTTTGGTAAACGAAAATGGCGAATTCAAAATAGCGAGTACCGCTGTTACCGTTGCCTTTTCCCAGATCACGCTGGAGATCCAGGAAGACTTCACGGGGGAAAACCTTTCGTTCCCGCTCTACCCGGGAACCATCGGCCCCAACGGCGGCCCCCAGAAACTAGGCAATATCGTTTTCCCGTTCAAACCCGAACACCCCGAGCTGGCCTGGATCAACTCGGCGGCCTTCACCGATACAAAAGCCTTTGCGAAAAAGCTCGCTGATATACTACGGTCGCCTTCTCTTCCCTTATCGATCGATCTATTCAGCGAATGGAGAACTACAGCCCCGTCGATCCCTATCGATGATCCGGCCAGAGACGATGTCACGGCTCGAGTTGTAGCCGCAAACGGCCAAAAATTCAAACGGCCGCTGCCTCTTAGAACTCCAGCGGACGTAGCTGCGGCCAATCGCGAAAATGCGCGAATTCTGCGCGCAAGCGCAAAGAGATTTGAGAAACCGGTTCCCGTTTTAACGCCTGGTCAGAAATTGATCCGTATACTGAGCTGGAGCGATCTGGCCGCAGGACTCGACGAACGAATCGTAAAGGAAGTGTCGACGCACGGGATCACTAAAGGGAAAGCCAATACCACGGCTGACGCGGTCGCGGACATCCTCGAACGCTTGTCGCAAGCGACAATGCAAGAACTCGAAGCCGGGTCATTTCTACGGAGCTTACATGTTTCGCTTCAGCGAGCCGCAAAAACACCTTTTCATTTTGAGACGGTAGCAGAGGAAGCGGCGGCGGATACCGCGGCGGCGTCCCTATTGATCTTTCTCGCGGGAATAACCGGTCAGAATAAATTAAAGGTTAAGACCACCTTCAACTACTGGCACCACTTCGGGCGGCCGCAGGGAGTGACAGAGAACCGCAACTACGTCAAGATCAGCGTAAATATCAGTAAGTGATCGTTTGGGTTACAATTTCGCAAACGTAAGGCCCGTCTGTCCCTGATATTTGCCGCCGCGATCTTCATATGAGACTGCGCAATCTTCGTCTGATTCGAAAAACAATATTTGGCCTATCCCTTCGTTGACGTAGACACGCAAGGGGAGATTAGCGAGATTGGCGATCTCGACCACCAGCCGACCGGTCCAGCCAGCCTCCAGAGGAGTCGTGTTCACAAGCAGTCCTGCTCGTGCATACGTTGATTTCCCCAATGCGACACCCGTCACGTTTCGCGGCATCTTGAATGTCTCGACCGTCACTCCCAGGCCGTAGTGATGCGGAGGTAAAAGATAATATTTCGCACCGTCCTCCGCTTCGTGAACATCGGGTTCGATAAGCGTGTATTGTTCATCGAAACGCTTTGGATCTATCTCCCGGGCATGCACGGAAGAAAAAATTCGAAAACCGTCATCCGCGAGCCGCATGTCATAGCCGTAGCTTGACGCTCCGGCCGAAATAATGCGATTGCCGTTTGATTCACGCAGGAGCTCGGGAAGAAATGGCGTGATCATCGCATGTTCCTCCGCCATTCGCCGCAGCCAGATATCCGATTTGATCGTCATAAAATAAAAAAGAGTGATAAGAATTGAGGTATCTTAACACTCTCTCGGCCGAAAATTCTATTACCGGGTCCTATTGCGGCTTGGCGATCGGAATGAGCTTCAGCGTTCCGTCACCGACCGTAAATTTCATTGCAACGCCTCCGTTTCCCGCCTTCGCGGCGATCAATTTGTCGGTTATCGGAATTTTACGGTCGCGCGGTTTAAGGTTCCCAAGCCCGTTTTCGATAGAGCCCGTTTTAACTACAGATGCGTCCAGGTCGGCACTCACGTTCGCGGGGAGATGAACGGAAATCGTTCCCGATGAAAGAGCAACATCGATCGTGCTCCCACGCCAGCTCCTGTCCGGCATAGAAACGTCAACGGTGCCCGTGCCAAATGTTGCATTCAGCCCGCCGCCGATCAGTGCGATCTTGGAATCTCCGATCAGAAAATTCACCTTGATCGCACCTTCCACGCCGGTGACGCTGAGATCGCCTTTTCCGCCATCCACCTGGAGGTCGCAGTAGCGCGGCACCTTGATCACATAGTCGATCTTGTAAGGCAGTCCGATCAGATTCTTCGGCAGTTTCTTTAGCGCCTTCGGCAAGGATTTACGATCGTTCAGGCCAAAACTGGTTATCGACGCTCGTCCGGGAGTATCGTCTAGTACATAGCTCGTCAGCTCTGACAGCTTTGCAAGATCCGCCTCGTTCGAAGCCTGCACTTCGATCTCGGCCGATATCTCGATCTCGTTTTTCGTACCACCTTCGACCCGGATCGACCCGATCGGTGAACCAGTGATCTCGACCGTCCCGCCGGAACCGAAATCGAATTTGTCCGTTTTGTAGGTAGTGCGTTTCAGAAGCTGCGGCTGTGCGAACGAGACAAACGCCGCCGAGGTCAACATCGATACAAATAGAGCTATCCTGAATAATTTTTGAATTTTCATTTTTGCCGGTGAAAAAGGAGAGGCCGACCTAATCTTAGTTCTTCGGGCACAAAGCCGTCAAACTTTTTATTTTTTTCACCGGCGGATGAAGGCGATGCTTCCGCGTTGGTTGGTAACGCTCAAGGTTGCGCTTCCGTCGCCGAATTTTCCGACCACGCGGCGCCCGTCACCGACGTAATTAAGGCTGGTATTGGTGAATGAACCGAGTGAAATGTCGCGAGTCGACGGTGCGGTCGCCACAAGTTTGAAAGAAGAATTGAACGGTATACGGATATTGATGTTTCCCTTGACCGACGAAAAACGATAGTTTCCGCCGTCCTGCATCTCTCCGTCAAAAAAGATGTCGCCGATCATATTTTCGGCAGCGACATTGCTGGCCCCGATATTTGTAAGAGTGATGTCGCCCTCACTCGAGATATGGGCCCGGACCAGGCCGCTCGAGACATTGGTGACACTGAGATTGCCGATGCGCGTTTCTATATCCACCATCGCGGTGTAGGGAACGCGGATCTGAAAGTTAACGCTTCCGACCTCACCGCGTCCCTGATTATCGCGAACGAGATTGATATAGATCGTGCCCTCGATCTCCTGCGGCTGGATATTCGCGGCCGGCGATTCGAGCGAAGCAGTAATATTGATCTGCGGCCGGTTCCAGCCCTCGACCGTCACTGTGCCGGTCCGGTTCATCAATTGCAAACGCACGTTTCGGCTCGCGTCGAAATTGCGCGAGTATTTCTTCTGCGCCGAAGCAGTTACAACCGTCAGTCCAAAGAAAAAAACTACGCTCAACAAAAGAAGAATCGTAGTTTTAATGGCCGACGCGCGTTTTTGTCCCAAATAGGGAATACAGATCATTGCCAAAAAACCAATAGGAACGCGTACCCGAAGGCACGCGGCACTTTTAGAAATCAAAGGTCCGAAAACTCTCGAAGCAGAGTCATTTTGTCGCTCATCGCAGTATCGAGCATTTCACCAGACAGCTCATCCTGCGGATCTTTTTCCAAGATCTGCTGATAGTCGTTAACAGCCTGGTCGATCTCATGCAGGTTGCGGTCAAAAGCGTCCCGAACGTTCGTGTCCCATTGGACCCGGCGCGTCTGCACTCGATCGTTCCAATATGAGATCGCGGCCATCTGCTCACGAATGCGGCGTTCACGCGCCTGCTGCGGCGTTTCCACCAACCCTAGCTTTCCCGCGAGCTTTTCAAACGTGGTCTGCGTGCTTGCCGAACGGGTCGTAAAATCATCGGCTGCGGGCTGTGTATAATTCTTGATCCCGACGATCGTGAGCAGCGAACTCACTAACGCGATACCGACAAATCCCGACGCCATCTGAGCGAAGGAAAGATGCCAGAGACGGCGTTTCGGCGGTTCAGCAATCGGAGTTTCCGGCTTGACCTCGCTTTCGATCAAATTGTTGATCCGACACCAAAGGGCCTGGGAGTTGGGCGGAAGCAGGTCGGCCGACTCTCCTAATTGCGATGCTTCGACGATGGACGCGAAATCCTCACAAA
>JBDTXM010000168.1:0-8514 GCA_040006215.1 Acidobacteriota bacterium
ATGTTTTCGGAACGTTCAAGATCGCCGTCATCTGCCAGCAGATCTACGCAAGATACGTAAAAGGATTTACAAAGGACCAGCGTTTCGCAGGATTTGACCACATTGTCTCAAGGCTCGGAAATTTCGCGTTGGCGTCGATCGAAAATGGGAAGATCTAATTCGTTGAAGATTCCGGCCATTCTTTGTCAGGGCTGACCGGGTCAGGTTGGTCGGGACCGAGTTGAGATGGATCGATCTTTGCGACGATAAAATTCTCCGGCGGCACCGGCCAACCCCTGAGGCGCCGCAGCATCGCGAGCTGCCCCACATGGGTCATAGCGTCAGCAAAAGGTCCCTGCAACAAACTCTCGGGCGTCATGCCGTCGAGAAGTTCCGTTCCATTTTCAATGTGAGACGCCAGATCGCGAAGCATATCGTGAAACCGCGAGACCTCTTGTTCCAGAGTCGGTAGCGGTTCTGGTCTGTAGCAGCCGCCCACAAAAAAAGTCCTCGAATAACCAAGCACACTGGTGATGTGACGTATCAATTCGGACGGCGTGCGGGTTCGGTTCCCCGCTGAGAAATCACCAAAGCCGTCGGGTGACCCGCGAAGTGCCTTCTGAATTCGGTAGGCAAGAGCAGCCAGAAAATGCCGAAGCATTGAATATTTATCGTTCATTACGCATGCGAGTTTTGCCTTTCACGCCAGCTTTGTGTTGGGCCGCCCGCGTCGCGACGTTCCATTGTGATCGCTCCGGGTGAGGGACAGACGAGAGCACAGAGGTTGCAACCGACGCATTCTTCTTCAATGACGATCGGATATTTTTTCCCGTCGACCTCTTCGAATTTGAAGCTCTGATGGGCTCCGTCTTCACAGGCGACGTAACAAAGATTGCACCGGATGCAAAGCTCCTTATTGACATGGGCCTTTACATCGTAATTGAGATCGAGATTTCCCCAATCGGTCATGCGGGAAACAGATTTGCCGACAATGTCATTCACGCTCGCAAAGCCCTTTTCGTCGAGATAATTATTCAGGCCGTCGATCATGTCCTCAACGATGCGATATCCGTAATGCATAACCGCCGTGCAAACCTGAACCGAACCTGCACCGAGCAGAATAAATTCCACCGCATCTCGCCAGGTGTTAATACCGCCGATACCCGAGATCGGTATATTGAATTCCGCATCGCGCGCTAGTTCCGAAACCATATTGAGCGCGATCGGTTTTACGGCCGTGCCGCAATATCCGCCGTGCGCGGCCATGCCATTTACGTTCGGGTAGGGGATCATCGTGTCCACGTCAACGCCCATCACAGAATTGATCGTATTGATCAGCGAAACCGCGTCGCCGCCGCCCTTCTGCGCGGCCCTGCCGGGAGGAACGATGTGGGTGACATTTGGCGTGAGCTTTACGATCACTGGGAGAGTCGAAACTTCCTTGACCCACTCTGTGACCATGCAGGTATATTCAGGAACCTGCCCCATCGCCGCACCCATACCGCGTTCGCTCATTCCGTGCGGACAGCCGAAATTAAGCTCGAATCCGTCGGCACCGGTATCCTGCGATCGCTTGACGATCTCATGCCACGCCTCGCGTTTCGACTCGACCATCAACGAGACTATCACGGCGTTGTTCGGATACTTTTTCTTGCACTCCGTTATCTCCTTGAGATTTACCTCAAGCGAACGGTCGGTGATCAGCTCGATATTATTGAGGCCGATCATCCGCAAAGCACCCTGGTCCAATCCCGCCAGCCGCGAAGAAACATTAACAATGGGCTCGCCCAGCGTCTTCCAAACCGCCCCGCCCCAACCGGAATCAAACGCCCGCTCCACCATCGACCCCATATTAGTCGGCGGTGCGCTCGCCAGCCAGAAAGGATTAGGAGATTTTATACCCGCAAAATTTATGCTTAGATCTGCCATAGATGTAATTATCGGGTCGAAGAAATACTTACGGTGTCCGCTCTCAATGTATCGGAGGTCGCTCGAAGAATGATCTTTCCGGTGTTACCTTTGATTGATCTCACAATAACGAGTGCCAAGCCATTATATGCCCGTCGCGAAGTCGATTGAAACGATTCGTGATCGGTCGGGTCGCCGTTGTCAACGGCGACTATTTGGCCGGGGCCTGATATTCGAAAACTTAGTCTGTTGTGAGTTCGGGGAACCATCAGGCCGTTTTTGTCCGCGATCTTGACGGTAATATAAGACAGGTCGGAGCCGTCGGCATTTATGGTCGAGCGGTCAGCGTTCAGTACGATCTGCGATGATTCGCCGGTTGTCTTTACGACATCCTCGACCCACTTTCCGCCGTTTTTGTACGCAACTACTTTCAGTTCGCCGGGTTGGTAAACTACGTCATCCCAGCGAAGTCTGTATTCAAATCGGCCGCGTTTTTTTCGTCCGAGTGACCTACCGTTCAAGAACAGCTCAGCCTCGTCGCCGGATGTATAGACGTGAACCGGCGTGACTTGTCCGACGCGTTCGGGCCAGTTCCAATGCGGCAGGATATGAGCCATCGGCAGGTCAGGACGCCAACGGGCCTGGTAGATGTAGAATCGGTCCTTCGGAAAACCACAGAGATCGACGATCCCGAAATAAGAGCTCCGCGAAGGTGCAAGTATCTTTCCGGTTTCCTTGAGCTCTTTGTCTGCCGCAGCCTGACGCGCGGGATCGGTGAATTCGACGGCTGTTTTCGGATCGAGGTCATAAGGCGTCGGCTCGCCTAAATAGTCGAAGCCTGTCCAAACGAACTCGCCCGCAACGAACGGATTCTTATCGTCGGCTTCGAACTCAGTATCCGGAGGCCACGCCCACGGCGGCGCGTAAAGATCATATGAGCTGACCTGAAAGTCTTTTCGACCTTTAAGTTTGTCGTCGGAAACCGGAAAGAAATATTCGCCCCGCGTGCTGACCGCCGAAGCCGTTTCCGATCCAAAAAGCGGTTGATCAGGATTGTCCGAATGAAACTTTCCATACTCTTTCCAACGGTAGTTATACCCAAAAACGTCGACCGTCTTTTGAAATCCGTTGTAACCCGCATTACCCCAGTTCGCGGCGGCGGTCACGGGCCGGGTCGGATCTTCGTCGTGCGCGATCACGGCCAGTTCCGCAGCTATATTGTGGCCTTCGGCGTTTCCCTGCTCGCTTATCTCGTTACCAATGCTCCACAGTATCACCGAGGGATGATTGCGATCACGCCGAAGCTGGGCCCGCCAATCACGCTCGTGCCAATCGTCAAAAGCGATGTGGTAGTCGTTGGGCTCCTTCTTCTCGTGCCATGCATCGAACGCTTCATCCATTACGAGAAAACCCATTCTATCCGCTAGATCGAGCAACTCAGGAGCAGGCGGATTGTGGCTAGTACGAATGGCATTGACCCCCATCTGTTTCAGTATCTCTAACTGACGCTCAATCGCGCGAGTGTTTATCGCCGTGCCCAAGGCCCCCAGATCGTGATGATCGCAGACGCCTTTTAGATAGACGTGCTGCCCGTTGAGGAAAAATCCTTTTTGAGCGTCAAACTTGATCGTGCGGATGCCAAAGGCTGTTTCGTAGGTGTCGACGACTTTTCCTTTTTGAAGAATTTGAACTACCGCCGTGTAAAGGTCGGGAGATTCGATACTCCACGGGGATGGAGATGCAATTTTCAGTTTCTGCTCGAATACCTGCGAGGCTGAACTCGAAACATCCAACGACGTAACAGTCGATCCGACAGCTTTTCGGGATTGATCGTAGAGAGTTGTTCTTACTTGAACATTCGCCACGGTCGCAAGATCATTATCAATCGCGACTTTTATATTTAAATCGGCCGATCCTGACGAGAAATTTGAGGTTGTTATATACGTTCCCCAATGACCGACATGCACGGCCGAAGTTTTGACTAACCAGACGTTTCGATAGATGCCTGAGCCTGGATACCATCGCGAAGATTGTGGAGGATTTTCAAGCCTGATACTAACAGCATTTTCCTTTCCGTATTCGAGATAAGGCGTGAGATCGACTCGAAAGGACTGATAGCCATAGGCCCAGCCGCCGACAAATTTGCCGTTGAGCCAAATGGCTGGGTAGGCCATCGCACCGTCGAGATCGAGATAAAATTGTTTACCTTTCTCAGCAGACGCAACAGAGAAGTGCTTTCGATACCAACCCACACCCGCCCACGGACGCTTTCCGCTTCCGCCGGGCACCTCTTGAATAAAGTCGCCCTCTATGGCCCAGTCGTGAGGCAGGTTGAGTCTCCGCCATTTTGAATCGTCGTAGTCGCCGCGCGTGTACGAAACGTCTTCTCCAACGTTGCCCGACAGCATCGGGACCCGTTTCGACACGGAAACAAATTCGTTGCCGGTGGGGATCACCCATCTCTTTATATTTTGATATGTTAATTTTTCCTCGGCACCAAGAGGATCGTCTTTCTGAAATAGCCAGCCGTCATTGAAAGACGCCCTTTCTCGAGGGCCGTTTGATTGCGAAAGACAAAGTGCGGTCAGAGCGAACAAACAAGCGGCTAGAACGAAAGTCCTTATCATTGATTTGGCCTCGAAAAAAGCGTGAACTAGATTCGGCTTCCGGCAAATTCGACATGATCGCCGGAAAGCGAAAAATGGATCCCTTGTGCGGCCAGTTTTCCCATCTGTGCGGCGTCGACGGCTTCTTTGCCGCCGTTGGCGCAGTCTCCACCGGCGAAGATCTTTGGATTCGAAGTTTGCATCTGATCATTTACGGCGACCCGGCCTTTTTCGTCGGTTTTCACTCCGGCAATCTTTTCAAAAAAGTCTTGCATCTTCTGCTGGCCGACGGCTTTTATGACCATATCGCACGGGGTCTCAAAAAGGCGCCCCGAACCATCGGTTTTTTCGCAGCGAAGGCCGGTGACCCGAGTACTGCCCTCATCGGTCGTGAACTCGAGAGGAGCAGCTTGCCAGATAAATTCGATCCCGTCTTTTTTCGCAAGCTCAAGCTCGTAATCATACGCGGACGCATCTTTTTCCGTCCGCCGATAGACGAGCGTGACCTTTTCAGCCCCGAGACGTTTCGCTTGCGTGACCGCATCGATCGCGGTGTTGCCGGCTCCGATGACTACCACCGTTTTGCCAAGCGGAATCGACATCCATTCCCGCGTTTTAATCTGTTCGATAAAATTCAGAGCATCAAACACTCCGTCAAGACCTTCGCCGGGAACATTCAATTTGGTTGTGGCGCCGAGGCCGACGCCAACAAAGATCGCATCATGCCATTCCTCGAGCAAACTAAAGCTGACGCGATTTATTTCGCCGAGCGTGTCTTCATCACCTTCCGAACCAACGATCATCGTATTGGTCAGAAATTTGACACCCATCTTGGCTATATGTTCGACCTCGCTCAGGCTTACTGACTGCGGCATTTTGTATTCGGCCATGCCGTACGTATCGAGCCCGCCGGCTTGAGGGTTTCGTTCATAAACGGTAACAGCATAACCAAGCCGCGTCAGATAGGCGGCACACGAAAGACCAGCCGGCCCTGAGCCGACGACCCCTACTGATTTTCCATTTGATTCGCCCTTGGCAAATATCTGTTTTCCGCTGGTCAACGCATGATCAGTCGCGTAACGCTGCAGCCGGCCGATCTCTATCGGCTTGTTCAGGAGAGTTTTTTCAACGCAAGCGCCTTCGCATAAAACTTCTACGGGACAAACGCGGGCGCAGGTTGCCCCAATGGGATTGGCGTCAAATATTACGCGGGCAGAGCCTTGCACGTTACCGCTCGCGATCTTCTTTATGAACGATGGGACGTCGATGTGCGTTGGGCAGGCGTGCATGCAGGGGGCATCGTAACAATATAGGCAGCGATTAGCTTCGACCCCGGCTTGGGCCGACGTCATCGCGAGATTTATCTCGGCAAAGTTCTGCTCGATCTGGGTGATGTCGAGCGGCGAGCAATAATTTTCTGCCATAAAGTGATTAAAATTCGGCGTCGGCTTCGATCTCGATAAGCATGTCGGGATCGATGAGTTTAGAGACCTCGACCATGGTAGTCGCGGGCATAATTTCCCTGAAATATTCACCGTGCGCACGGCCGAACTGTTCCCAGCGTGAGATATCAGTAACGAACATGCGCGTACGGACGATGTTTTCAAGACCCGCGTCAAAATGCTTCAACGCCTTTTCAAGATTTAGAATGCATTGGACCGTTTGGCGATACGCATCGCCCACCCCCACGATCCTGCTGTTTTCATCGGTGGCGGTCGTTCCGGTCACATAGATACGGTCACCGACACGAACGGCGCGTGAGTAACCAATGATCGACTCGAATTTAACTCCGGATGAATATTTTTCCCGATGCTGCATTCATTCCTTTGCGAGATACCGGCCGTCGGATGGATCCGGCAACTCCGCTATCGCCTCGGCCAAATGACACTGAAGAGCAGGTTGACTATGTTTACTGCGATCATCCCCGCGATCCAACCGACGAAAGCGAACGGTAGAAAACACCCGATCAGATATGTTCCGTCAGGAATATATTCTTTCGCGCAATATATCGTCAACGAGCAAACTATACATGCCGTGACGAAAATTATCAGTATATTTATCGACTTCGGCACGCCGCCATCGTAGATAACGCTCCTGCCCGCGGAAGGTTTCTCTCTTGGCATAAAGATCAATCAGCAACAATCGGCCCATAAAGATCGGGGCGGCGGTCACGGAAGAATTGCCAGGTATTACGGACCTCACGGATAGCATCCATATCAAGGTCGGCAACTACGAGTTCGTCCTGGTCACGCGAACCTTCGGCAATGATCTGCCCGCGCGGATCGCAGAAGTAACTCTGTCCGTAAAATTCGCCGATGTTCCAAGGAGCTTCGGTGCCTACGCGGTTGATCGCCCCGACGAAATAGCCATTAGCAACCGCGTGCGCCGGCTGCTCGAGTTTCCACAGGTATTCGCTCAGCCCCGCAACCGTGGCCGATGGATTGAAAATGATCTCAGCGCCGTTCAGACCGAGACATCTCGCTCCCTCGGGAAAATGCCGATCGTAGCAAATATAGACACCGATCCGCGCAAACGCCGTATCAAAACACGGATAGCCCAAATTGCCCGGCCGAAAATAAAACTTCTCCCAGAACCCGGGAGCCACGTGTGGAATGTGCGTTTTGCGATACTTGCCAAGGTATTTGCCGTCGGCATCGATCACAGCGGCAGAGTTGTAATAAATGCCCGTTTGCTCTTCCTCGTATATCGGCACGATCAATACCATGCCATGCTGCTTCGCCACATCCTGCATCAGCTTGACAGTCGGGCCGTCGGGAATTTTTTCAACGGCCTCGTACCAACGCGTCTGCTGTTCTGCGCAGAAGTAGGGTGTGGTAAAAATCTCCTGAAAACAAAGCATCTGTACACCCTGCTTTGCGGCGTCCTCGACCAGCTTCATCTGATTGTCTAGGTTAGCCTGTCGTATTTCCGGTATCGGAGCATCGGCCGGTGCCACATTGTGTGCCTGGATAAGGCCGCATTTGACTATTCTTGCCATAACAATTTGCTAGAGTGCGTTTGAATTGAATTGTGCGTCCTCGATCGGGACATTGATCTTTACACTGCTGATCTTTCGGGTCCAGCTAATATTAGGGACTGCGTAACGGATAGTGGTTGGGATCTTGACCCCGCCAAAAACCTTGTAATCGACATAATCAACCTGATAAACAAAATTCCCAAGAATAGTCGGGGTGGCCGCCGACCTACGAACCAGAAGGCCGGTTTCGACATCGAACGACAGTCGCTCACGCAGGCCCGCAGCAGTTGTAGCAAAGATCACGTTAACATCGCGCCCATCGATCCGGTCCACAAAACGAAAATCCATTTTGGGATAGATCGTTTTGATATTCGCGGGCGAAAACAGTTCCGCCTCACGTTTCAGCTGCTCGGCCTCGTCCGGTTTCATCCAGATCGCCTGTTTGTTGCCCGCTTTCCATCCTTTGATTCCGTCGAAACCTTCACTGACGATCGTATTACCGTATGTGGTCTTCGCAATATATTTACCCGTCTTAAACCATGCCGACTCGGGTTCACTCGTCTTGCCATCGGGTTCCAACCGTTCTGCTTGGATAACGCGAGATGTAACCTTTTCGAGTTTTACCGTGCCACCGAGCGCTTCCAGATATTTCGCAACTATCTGGTCAGCGGTCGGTTTTGTGTTGGGCTGTTTAGGACGCTCCTCCGCAGCAGCAACTGGAGCAAGACTCGGAACGCCTCGTGGTTGCTCGTGACCATTATGGCAAGTATTGCACGACACCTCGGGCCTGCCGCGGAAGTGGTCCTTGTTAATACCAAGGGTCATCCTGATCATCTCGCGGGCAGTTTCTTTTTCCTTTTTGCCATCTTTCTCGAAATCCTCACCCACGTGACAGAAATCGCAATGGACGCCGAGCGAAGCGGAAAAAATATTCATGACCTTGCCAAGCTGTTCCGCCGGCATATCATTCAACACCTTGATATTCTTGAATTGTTGGCCGGCCGTTACAGTTTGGGCCGGCTGCGTCTGAGCGGTCGTGACCAC
>JBDTXM010000169.1:0-8393 GCA_040006215.1 Acidobacteriota bacterium
GGCCGAGCATTCCTGCTTCGGCCTCAATTCCGCCAACTCCCCAACCGACGATTCCCAGGCCGTTGATCATCGTCGTGTGCGAATCGGTCCCGACGAGCGTATCCGGGAAATAAACGCCGTCGCGCTCAAAGACTCCCTTCGCCAAATACTCAAGATTGACCTGGTGTACGATCCCAATTCCAGGTGGAATGACACTAAATCCGTTGAACGCCTGGGTTCCCCATTTTAAGAATCGATATCTCTGGACATTCCGCTTGAACTCCATGTCCATGTTCCGCTGATAGGCCGTTTCGCTGCCGGCATAGTCAACCTGGACCGAGTGGTCGATGACGAGGTCAACCGGAACCAGCGGCTCGATCAATCCGACATCCTTGCCCATCTTCTCAACCGCAGATCGCATTGCGGCGAGGTCAACAAGCAATGGTACGCCGGTAAAATCCTGTAGTATCACGCGGGCAACAACGAACGGGATCTCTTCCGTTCTCTCGGAAATGGCCGACCAGCCTGCGAGGGCACGGACGTTGGCCTCAGAGACCTTCTTCCCGCCGTCGAAATTACGCAGCACCGACTCGAGCACAATTCGGATCGACACAGGAAGCCGCGAGATAGTGCCGAGACCCACCTTTTCGAGTTGTGGAAGTGAGTAAAAAACGCCCTCGCTGCCTTCGCCTGTGGTGAAGGTGCTTCGTGTTTCGAACAGGTTGTGTGCCATAAGTTTGGTGCAGGACCGTTGTCCAAACTTCTAGTTTAAAAAGGCGGTCAGGTTTGGTCAAGGAACCAATTGAATCATACAGCCCAGACGTTCAAAACGCTTGAGTTCGCCTATCCTGATCTCTCAGTCTCAGGTGTTTCACGTGTTCCAGACGTTTCATACGTTTCAGTGAGGGGGCGCTTTGCTCAAATCGTAAACCTACAAGAAAATATGAAATCCCGGTGACAAGATTTGCGTGGTCCGCCGTTTGAAATATATAATCCACGATGTTTGACGGTTCGCAGCGGCGCCTTCGTCTATCGGTTAGGACGCGAGATTCTCATTCTCGAAAGAGGGGTTCGACTCCCCTAGGCGCTACCACTTTCTCCCGGTTTTTTGAACATCAGGAAGCCGGGTTTCGTATTTTGGCCTATCTATTCTAATTGAGGTGAGACGTATGATCGTTACTACTGGTATTGAGATCGAAGGGCGGCCGATCGGCGAGTATCTCGGCGTGGTTCGCGGGATCGTTGTTCGGGCGACCGGCATTGGGCGGGGTTTAGTCGGCGGACTAAAGTCAATAATGGGCGGAAATATCGAAGAGTGGTCGGTTGTCTGCGAAGAGGCTCGCCGCGAAGCATTTAGCCGGATGGTCCAGCACGCAAACGAGATCGGTGCCGAGGCGATAATCGGAATGCGCTACGATGCGACCGAGTTTTCACAAGGTGCCACAGAGGTTCTTGCCTACGGAACTGCCGTAAAGCTGAGATAGGAGACCCGATGAACGATAGAGTCCGCTGCCAAAGCTGCGGAATGCCTCTTTCGGAGGAATTTAAGAATTTCGGGACCGGAGCGGACGGTTCGCCCGTCGGGGAATACTGCATGTTCTGCTACAAGAATGGAGATTTTACCAACGCTGACCAAACTGTCGAGGAGATGGTCCAGAGTTCGATAGTATTTATGACCGCGAATCTGGGATTTTCGGAGGAGGAGGCGACTCAGATGTCTAACGATGTCATACCAAAATTGAAGCGCTGGCAACATAGAATCTAAAGAAGCGATCCCTTGCCGTTCTTTCCGATCCGCATGTCGGTTAGCCAATCAAGCCACCGATATTTCAGGGTCCTGGGTGCGATCATTTCAGAAATTCCAATTGACCGCCGCGGCTTACCGTCACGCAGGGTTAGTGTCATTTCGCTCGCAAAACGTACCGAGCAGAAACTGGAGTCGAGTATCGTTGAAGGTTTGACGCGAAGGCGGATGTTGTCATCCGAGGTCAGCGTAATTCGGGTCGGATACCTGATCCCAAATTTATCCCTCGCGAAATTCTGCTCGTCGACCCGCACTGTCCTTTCGATCAATCGACCATCACGCGTGACGAGCAGTTTAGCCTCGGCGTCGCGTCCGACCTCGGAAAGCACCTGATAAACGGCCGTAGTATCTGCGAAATGCACGCGTCCCCAGCTTTTTTCGGAAATTGTGTCGGCAAAACCGCGTGCGTCGCGTTCGTGATCGTGATATCCAGTTCCGCGAAAGTGTCGTACGTCGATCGAGTTTCCGCGTTTGTTCAGAATATTGATCCGCCCGGAAACATCGGAGCGGGTAGCGACGACGTTCCAACTATGCTCGTTAACGTTCTCACCTGATGTGCCTTCAAGATCTGCCTCGACCGAGAGCCACTCAAATTTTGCATCGAGCGTTCGGCCGCGGCTAAGTGAGGCCCGCACCTGGACCTCAAAGCCGGAACCATACGGCGCCGAATCGAAACGAAATGATGACTCGCCGATCCTACAGGCCGGTGAAGCAGTGTCTGCATCGATCTCGGATCCGGCAAATTCGCTGAACGCCCGGTAAACGACCCTGCCGTCGCAGTAATACGCGAACAAGAGCGCCGGAAATCGCTCATCAACGTTGGCCTGTCCCGGGCGCAGCGAACGATTGTATCGGGGTGAAAAGACGGAATTGTCGAGGAACCAAATAACTACGGCCTCGTCGCCGTCTTCTGACATGGCGTCGAAGTACCACCACTCATAAGCTCCCGGAGCCGTGTCGGCGTGCCAGACGTCGTCCAGAGTGCTGGAGGATATCGAAAGCCTGGAGCGAGACTTTTCGTCTGTTATCACGGACATAGGGCCGGCGTCGGCTACAATTTATAGAGTAAGACGAGAGAAGCATCGCAAAAAAACAAAAATATGGCAAACTTTTCGGTGAAAACGGAATCTTTAGTGGGTGACAAAGCTCTTCCCGCTTTTCCGGAGATCTTTCAGCAAGGAGACCGAATGAATAGAACAGGCAGAATTTTTGCGATCTTAGTGGTTGCGGCGGTGGGAATTTTCGCTGCCGGCTGTCCGCAGCGAACCTCAATAGCCGACATCGAACGCAACCCGTCCAAACATGCGAATAAAGAGGTAGTGATCGCGGGTGTCGTCCAAGACAGCTATGGTATTTCAATACCGGGTACCGACGTGCGCGGCGGCGTTTACAAGGTTGACGACGGAACGGGATCGATCTGGGTCGTAACGGATAATGCGGTCCCAGCGAAAGGCTCCGAGGTCGGCGTTAGCGGTACGGTCGGCAACGGCGTCAGCTACAAAGGGCGAAATTACGGCCTGGGGATGTACGAAAAAAATCGGCGGTTCAAGAAGAAATAGAAATTTCAAGATATGACAATTGGGAAGCAGAGGACTAAAATTCCTCTGCTTCTTTTTTTTTATGAGACCTCTGATAGAAGGCTTCGACAGGAGATTCCGGATTTTGGATCACAATTCCCGCGAATTGGTAAAGAAGCTGTCTAAGGAAATGCTCTTCGCGCGGCCTCGCGAGGTGGCGCGTGCTTTGACGCCATTCACTTGCGGCGAATACCTAATTAGATCCGCCGCCATGGTCGAGAAGGCCTTCGGCGGGATCACGACGCGGCTTTGGGACGACCCGTTCGAGTGGACGCTGCCCGAGCAGATCTCGACGACGACGCTTTTGCTGGAGTATCTGGACGAGGTTGAGGAGACGCGCCTTGCGGGATTTGCTCTGTTCGAGGGTGACGATATGCTCCGACGCGAGATACCAGCTCCGGAAAGGCTGCGTAATCTTTTTGATATTTTGCTTGAGACTGTGGCGCATGCCGAGCACTATCAAGGCCGGGCCTTTGCTCTATTCCAGGTGCTATCCGATGAAAAGCTCCCGCGCGTCTAGAGGAAGCAGCAAACTAAGGTTTATTGGACTTGGCGAACCTTTTCGTGCAAAAATTCGTTTAGCCTTGAGTCCTGCAGATCCAATCGGGATCGGAGTTTATACATGCATTGTCCTAGCTGCGGCCAACAACAGATCTCGCAAGATACTAAATTCTGCTCGCGATGCGGGTTTCCGCTTGGGTTGATCGCCGAAATTCTAGCTCAGGGTGGATTTTTGCCACAGCTGGCTGAACTCCATAAGAAAAAGTCCTTATACACCAAGAAGAACGGTGTAGCCTTTAGCGTTTTCTGGTTCATATTTTTTGTTCCACTTCTCACATCGATATTCGGCGGTGTATTCAACATCGAAGTGCTAGGCGAGATATTTGCTCTAATCGGCATTTTTGGCGGTCTGA
Organism: Acidobacteriota bacterium; assembly: GCA_040006215.1. GTDB lineage: Bacteria > Acidobacteriota > Blastocatellia > Pyrinomonadales > Pyrinomonadaceae > OLB17. The sequence continues at coordinate 4,275 of JBDTXM010000169.1, forward strand.
TGATTTTTATCGCTTCTCTTGTATTTCTGCCGAGTTCTAAGCCGGCCTTCACGCCCCGTCCCCCGATGATGATGCCTGGCGTTCAGCCGGCTTCCAGTTTGTACGGAGTACCCCAAAGTCACGGTGCTCTTCCGCCGCAGCAATCTGTGCCCGCGAACGCATATACGGCACCGCAGCCCGGCAAATGGCGCGACACAAATGAACTGGCGCGCAATAGTGTGATCGAAGAAACTACAAGGCTGCTAAAAAAAGAGGAGCGATAAGTGTTCTGTCCACATTGCGGGCAAGAAAGGATTTCACATTCGACGAGCTTCTGCTCGCGATGCGGTTATCTCCTGACTGGGACAGCCGAACTGATGAAGATCGGCGGAGTGATTCCGTCGTTGGGATCGAGAACTGTCAGTGCCACGTCGCCGCGAAGTCGAGGAATCAAGCAAGGACTTTTTATCTTTCTACTGACATTCCTGATAGTACCGATTGTAGCGATAACAACCGTCGCTCTACATCTTGGCCCTTTCGGCATCCCGATCGCGGCGATCTTACTATTTGTAGGCGGACTCCTCAGGATGGCTTATGCCGCGATGTTCGAGTCTGCGACTCCCGCGGGACTGCCCGCTGAAAGTCCCGTAATGAATCCCCTTCGGGGAGATTCGCCCGTGAACGTCTTGCCACCGCAACAGTCTTTCCCAATTGAGTCATATGCTGCTCCGGCGGCTGGCAAATGGCGTGACACTAACGAACTTCAGCCAGTTAGTGTCACTGAGGACACTACGCGGCTCTTATCGCCTGAAGATTAGACTAGAAGTCTCAGAGGTACGTCATGTATTGCCCGAAATGTGCAGCAGAACGGTGGTCTGATGAAACGTCATACTGTTCGAGTTGTGGTTTTCGCATTTCAGAGGTCGCCCAAATAGTCGAAGGCTTCCAGGAACACGTCGAAGTGGAATCTGTTTCACCTACGACTCCGGCCCTTTCCCCGCGAATGCGGGGAGTTAAGCAGTCATTCTATATTTTCTTTTTTACGTTCCTGCTCTGGGTAGCTGTCGGGCTTTTGCAGGCCTTTTTTCGGACCGATACACGGTACGTTGTTATAGCCTCGCTTATCCTTATACCTGCCGGCTTCTTTCGACTTTTTTACGCATTGCTTTTCGAGGTCAGAGAGTTAGATTCTAAAGCAAAAGACAATCTAGTTACCTCCAAACGAAAAAATGAAAGTCTTCCTACATCATCGTTCGAACCCGCTTCGGATTATTTCTTTCATCCTAGCGTCGAGAGGTCTCCGCAGACAAACGAATTGGTTGGCTCGACAATAACTGACGACTCAACAAGAAATCTAGAGAGACGTGAAATGCCTTAATAACCTACCGCTTTCCCGTCGCTCCGTGAATCTATCGCGCCCAGCCTCACTCCATCGTTATCGATCATAATGCCAGTCGCAGACGCAACATATCCCGGCCTGGCCGCGAACTTGTGTCCCTCGCCCAGCAGGATATTCATCGTATCTGGCGACATTCCATAGGGCTCTACAAGTAATTCGTCCGGCATCCACTGATGGTGGACGCGAGGAGCGTCGATCGCTGCCTGAATATCCATTCCATGGTCAATGACATTTATCACGATCTGAATTACCGCTGATATTATCCGCGGTCCGCCGCGTGCTCCGACAGCGAACCATGGACTGCCGTCTTTTTTTAAGACGATGGTGGGTGTCATCGACGACAACGGACGCTTACCGGGCTGAACCGAATTCTTCTCACCTTGAATCAATCCGAACATGTTCGGTTTCCCGGGCTGAGCAGCAAAGTCATCCATCTCATCGTTAAGCAGCAGTCCAGTTCCCTTTGCAGTGACGGCTGAGCCATATAAGTCGTTGAGGGTGTAGGTATTCGTAACTACGTTTCCCTGGGCGTCCGCGACCGTAAAATGGGTTGTCTCCATCGGTTCTTTGCCCGTCATCTCGCCATGACCGATGTCGGCGCTCGATGAAGCCTTTGTCAGATCGATGCTAGACCGCCGCTTTTCAGCGTACGCTTTGTCGACCAATCTCTTTACCGGAACATCGGCGAAATCAGGATCGCCCATAAACTCCGCCCGGTCGGCGAAAGCGCGACGCATCGCTTCGGTCAGGACATGATATTTCGCGGCCGAGTTGTACTGCATCGCCCCGATGTCATACCCCTCGAGCATATTCAGAACCTGGAGCAGAACGATCCCGCCCGAGCTCGGAGGCGGCATCGTGATGATCTCGTAGCCTCGATACGTCCCGCGGAGCGGTATCCGCTCGACTGGATGATATACCCTGAGATCTTCAAGAGTGATCAACCCGCCGTGTACCTTCATGTCAGCGGCGATCAACTGCGCCGTCAGACCGGTATAGAATTCCTTCGCGCCGCTGGCCTCGATACGAGTAAGTGTTTTCGCAAGATCGGGCTGCCGAAACACCTGACCTTCCTCGTAGAAATTTCCACCGTTCAAGAAAATCCTTTTGCTGTCTTCGTATTTTGAAAGATTGTTTCGGTACGATTTGAAAAGCTCGGCGATGCGGTAGGAGAGTACATATCCATTTTGTGCGAGCTGACGCGCCGGCTCGACCAAATCACGCCAAGTGACTTTACCCGAGCCATACTTTTTGAAAGCCATGTCAAAACCGGCGAGAGTTCCCGGAACACCACAGGCACGATATCCAAGCGTAGACGAACCTTCACCTCGGATAAGCTTGCCATCCTTGTCGAGAAAGATGTTGCGATTCGCCGCCTTCGGAGCCATTTCCCGGTAATCGATCGCGTGAACCTCACCATTCGATCTGCGGATTAACATAAATCCGCCGCCGCCAATGTTGCCCGCCTCCGGGTAAACGATCGCAAGGGCAAGCCCGACAGCTACGGCAGCATCGACGGCGTTCCCGCCCTTTTTCATTATTTCTACACCGATCTTTGACGCCAATTCGTGCTGCGAAGCGACCATCGCGTGTCGCCCGCGAACGGGCTCGCGCCAAGCGGCGGAAACCGTCCGAGATCCTGGCAGAAATGAAGTAAAAAACGAAGAAAGAAGCAGGCCGGTGGTGAGAAATCTTAAACGAGTTCTGAGCATAAATGCACTCTATCAGAAGTTAGATTCACTCACAATCATACCGGAACAATGACGCTTTCCTATTTACCTCAAAAGAGTTATAGTCGTTTCTTTCGGAGCATTTTCTTCTGATTTTCCACTTACTCAGACACCAATGACAGACGGCGACGGTAATAGACATGCGATATACGCGCTTCTCACAAACGAAAATCGTGCAGACGCTTCGCCGCGTGCCGTCAAGGGTCCGCCGTTATCTATCTGAATACCGGTTCTACGCATACCTCGCGATCCTAGGTCCTGGAATAATCGCCGCCAACTCGGGTAACGAGGCCAGCGGTATTGCAACCTATTCGACCGCCGGTGCCGAGTACGGCTATACACTTCTTTGGTCATTTATTCCCATGACGATCTGCTTTGTGGTGGCGCAGGAGATGTGCGTTCGCATGGGTGTTGTAACGGGCCAGGGCCTCGCCGATCTGATCCGCGAGCAATTCGGCGTCAGGTGGACCACGGTAGTCATGATCGCTCTGTTGATCGCGAATACCGGGATCATTGTCGCCGAGTTTGTCGGTATCGCTCAAGCGTCGGAGCTGTTAGGGATATCACGATATTTCTCGGTTCCGGCCACGGCCTTGGTGGTCTGGTGGCTGGTCGTAAAAGGTACGCCGAAACGTGTCGAGCAGGGGTTTCTGCTAATGTCGCTCGTGTTTCTGGCATATATCTTTTCAGGATTTATGGCCAAACCGGACTGGGGTGTCGTCGGGAAGGAATTTATTACGCCAAGTTTCAATTTTGAGGCTGGATATCTGTTCACCGTGGTTGCCCTGATCGGAACGACGATAACGCCGTTCATGCAAGTCTATATACAAAGCTCTGTTGTCGAAAAGGGTACGGATAAGGAAGACCTTTCGCTTGCTCGTGCTGACGCGGTGATCGGCGTTGTTTTTGCGAATATCGTGGCCGCGTTCATTGTTATTGCCACGGCGGCGACTCTTCATGTCAAAGGAATTCACTTGAACGATGCCGCGGACGCGGCCCAGGCACTGGCAC
>JBDTXM010000170.1:0-8341 GCA_040006215.1 Acidobacteriota bacterium
AGGTGCTCACCCGTTGTTGCACAGATTGTGGTACGTGCCACACTTTGCACACGTTCATGTGTTCACGCGTTCATGTGTTCTAATTTGTTCGCCCCCTGATCAAGTTCTTCCTTAGTGTTCACGGTGTTCAGGCCTGTTCACAACGCCATTCGGCTCAGACCAGGAGTGTATTATTTCGATACATGAAACGGAAACTCCCGTCGGCGGTACGACCTAATGAAATATACGATCAACCCGATGACGATGAGCAAGACCGCATATTTAATCTCCTTTTGAAAATTTGGCCGCATGAACAGAACATACAGAAATCCAAGGATCGCAACAATTGCCGGCAGCGGATAAAACCACATCCTGAATGGCCGCGGGAAATTGGGTCGGGTCGCCCGCAGTATCAGCAGTCCGACGATCTGAGCGAGAAACTGAACCGATATGCGGATCACAACCAAAGCGGCCACAACATCAGCGAGTTTGAGAAAACAGCAGAGTGCCGCGATTCCGCCCATTATAAGGAGCGAGTTCGAGGGGATCAGGTGCGTGGGATGGATCTTTCGAAAAACACGAAAATAGTTTGAGTCCATTGCCGCCGCCCACGGAACTCGCGAATAGCCCAGAAGCAGCGAAAAGACGGAGGCGAAAGCCGTGAACATTATCAGCAGAGTAGCGACGACCCCGGCGGTCGGGCCGTAGAGGCGCTCCATCAGGACCGAGATCACGAATTTTCGCGCGTCGGAATTTGCCGTCTCACTGAACTCCCGCCACGGTATCACGCCAAGGATCGAGATGTTCATCACGATGTAAATGGCGGCTACGGCGAGGATGGAATAGATGATCGCCTTCGGGATCGTTTTCTCTGGGTCTTTTACCTCGCCCGCGAAAAAATTAACGTTGTAATATCCCCAGTAGTCGTAAACGGAAACGAGAAGGGCCGCCCCGAGCCCAAGGAAAAACTGCGGACGCAGCGTGAATGCGTCGGGCGGAAAATCAAAGGCGACCTTAGGGTCGAAATGGCTGACGCCGGCAAAGATGACCCAAGCGATCGTCACCATCACGAGTATCCAGAAGAATTTGCCGAACCGCTCGACGACCGTGATCTTGCGGTAGAGGAGGAACACACAGACGCCGACGACGAATATGGCGAGGATCGTTGCGTTCGTGGCGGAGATGCTGAGAGAAAGGTCGCCGAGGAACGGCAGCGACAACACGAAATCGTGGTTGAAAAAGACCCTGTTAAGATCGGGGAAAGCATAGGTCGCATATCCTGCAAAACCGATGCTGCCGGAGGCGATCGAAAGCGGCGCCGAGAACGTAAGCTGCCAGATAAAAAGAAACGACATCAGCCGTCCCAGTTTGTTGGCGCCGTAAATCTCCTTTAGATAATTGTAAGGGCCACCCGACTTCGGCATTGACGCACCGAGTTCGGCCCAAACCAATCCATCGCAGATCACCAGGACCGCACCGAAGATCCATCCAAGCATCGCCTGCGGGCCGCCCATCGCAGCGATGATGAGCGGCATCGTAATGAACGGCCCGACCCCGATCATGTCGATCATATTCAACGCCGTCGCCCCCGCGACGCCGACTCCGCGGATCAATGGTTGTTCGTCCGACGCTTTTTCGTCTGGCATCTTATGTTCTATGAAAGCCGCGTTCTATGTCCTTCATGGTCAGCCGGAGGATTATCGGGCGGCCGTGGGGACATGTGGTCGGCGATGCAGTGAGAAGAAGGCGGTCGATCAGCCACTGCATTTTCTCCGGCGTCAGCTTCATGTTGATCTTGATGGCGGCCTTGCATGCGAGGCTGGCGGCGACGTCATCCCTGAGAGTCGCTTTTGCATTTCCCTTTCGGCCAACCTCGATCGAGTCAAGAATTTCCGCGAAAAGGTTTCTGGCCTCGGACGGAGCAATGTCCGCGGGAACGCTCTTGATCGCGATCGTTCGCCCCGAAAGACGTATCATCCCGAATCCGAGTGAGGCGAGATCGTTCTCTATCAAATGGAAGATCTCACCCTGAGCCGGTGTCAGGTCGATCGTCTCGGGAAGCAAAAGATTCTGCGATTCGATCGTCTTCTCCTCGCCGCGGGTTTTGAATTTGTCAAAGAGAATGCGCTCGTGCGCAACATGCTGGTCGATCAGGAGCAGCCCTTCATTGTCAGTCGCGACGATAAAACTTTCGTGCAATTGGCCGATCGGATGGATCTTTCCGCTCGATGCGGGCGGGACGTCTTCACTTTTCACAAAACGCTCTGCTGAATTAACCGGGGGTAACTCCGGCGGTTCGATCGAGATAGGAAGCCGCACCTGGTCGACGCTTTCCGGAGGAAAGAGAGCGAACGGCTCGGACACGGAATGCGATCTCTCATCGATTCGAGAAAAAAATGAGGCTGATACGTCTTCGTCTTCAGACGTCGGCGGGTCGGCGATACTGGAACTGGAGGGCGGCAGACCATTGCTAAATTCTTCGGCGATCGTCGGTGGAAACCTTATCGAGGTCTGCTCGGCTGCTGCCGCGAGCGAAAGATCCATCAGCGTAGATTCGACTCGCCGCTCAAGCTGAGCAGGCGCTTCCTGTACAGTTTCGGGAACAATTCCCGCTCTTGCGAGGGCGTTGCGGATCGCTTCGGCAATCACGTCTTTGACCGCTTCGCCGCGACGAAAGCGGATCTCGGTTTTCGCGGGGTGAACATTTACGTCGATCTCGTCGAGCGGGATGTCGAGAAAGAGAAACGCTACGGGATACACCCCGTGCGGCAGGACGGAGCGAAATCCCTCGAGCAGGCCGCCCGAAATAGTCTTGTCGCGTACGAAACGGTTGTTGACAAAAAAATACTGGGAGTCGCGAGTCGTGCGGCGTTCGCGTGGAGCGGACACGTAGCCGTAGATCTTCGCCACATAGTCACGCCCGCCCGACACCGGCAAAAGGCTGTCGAGCAGGCCCGAGCCGAACAATTGAAAGCCACGTTCACGGAGATCTTTGGCAGGCGAAACCCGAATGATCTCGCGGCCGTTATTCGTTAATTTAAATCCGATCTCGGGATGTGCGAGAGCGTAATGCTGGACAATATTGGTTAAATGATAATTCTCCGTCGCCTCGCTGCGCATAAATTTGCGGCGGGCGGGGGTGTTGAAAAAAAGATCGCGAACGGTGATCGTGGTCCCCTTGTTTCGTGCCGCATCCTTAACGTCAACGAGCTTGCCAGCCTCCACGATTACCCGAGTTGCAACGTCTGTATTCTCGGTCTTGGTTAAAAGATCGACCTTTGCGACCGAAGCTATCGAGGCGAGAGCTTCGCCGCGAAAGCCAAGTGTGCCAATGCGGGCGAGGTCCTCAAGCGTTTTGATCTTTGACGTTGCGTGGCGCTCGAACGCCAGGATCGCGTCGTCGCGGGACATGCCTTCGCCGTCGTCGTTGATCGCGATCAAGCGGCGGCCGCCAAGCTCGATGTCGATCTGTACGCGGGCCGCTCCGGCGTCGATAGAATTTTCGATCAGCTCTTTGACGACGGACGCGGGCCGCTCGACCACCTCACCGGCCGCGATCTGATTGGCAAGATTGTCGGGAAGGACCTTGATCTTGTTCATTCTAGAGATAGACGATGCGGTGGCCCCGGTCGTCGAGATCTGTCGCCTGATATATCCAGTCGACAAAATAGTCGCCGTAGCGGTCCATAAAATATGTTACGTTCAGCGTGCGTTCCTGTAACGCGCCGTGCGGTAGTAGGGCCGCGAAAAGGGCGGTGATCTGGCGGCTAACCGTATCGTTCTTTCGCATCTGAGCGAGGTGAAATTTATGCCGCAAGGCACCGATGTGATAGTTGATCTTTCGGCGGCGTTTTGCCAGATTCTCGACGAGCGTCACATCGAAGGTCGACAGTTCCTGGTCGAGCCGGTTGAGTTCGATATTGATCTTCTCTTCAACGTCAGCGAAAACTTTCGCGGAATTTCTATTGAGAAATTCTTCAACTATCCCTGCGAGCATCTTTTCGCTTCCGCCGAAAAGGCCATTGAGTTTGAGATCGTATTTGTTCAGCGTCCGCTCATGCTTTGGTTCGATGATCGTAAAGCTTTGGCGGTGAAGGATCGGCGTCCGCGGGCGACCCAGAATTCTATAAACTTCGCCGCTCTGGGCAAAATACGCGATCTCGGCCGCACCGCCAAAGTAACAAACGGTGGGGAGCAGGTGGTCTTGAACCACCGACCGAAGCACCACACTGGGACTAAATCGGGTTGGTTCAGTTTTGGCAATTTCGGCCAATTCATCGAGGGTGAACTCGCGGGCGTTGTCGCGTGTGTGAAATTTATTTTGGGATGTTTTTCTGAGAGCGTTTCGCTTGTGATCGTCGCCCTGCCAAAAAAGCGGAAAGTAATCGTCGGTGATCTGGACCTGAGCATGATAGCCGTCAGCCACAAGTTCCCCGCTGCGTTTTTTTAATGCGTCGACGATTTCGGCTGAGTGTTCGATCGCTTTTGCATAGACCGGGGCCGCTAGATGCTTAAGCCGAGCGTCGAGCGGACAAAGAATGATCAGCCCGTATCGCCCGAAGAGCTTTGTCATCAAGCGGGCAAAAGCGTCGCCGAAATACGCTCCCGATGCCCAGCTGTTTTCGATGAACGAACGAAGCTCGGCCGTGAATTCTGACTGCGGAAGATCGGCGAAAAGCTGCTCAACCGTGGTCCTGATCGTTTCGTCGAGCTGGACGTATCCGACCGGCTGATTTTCATAATCAAGCTCGGGTTTGTTGTAAAGCTCGGCGAGTTCGCCCGTTTTATCGAGAACAAAGGCGTGCGAGACCTCCTCAAAGTCGTGGTCCTCGGTTGCCGCCCAGAAAACGGGCACGACCTTGAATCCGCGGTCGCGCAGGCACTCCGTCATCTTGATCGCCGAAAGAGCCTTATAGATCGTGTAAAGCGGCCCGGTGAACAAGCCCGCCTGTTGGCCGGTGACAACTGCCACGGTTTCGGGATCGCGGAGAAGAGCTATATTTTCAAAGGTCTTTTCGCACGAATCGAACTTGCGGTTCATCTCATCGAGAGCGTCGCAGAGAATCCCGCGGTCGGCTATGTGATTTGCCAGTACCTCCGGAATTCGCGCCGCGATCTGGGTGTGGAATTCGACGACCGAGGGATAATATTTCGCAAGTGAGAGGGGATCGGTTTGATAGGTAGTGAAAAGCCGTGACTGGCCGGGAATGTCTGAAAATGAGAGGCTCTCAGCACGCAGAACCATCCCGCCTTTGGCCGACTTACAGGCTATTTCATCCATCTAATTTCAGGAAACTCCTTGCTTTGTAGAATTATAGAATCGCGGCCGCCGAACCGCAAAAGCCCAAACAAAAGAGACGGCCCCGAAAGACCGCCTCTGCATACCAAATAGTTTTAGTTAATTGCTCGGGACTACACGAGATCGGGTCTGATCGTCCGTTTTGCCCGTTTCGACACGCCGTTCGATACGGTAAACACCGGAGGAATGCGACCCGGCAAATATCTTGTTCGGGTCGTGTGCGTCGAACGCCATCGACCATACGCGGCGGCTCGGGATATTCATTTCCTTCGAATCGAGACGTTTCCATTTTTGCCCGGCGTTCTCGGAATAATAGATGCCGCCGTCATTTTCGAGCGAGCTCGAGACAAATACCTCGTCCGTGTTGTCGGGGTTGATCAGGATGCTGGTAAAGCTGCCGAGCGGCAAGCCATTGCCGCGCATTTTCCATGACTTGCCCGAATCACGACTGATATAGAGAGCCTGCGTAGTGCCGACATAAACGTAATCCGGCCGTTTTGGATCGACCGCGATCGACGTGATGGGGATTCCCTCCGGCGTCGCATTCACGCGAGCCCAGGTCACCCCTTCGTCATGCGAAACAAGGATGCCCAAACGCTCGCTTCCGACCCACAAAGTATTCGGCTCGCCTTCGCCTGCGAGGACTATATAAACTTTCGGATCGATGCCGTCGCCGAATGCGACCTTTTCCCAGCCTTTCGTAATATCATACGTGCGATAGAGCCCAGTATCGGTCCCCGCCAGGAGGCCGTTCTTTCCATCGTTGGTGAAAGTCAGCTCGTTAATTTTCTCCGTCAAGGCAAGGACCTTTTTTGGTGCAGGTGGTGTAGCTGCGGCGACAGGGGGGGTTCGCTTAACGCCTGCTTTCGCCACGGGTTTCGCCGGTTTCTTTCTTCGGGTTACGGGCGGCTTAACAGCTTTGACGAGAGTCCAGGAAACTCCGCGATCGATAGACTTATAAACTCCGACGTTTGTGCCGAGGAACATGTTGTCAGGGGTGGTCTTGTCCTGGATCACCGAATAGGGACGGATCGCGTTTACATCGAGGCCCTTTGCCTGCTGCCACGAATTACCGCCGTTATCGCTATAGTAAAAATAACCGCCGCCGCCGGCCATTGTATTGTGAGTAGCCGCATAGACGCGGTCGGTCCGCTCGACGTCCGGCGTGATCGAATAGGTCAGGCGGCTGGTGAAATTATCGTTGGTGGGCGTGAAATTGCGTCCGCCGTCAGTCGAAACAAGCACTCCACTGTTGTTCGTGCCGATAAAGATGCGGTTCGGGTCATCAGGACTGATCGCGATCGAATTAACCTCGAGATCCCGCGAGGTCGTCAACATCCAGCCTTTACTGCCGCCGGGCGACATCCAGAATCCCTGGGTAGTCGCAGCATAGATCGGGCCGGCTACAGTCGGATTTTGCTCGATGTCGCGGGTGCGGCGTGACGTGGACGGAATGCCCTGAATCTTGGCCCATTTTTCACCGGCGTTAATCGATTCGTAGATGCCGCTGCAGGCTGAGGCTATTACGTGGTCGGCATTGCGTGGGTCAATGTTGATCGCGAAAACGTCCGAATCGTCGATCATTCCACTCGTTACTAGTTTCCAGTTCTTGCCGCCATCGGTCGTCTTGTAAGCACGCCACCAGGTGCCGGCGTACATAACGTTGATATCACGCGGGTCGATCGCTATCGAATCGACGGCGTTTTTTGGATCGATGGGCAATATTTGCCTGGTCCACGAGTCTCCCGAATCTTTTGAGATCCAGACACCGCCAAACGAGCCGAGGACGATAGTATTCGGATCCTTTGCAGATTGGAACATTGAGTGAAACGATTCGCCGCGAAGCTCTTTTGATTCCTTCCAGCTAGCGCCGCTGTCAGTCGACTTAAAGAATGCTCCGGGGAAATTTCCTCGGTTGCCGGACGCGTAGAGCACCTTCGAATCACGGCTGTCAACAAATAACTGATCGAGCCGCAGACCCGGCTGATTTAGATTTACGAGAAGTTTCCAGCTTTTGCCGCCGTCCGTCGAGGTGTGGATCTGACCGTCAAGCGTACTGATATAAAGCTTGTTTTTGTCGCGTGGGTCGATCGTGACCACACGGACATCGCCTCCGTTCGGGCCAACTACGGTCCAATCACCGAATTTTTCAGGGTCGTGGATCGAATTTCCGCCGGCAAGTACCAAAATAGGGCTAGCGGTTAGGGCGAGAATAAGCGATGCAAATAAAGCTTTTACTACAAACTTTGCGATTTTTTTATTCATTATCGATCTGCGGCCGAGGGCGGCTTTACATTACATAATCAGATGACGAACCGACGCTCAATGTTTGCATACGGTCTTTAACGTCAACTCAAGCGGAAATTTCTCGGGGAAAAAATACTTGTGAATACAAGAGAACCAAAAGTTAAAGTGATTCTATAACATTTGACTCACTTTGCCAATAAAAATCGGCCTCAAACGCAGAAAGGGCTTTCCTTGTCCGGAAAGCCCTTTCTGCTTGTTCATGTTCGCGTCTTGAGCGACGCAAAGCTATCGATTACGGATTCGGATTATCGGCTCCGGGCGGTACGAGGTAGAACTTCGTATTGATGCCATTGCCGTTATCCGGACCGTCGACGAATGTCACGCGGCTCGGGTCATATTTACGGAAGTTGATCGCCTTGACGATCTGTGCTCTGCGTCGTTTGATCTCCGCAGGCGTTCCGTAGTTGATGATGAAGCCCTGTGAATTCGGGTTGTTGTTCAACTGCGTGTAGAAGTTGTCAACGCGAGCCTTGACGTCGTCGTCCTTAGCCGGACCGAATTCGTCAACCGTCAGCTTCTCTGGTTTGCCGCCGTACTGACCCGTCGCAGACGAATCTTTCGGACAGTTGCATGAAGCATCCATTCCGCCTATTTCAACGGTGGCCGTAATATTACCGCCCGCCGCACTCATCGGGGCCGTAACCGTTATGCTCGGTGTTCCTTGTCCCGAAGCGATCGTTCCTTCAGAGACGGTCCAGTTATAGGTAACCGTATCCTGACTGCCGCCGCTTACGTTGGCGGTAAAGGTCATCGACC
>JBDTXM010000171.1:0-8334 GCA_040006215.1 Acidobacteriota bacterium
TGCAGGATGCTGCCCGCAAACTTTTCGAAGGAAAATTTGAGCTATTCGGTGCCGGACGGACCGACGCCGGCGTGCATGCGCTCGCGCAGATCGCGCATTTAAAGGTTCCTGAAATAAAGGTAAATCTCACGCCGCGTCAGATACAGTTCGGATTCAATGACGTACTTCCGCACGACATAAACATTCTGAAGGTCGCCAACGCTCCCGACGATTTTCACGCGAGGAAAGACGCCGTCGCCCGATACTACCTCTATCAGATCTCGACCCGGCGTACAGCTTTCGGCAAGAATCTCGTTTGGTGGATCAAAGACAAACTCGACGCAAAAGCGATGGCCGAAGCGGCCAAAATGCTTGTCGGCAAGCACGACTTCGCTTCGTTTTGTGAGACGGAAGAAGGCAAAAAACAATCGACGCTCGTGCAGGTCGAGCACGCCGATGTCTTCGTCGACGGCGACCTCATCTGCTTTCGCATCGGTGCGTCGCATTTTCTCTGGAAAATGGTTCGAAGAATAACAGGCATGCTGGCAGAGGTCGGCCGCGGGAACCTGACCTACGACGCCTTCGAGCGGCTGCTGAAATTCGAGTCTGACGTTCCGGCAAAATTTACCGCACCGCCGTCAGGATTGTTTTTGGAAAAGGTTCTTTACAAAGGCGATAAGCGGCCTGAGGGTAGAAAGTCGTTCTTAACTATTTCGTAAATAGGCCGGGCTTGCGAAAACCGGGCGATTGTGCCAAATTCGGATTTATAGATTTTTAATTTTTTCCGAGAAGGGAGACATTGTTTAATGCCGAAAATTACGGCTGAAACGGCCGAGGGAACCAAGGCTTTTGAATGCGAGGCTGGTAAAAAGCTCGTTCTTTGTATCGAGGACAACGGGATCGATATTCTGCATCGCTGCGGCGGTAATGCACGGTGCACGACCTGCCGCGTCGAGGTTTTAGCGGGCGACCCCGGAGAGATCGGCGAACCTGAGGCAGGCATTTTGTCGACCAAAACGGACCTCGGCGAACGGACGCGTCTGTCATGCCAGATCCGTTTGACGGACGATCTGCACGTAAAAGTAATTAACCAGGCCAGCGTCACCGGGATGGAACCGGGAACGCGGCCAGAAGACTAACCAGGAGGAAAGGGAAGGTAATGTTTGATAAATTAAAAGAAAGATTTACGGGAACGCTCGAAGTTGCCGAGGCTCACTGTGACGGCCCTTGCGGCGTTTACGATCCGGCCCAGGCTCGGATCGAAGCGGAATCGGTTTTGGCGATGACCAAAAAGATCCTCGATCTCAAGGTGCCGGAGGGCGACGACGCCAAAGCTCACGCCGCGTATCACAATACGCTGACGCGGTTTATCGTCATCAAAGAGGAGCGGGCAGAACTCGCAAAACATCACCTCATGGTGTTGTGGACCGACTATTTCAAACCGGACCATCTCGCGAAATATCCCGACCTTCACGAAACATTCTGGAAAGCAGCCAAGCTTTGCTCGTCATGCAAACAGGAAGTGAGTTTGGAGCACGCACAAGAGCTGATGGACGCAGTCAAAAAGGTCCACGAAATGTTCTGGGGCAGCAAGGGCAAGGACGTCGCGTGGTACACCGCGTCATAGCCGAAGATTTTATCTAACCGAGGCGGTGAGAGATTTAAGCGATCTTTCACCGTTTTTTTATGGAAAGTGAATTGCCGTTTGCGACATGGAAAGATCGAATACTTTTCTTTCTCGGCCGGCGGCAGGGATTTGTGATCGAGGGCAATTCGATGTCGCCGACCCTCAAAGACGGCGATGGCGTTCTAATATCACCGCGGTCAAAGATCAACGCGGGCGATATCGTCCTCGCACATCACCCTTTCAAGAAGAGTGTAAAGATCCTGAAACGGATCTCCCAGGCGAATACCGACGACACCTTCGAACTTATCGGAGACAACGCAGATGAAAGCACCGACAGCCGCGCGTTTGGCCCGATTCACCAAAAACATATCTTGGGGAAAGTGACCTGCCGTTTAAAAACGAGAGCACACTCTTCGCCATAATATCTTGATTTGAGAAAAGAGGAGAAACTACTTACTGTGCGCACAGGCCTTTGTCGACATAAGTTTTGCTTCCGCTTGAGTTGAGGTAAAAACATCCGCCACGCGGGCCGAGCATATATTTCTTAGTGGTGGTTGGATCAGTCCTGACAGGGGCTTTCTCCGCTTGCAGCCATTCGGCAACGCCGCCGTTTCCCGAACATGATCCAGGTCGGCTTACACGATAGCTGTAACTTCCGTCATTGCATCTTGCGGTTGCACCCGGGCCCGCTTGCGAAACCACCGGCTTCGGACCCGCTGGTCTTGGCTTTTCAACCTCAGGTTTAGGCGGAACTGCCACCTCGGATCTGGAGGCAACAACATTTTGTTCCGTGGGCGAATTAGCCGGGGCAACACTTGGCGGCCGTTCGGTGGTCTCTTCGGTCTTGATAACACCTGTCTCCGAAGTTCTCTCAGAGCGGATCTTGCTCGGCGGGCTAACCGGTTCGTCAGCACCACGCTTGTCAGTCGAGGCAGCATCACCAGGAGGACGCGATTCCCACGGCGGTACGGCATTTGGGTTCGACCAAACTCCGATCTTCCCAGCCTTGGCATATGCTTCAGCGTCGGCGTATAGTTGGCGATCTTCATCTGTCTGTAGTACCGAGAACTGGTTATGCCACGCGAGTCCGGCCCTTAACAATTCAGAGTTGATATTTTTTCCATCCACCAGAACTTTGCCGGCGAGATCGGTTAAGTCGAATTTCTGGAGGACGATCTTGACCGTCTTGCCCATGATCAAGCTTTCGAGATCTGCCTTTGCAAGTTGTGCCTCGTCCCCTTCCGGAGCACTGATACCCGAAAGTCGTATTGAATGCTCCTCATTGGCAAGATCGCGAAGCGTTATGGTGTCACCACTGTTGACCGCCGTGACAGTTCCTTCCATCATCGGCGAGGCAGCCTTCTTATCGATCAGGGCGGCTCGCTGTCCCGATGGCCGATCGGAAGTGCGGTCCGATCCCAGATCTTTATCAACTTCAAGAACTTTTCCGAAGTCCACCGCACCCGTCCAGATCGCGACCGCAGACAGAATGACCGCGACAAACCCGGTCAACACCAGCGTTTTCGCAGCCTTTTTCTTTCGTGCTTGTTTTTTAAGATCAGGAAGGTCTGACGCCTGCCGAAGTAGTTCACTTTGATCGAACCAATAGCCGCAGGTGCAGATGCGGACTTCCGTATCGTTCGCCTTCTTGCAAACCGGGCAACGCTTCGGCAGCCATTTTTCCGGTTCGGCGGTCATTTGCTCAACCTCGGTCATTCAGGCTTTGAACACAGAGTCTTGTCTCTAACGTAAACCTTCGCTCCGCTTTCGTTGACGAAATAGCAGCCTCCTCGCGGCCCCATGACATATGTCCTGCCGGTCGCCGTATTAACTACCGCAGGCGTTTTTGTCGCGACATTCTCGACCAGCTTCACGTCACCTCTAAAATCCCAGGGTGCGACCGGGTCCTTTTCCTCCCACAGTCCCTTGCGATCGGTACGGGCCTTCTGCTCGGCAATGGCGTATCGCTTTCGGTCCTCGGTGGTTTGCTCGTAGCTGAGAGCTTTATAATGCCATGCCATTCCGTCTTCGATCTGGGTAAGCCCGACATCGCGGCCATCGAGATAAACGCTGCCGACATATCGATCGAGGTCCGTTTTTTTGTGAACGAGGACCTTTACTTCTTTTCCAAGAATGAGATCGGCTAGTCGGTTTTTGGATTTCTTAAAATTGTTTTGCTTTTCATCGGGAGCGTCGATGCCCTGGAGACGAATGGAATAGATCTTGTGGTCTCGTCCTTGTATGCTGATAACGTCGCCCTCATAGACAATGACAGCCTTTCCCTCGAGCAGCTTGATGTCTTCTTCGACAAGGCTCGTCGGCACGACGACCTTTGTCTTCTGTTTATCCGTCTGGGTAGACACGACGGTTTGCCCTAAGACAGCGTTCGCAGGGATTCCAATAACCGCGATGAGAAAGGCCAGCCCTCTAAACATGATTCCCTAACCTCCAGGTCAAAAGCTTCCCAAACCAGCGAGGCCGACGTTTCAGGCAAAGGAATCGTTCGTGCGAACGGCATCCGTCGCTAAATAGACAGTGAATAAAACCGCTTGAAATGGTTCGCTCACTACCCGGCCCCTTGGTTTTTAGGAATGTGACGGAGTATAGCACCAATGAAACCCCACTTCCAAGAAAAAAATCCGGGCCCAAGTGCCTTGTTAATAATCGTTTAACATCTTTAGCTCAAAGAGGTTTGATCTGGACGTGCCCTGCCTCGCGGCTCATTGGGTGTACGAAAAATATTCGATAGGTCGCCGATCCGTTATGTCTCCCATCACTTCCCTACCGCTTTACCCTTTCGCCTTTTATCCTTTATCCTTTATCCTTTCCGTGTTCGCGAAGCGCGGCCTCACTGAGCAAGGGCACAAACTTTCCTCTCGTTACATCGTGATTACCATGCGTAGAGTTCTACTATTTGTTTTCTGTTTAGCTCCGCTATTGATCGCCGGGTGTTCCAAGTTCCCTGTCGGCCAATGGGAGGGCAAGGAGTTTTCACGCGTGACGTCGGCTGACTGCATCCTTGATGCAGTGCTCGTCGAAGGAAGCGTAGACGCGACCACAAGCGAATCCTCGCGTGTTTTCATCGTTCCCAAAGGCACTCAATACAAAACGAGCGATCCTCTTTTCGCCGTCGAGCGGGCTAGTTTTGTCGCGGATCATGTACGTGACTTAAAACTGTATTGGGAGGCCAAGAGGGTACTCGCACTTGAGTATCAGGATGCCCGGATCTTTCACTACTCAAACTTCGCTTCTATGACTGGCCTTGATGGCCGCGAATCCGGATGCGAGATCCGTCTTCACTGGGTCGATAATGTTCCAGTGAACACAAGTCACTGAGCATCCTTTCCGGCGGGTGACACAAGATCATCACCTTCTCGCAATAAGCGCAATTCACATCCCGCTCTCTGATCGCAGCTATCACCAATGGACTCTCCAAAGACGAAACCGCCACGCAGGCCCATTGCGATAACTGTAAAAACACCTGGCTATTGTGACAAACGAAAGGCGCTCTCTTATCGCGACCGATCGGCTGGCAGCAAAGCCCTCCCTCAACGGCCTCCTCTCAATTGCCTTCAGCTTTAGCTGGAGGTTAGCTATCACACCCGATCATCGGGCTTTAGCCCAACATTCACCATAGTGTCTTTATCCGGCGGCTTGCCGCCAAGATGAGCGGAAGGGCTTGCCCTTCCGAACAACCTCCCACCCAAGAAAAGAGGCTCCGCCCCCGCTTTCAATTTTCCGTCCAGCGTGCTATCGTTTTCGTTTTCAATCCTAATGCCCGAATCCCCGATCAAGGTCGTTTTTACTTACAGACGCGAAGAGTATATGCGTGCCATCCGGCGGCACCATCGAAGGCGGATGCATCTTATACAGGATGGGATCGTGGGGGTCGTTGCACTGGCTTCCGGACTGTATCTTTTAAGCCTTGGCGATTCGATATTCGGGTGGATCGCCTTGATCACGAGTCTAATGTTAGCGGCAATGGTCGCATATGCTTTGCTGCTTCTTCCCGCGTTGATATACCGATGGGACCCAAAATTGAAGAACGAATACCGGCTGAGTTTCTCTGACGACGAGATAGTGTTTCAAACCGACGATATCGATTCCGTTCTCAAATGGACGCTCTATCATTCATGGATGGGCGACGACGATTTCTACATCCTCTATCACGGCAAACGCGACCTCACCGTCCTCCCACGCCGCGCCTTCACCTCACCCGAAGACGACACCCGATTCGCCAAACTCCTCACCCAAAAGCTACCTCCCGCATAGCCGCTCTAGGTCCTTGCAACAATAATGCTTGGTGGTATTGTTTCTCCGGCTTTCAAGTGGCCATCGATCACTTGCCGAGCGTGCAGAGCACGCGACAATAACTTTAGCTACACGTGGAGCGAAGCGTAACGTGTAGTAAAATGTCCCAAAAATGCAAGCGTGTGAAACACGCTTAACCCGAACGCATGTCGCATACACATTTCCTCTTTCATATAATTTTCGCAACCAAAGGCCGCCAGCCGATGATTGGGGGGTGGGAATCCGAACTTCACAAATATCTTACCGGCATTATCAAGAATCATTCAGGCGAGGCTATCGAGATCGGCGGTATGCCGGATCATATCCACTTGCTTATCCGCCTCACTCTCAAAGCCTCATTTCCCGATTTTATGCGAGAGCTAAAAGCCAGTTCCTCGCGCTGGGTTCGCGGTAATCACCTGCCGACGTTCGGTTGGCAACGGAGGTATGGCGCATTTACTGTCAGCGAATCCGTTTCGGAATCGGTAAGAAAATATATTCGTTCCCAAAAAGAACATCACTCTAAACAAAACTTCGAAGACGAATATAAAGCTTTACTCCAACGACATCGGATCGATTTCGACGAAAAATATTTATGGGAATGAGTCACGCGTGTTTCACACGCTTGGGCTCTCTTAACGTACGAACTACTACACATTCCGCTTCGCTCCATGTGTAGCTAAAGTTATTGTCGCGTGCTCCGCACGCTTACATCGTGATCGTGTTTGTGGTCGGTAAAAACCGATGCATCTACCGACGGGGCCTAATTGTCCCCAAATATCGACCTACGCCGATTCTTAAAGTGTGCTGGGCACACGCCGATAACTTTAGCTACAGGTGCAGCAAAGAACCTGTAGTCAGCATTCATCCGTGATTGGAGCATGTGTAACATGCGAAAACAGTCACGCGTGTTCCACACGCTCGGTTCCGTTGACTTCAGGAACTACACATTCCGCTTCGCTCCATGTGTAGCTAAAGTTATTGTCGCGTGCTCCGCACGCTTACATCGTGATCGTGTTTGTGGTCGGTAAAAACCGATGCATCTACCGACGGGGCCTAATTGTCCCCAAATATCGACCTACGCCGATTCTTAAAGTGTGCTGGGCACACGCCGATAACTTTAGCTACAGGTGCAGCAAAGAACCTGTAGTCAGCATTCATCCGTGATTGGAGCATGTGTAACATGCGAAAACAGTCACGCGTGTTCCACACGCTCGGTTCCGTTGACTTCAGGAACTACACATTCCGCTTCGCTCCATGTGTAGCTAAAGCTATCGGCGTGTGCTCCGCACACTTGGTTGCCATCCCTCTCCATCCTTTCCATTTTCCCTTTAACGCGCTATCGTATTGCTGATTTTGGGCCAAGCCAGACCCACAAAGCGGAAGTAAAGAGACCAGGAGGGCTTGATCTTTTAACGTTCACATTTAACTTTTTTTAGTTTTCACTATTAGTTTTTAGTTATTAGTTCTTTTTCCCTTCACATCTCATTTCTAATTTGATCAGCTCGCTTTTTCAAAAAACTGCTTCATTGGGGGCGTCTAAGGCTTTATTAAAATGGTCCTATTTGATTCATATTCGAAACGGCTATTTGTCCGACCCATTTAGTGCTATAACTATCTGGAGTCTTGCCCGATTCCATGAAGAACGCCTTCCTCATCCTTTTGTGCGTGTTTGCTATCAATGCCAGCGGCCAGTCAAAGGCCGATCTCGATATAAAGGTCAAGACTGTTTCCGAAACCGCTAGAGGCGGCGAGCAGTTTTCATACATCGTTACCGTTCACAACCGAGGCACGCAAAAAGCCACCGACGTCATCGCCATCAACGAACCAGAAGGCTTTGTACTAGTTACGTCGGGTTTGTCTAGTCGCGGAAATTGCGAGTTTTTAGATCCCCGCTTTGCTGGAAGGATGGATTGCGAGATCGGCGACCTCGCTCCGGGCGAAACGGTTACTATTAATTTCGAAATCAGGATTGCCGATTTTGACGGTCCAATCGCAAGTACCATACCTGTTTCTCCATTAGGTGATGTTGATGCGTCTCAGATAAACAAGCGACCGCCTGTGGATTCAGTAACCACTCTAGAAAAGGCGACGACGGACAACCAGCCCTCTTCCAGGTCATCGCTCGGAACTGTGCGGGTCAGCGCCGCCGAGGAGTCTTTGGATCCCGACCACAAAACTGTTGATATTTTGGTGGGCCTATTGCCGAGCCGAAACAAAGCACCGCAAATTAGAATTCTCTCGCCAAAAAACGACGCTGTTCTTACCAGACCTGCCAAAAAGCGAACTGATTTTTTATTGACCATCCAAGCGTCGGATCCTGACGGGACGATTGAAAAGGTGGTCGTAGATGATCCACGTCACTCTCCCATGCCGATAGTCGAGGAGGGACAAGGTAAATTTGTCCTCGAAGGTCGGACGTACACCGCGCAAGAGCT
>JBDTXM010000172.1:0-8300 GCA_040006215.1 Acidobacteriota bacterium
CTATGTCCCTGCTTGAAATGAAGGCCATCGTTAAGGAGTTCCCCGGCGTTCGGGCTCTCGACGGCGTGAGCTTTACACTCGAGCAGGGCGAATTCCACTCGCTGGTGGGCGAGAACGGTGCCGGTAAATCGACCTTGATGAAGGTGCTTTCCGGTGTCTATCCGACCGGTACATACGAGGGTGAGATACTTATCGACGACCAGCCACGGCAGTTTCGCACCATTCGCGATTCGGAAAACGCCGGCGTAGCGATCATCTTTCAAGAGCTGTCGCTCGTTAAAGAATTGACCGTCGGCGAGAATATCTTTCTCGGCCAAGAACCGTCGCGTCTCGGAGTTATCAATTGGTCCGAGCTCTATCACAAAGCGACAAGACTTCTTGAGGACCTTAATCTGAAGATCGATCCGCGTGTACAGGTCGGGGGTCTCGGCATCGGCCAGCAGCAGTTGGTCGAGATAGCAAAGGCCCTTTCGAAAAAAGCGAAAATTCTGGTCCTCGACGAGCCGACCGCCGCCCTGACCGAATCCGAGGTCGAAACACTCTTCGCCATTCTGCGAAAGCTAAAGGAACGCAATGTCGGGATGATCTACATCTCGCATAAACTTGACGAAGTTTTTGCGATGAGCGACCGGATCACCGTCCTTCGGGACGGAAAAACCGTCGGAACGCATATGGTGGCCGATCTCACAAAGGAAAAAGTGATTGCCGCCATGGTCGGACGCGAGGTCGGCAATATCTTTCCCGCAGTGCATCACGACTTCGGCGACGTAGTATTAGAGGTAAACAACCTCACCGTCTACTCGCCCGACATCCCGGACAAGCGTCTAGTGGACAATGTTTCGTTCAACGTCAGAAAGGGCGAGGTCGTCGGGATCGCGGGTCTTATGGGTGCGGGCCGTACGGAATTGCTGATGGCGATATTCGGTGCGTGGCGTGGAAAATACAAACGCGACGTGCGGGTTGACGGACGACCGGTTTCGGTCGATTCGCCGTTGGATGCAATAAAGAACGGTATCGGCTTTGTGACAGAGGACAGAAAGCGTTTCGGACTTATTCTTCCGCAGACGATCCTCGACAACATGACGCTCGCCGGATTAAAAGCGATCTCGGGAAAGGTCTTGACGAACCGCACCCGCGAAGCTATCGCCGCCGAGGGGCCGATGCGATCGCTGCACATCAAAGCAAATTCCTCGATGACCGTAGCGGGAACTCTTTCGGGAGGCAATCAGCAAAAGGTCGTGCTCGGGAAATGGCTTCTTACCAATCCGAAAATATTGTTTCTCGATGAGCCGACACGCGGCATCGACGTCGGAGCTAAGCAGGAGATCTACGCTGAAATAAACAAGCTGGCCGAGCAGGGCATGGCGATCGTACTCGTATCGTCGGAGCTGCCCGAGGTCCTCGGGCTTTCGGATCGCGTAATGGTCCTGCACGAAGGGCGATTGACCGGTGAATTTACGAGAGCCGAAGCGACGCCGCAGAAGGTAATGTCGGCCGCGACCGGAGTTAGTTAGAAAGCAAAAATAACATGAGCGAAACAAAAAGTTCATCGCTGTCAGGATCGTCATTGCGAGCATACATTATGATCGCCGTGCTTGCGCTGATCTGGGTGTATTTTCACTGGGCCACGGGTTCGATCTTTCTGACTCCGCGAAATCTCTCGAACCTGATGACGCAGATGTCGGTCACCGGCGTGCTTGCCGTTGGAATGCTGATGGTGATCGTCTCCGGCAACATCGATCTCTCGGTTGGCTCGGTCCTCGGATTTGCCGGAGGAATTGTTGCTTATACGCTTACGGACCTCGGCTATTCGCTGCCTGTCTCGATCATTTGTGCGATCGTCGTCGGCGCCGCGATCGGCGTCTTTCACGGAGCCCTTACTGCTTATCTGAACATTCCCGCCTTCATCGTTACGCTCGGGGGACTGCTCGCGTGGCGAGGCGCTGTTAAATGGCTTCTCGGGGGCAATACGATCGGCATCTCGGATGAAACGTTTAAGGCTATCGGGCAAAGCAATATCTCAGTGAGCACCGGCTGGATAATTGCGGTCATAGCGATACTTTTCGTTCTGTTTATCGCCTACCGAAACGCCCGAGCAGTGAAAGACTATGGCCTCGGCGAAGCCAATTATCTTGGCGAAGCCCTGAGATCCATAATTCCGATCGGCGGGATTCTCGCGTTCATCTGGGTGATGAATGCCTACCAGGGCGTGCCGATCCCGGTTTTGATTCTGGCGGTTGTCGCACTCTTCGGAGCGTTCCTGACCACATCGACGACCTTCGGACGTTATCTGTATGCGATCGGCGGCAACGCAGACGCGGCCAGGCTTTCGGGGATTAACAATAAACTGAATGTCCTCAAAGTTTTCGGGCTGCTTGGCGGTCTTGCGGGAATCGCCTCGCTTATCTTTACGGCCCGTGTCGGCAGCGCTGCCCCCGACGCCGGAGTTCTCAAGGAACTCGACGCGATCGCCGCCTGTGTCATCGGCGGGGCATCGCTCGTCGGCGGCCGCGGAACCATCTTCGGCGCGTGCCTCGGCGCCCTTATAATGGCGAGTCTCGACAACGGAATGTCTCTGTTAAACGTTCGCGATTTCATGCAGGACATCATCAAGGGCTCGATCCTCGTAGCTGCAGTTGGTTTGGATATGGTAGGGAAGAAGCAGAGTTAGCCCCCGATAAAACTCATCGTCCTGGCGGGCTGCACGAAACTTGTATCGTTTATGTGATGGCTCGCTTCTTTCTTTAACGCGACGGCTTCGATGAAATCGACCAATTCGCGGCGGGAAGCCCCGCTTCGCAGTAGGTCGCGCAGGTTGTGTTCTGTTGTGGAAAAAAGGCAGGTTCTGATCTGTCCATCGGCTGTCAGCCGGATCCGTGAACAGGCTCCGCAGAACATTTCCGTGACCGGAGCGATGATTCCTATCTCACCGCCGATGCCGTCGGCAAATTCGTATTTCCAGGCAGTCTCGTTTCCTCTGGTCGATTCCTTTAGCCGGAGTGGAAACGTGCTCTCGATCGCCCGGTAAATTTCCCGTCCAGGAACGACCATTTCGCGACTCCAGCCATGACCGGAGTCGAGCGGCATATATTCAATAAAACGCATTTGAACCTTATTGTCCCGGGCAAACCGGGCGAGATCGACGATCTCATGGTCGTTTCGTCCGCGGACGATCACAGCATTGACCTTGACGGGTGAAAGGCCCGCCTTTTGAGCTGCTTGGATGGCTTCTAAGACATCATTCAGGGAATCGACACCGGTAATGTCCCTGAAATTCTCTGAGTCCAGACTATCCAGGCTGAGGGTAATCCGATCGAGGCCGACGTTTTTCAGGAGCTGAGCCTTCTCGATGATCTTATGACCATTCGTCGTCAACGCGAGGTCTTTTAGGCCGGGCTTAAGCTTTGCGAGGTTCTCCACCAAATGCTCGATATCACGCCGAAGCATCGGTTCGCCGCCGGTTAATCTTATCTTTTCGACCCCTAGAGAAACAAAGATCTCAGAAAGGTAGACGATCTCCTCGAACGTCAGGATCGTATTTTTTCTAGCGAGGGGCGGTTCGCCGTTCGGCAAGCAATAGAAACAGCGAAAATTACACCGGTCCGTGAGCGAAATGCGAAGATCGCGGATAATTCGGTTGTGAGAATCGAGTAATGGCACGTGTAAAAATATTATAGCTTCACAGGAGCTTATTCTTTAGTGCCTGAGCGTTTCGTTTCATTCCAGCTAGTTTTGTCCGTTTCATAGCACTCCCCCGGAACCGAGCCGCGTACCCTTCCGGCGTTAGGGAAATGACTTCATCAAGGTTTACCTCAGTCTCGCCATGACGGGGTTGAAATCTCGCCTCCTCGGCCTGCTTTTCAAAGCGGTTCCACGGGCAGACGTCCTGGCAGATGTCGCAGCCGTAGAGCCAGCCGTCGAGATTTTCGGTGATCGCGGGCGGCAGTTCGGCATCGCGCAGTTCGATCGTTGCGTAGGAAATGCACGAACGCGACTCTACGACATACGGTTCGACTATGGCATTGGTCGGGCAAGCGTCGAGGCATGCCGTGCACGAACCGCAGTGGTCTTCGACAATGTCTTCGTGGGCCTCGAGCTCCAAGTTCAGGATGATCTCACCGATAAATACCCACGAGCCGAGTTCCTTTGTGATCAGATTGCTGTGTTTTCCGATCCAGCCAAGGCCCGCCCGAACGGCCCAGGCCTTGTCCATCATCGGAGCAGTATCAACGCAGATCTTGCCGTCAGCCGTGGGGTTTTCGGACTTGATCCATTCGAGAAGTGATCTTAATTTCTCACCGACGACGTCATGATAGTCGTCGCCCCAGGCATACCGCGAGATCTTGCCGGTATCAGGTTTGTCCTGGTGTTTGTGAGGAGTGAAATAGTTGAGAGCACATACGACTACCGACTTCGCATCCAAAAAAATGAGCGACGGATCGACGCGCTTCGCCGGCTCGCGTGCAATCCATGCCATCTCGCCGTGAAAACCGCGTTCCAGCCATTCGGTCAGCCGTTCTCCTTCATCAATAAGAGGTTCCGCGGCAACGATCCCAACCTTATGAAAGCCAATCTCAACGGCCCTTTTTTTGATCCTTTCTGCGAGCATCGGGCAACTGTCTTTTACGGACCTAATTATAGACTTCAGAAAAAAAACCGGATAGCAAAAACGCTATCCGGCGGTAAATGAAACCACTGAGAGCGGTCTTAGAAACTGAACTTCGCACCAAACTGAAATTGACGCGAGTCATACGCAGCCGTGGAACGGCTGTAATAGCTGCCTCCTGAACGCTGACCGAATGCGTTGACGTCAGTGAAGAACGGTGACGCCGAGCCCTCATTGACCCGATTGAAAAGATTAAAGCCTTCCGCGATCACATCTAGACGAAAACGCTCGCCGAAATGGAAGGCCCGCGAGAGCCTCAGATCAAACGTCGCGAATGCGTGTGTCAATCCCATATCACGTCCAAGATTGCCGGTCGAAAACATTCCGTTTGTGATCAGCGGAGTGATACAGCCCGCCGCGCCAGGAACACATAGAGTTCCATCAGGATTTACGCTCGGCCGGTCAGTCTGCGAAGACTGATCATTATTAGCGTCGACATTGGTGATTATGTTGAAGGGGCGTCCCGACGAGATTTCAATTATCGGAGCGACAGTGAAATCGGCCATGACCTTATGCAATGTGCTGCCGTCCTTCCATTTGTCGGGCGACGTAAGCACACCGCTGAATACGAAACGATGCCGCTGATCAAAAAGTGAATTTGCACGCTCCGCGCTAAAGTTATTTACGTCCTGCGGGATCAAAAGTGTCTGAAGATCTGACGAATCGTCGATCGAATGCGACCACGTGTAGCTGGCGAGGAACGTGAAATTATTTGAGAAGCGTCGTTTGACCTCGAGATTCAAAGCATTGTAGCTCGAGTTGCCGTCGGAGACCTGGGCGTCGACCGCGCCGAACGGGGTGATTACGCCAGGCGTCCTAAGACTGCCGGCGATCTGAGAATCGAGGACCGCCTTTGACACTGCACCGCCGGAAAGAGCAAAGGCCAGAAAATAATTCGGAGCGTTCGGGCGGAAGAAATTGGCGATCGCTGGAGCGACCACGCGGCCGTTCGGGCACTGTGCCACCATTCCGGGGATCACGACGGCGCAGCCCACCCCCGTTGCCGTTCCCGGTGCGGTCGTGGCGATCGAGAATGCCACCGCCTGCTGAGTACTCGTCGGCGAGGCCCCGCCGAAAAACCGCTGAAAATTCTGGATCTGGAGGGCCGTATTCGGTGCATTCAGATCCGTGGGATGAGGAAGGTGATGTGCTCCGACGTAGATATACGAGGCGGACAAAGACATGTCCTTCGTCAACTGCTGTTCAATGGCAATATTGGCCTGCGTGGCCGATGCATACTGGAAATCCTTTGCGACTGGCAGTGAAAAGGGAAGGACCGCTCCAAAGCCGGAGTATGTTTGATCGTTAAAGCGCTGTCGGCCGAATTGATACTGGGCCGAGGTTGCAACGCCCGGCGTCACCGGGTTTCCAAAGGCCGCACATAACGCGGCGTTTGAACCCTGGGCTCCACACACCGTGCCATGAAAAACCAAGGCCGCATTAAGCAGGTTCGTGTTGCTCGGTACCGGACTTCCCGCAGTCAAGACAGCCTGCTGCTGTTGAGCAGCGTCAGCGATGTCCGAGTTGAAAGCGACGGCGAGAAGTGGGTGATCGTAATACAAACCGACCGAGCCGCGAACCAACGTCTTGCTGTTGCCGAAAACATCATAAGCAAAACCAAAACGCGGCGCCCAGTTGTTCTTGTCGCGCGGAATACCTTGCTGCACGCCAACGACATCCTGCGCCGCCAGAATATCGCTCGACGACAGATTTATATGTGTCAGCGGGTCGATGATCCCGACGGGGGCGATAGTTTGCGTAAGCTCGACATCATACCGAATACCGTAATTCAGGGTCAGTCGCCGGGTTACTCTCCACGAATCCTGACCGAAGAACGCGATGGGCGTGTTCTTGATCGTACTGTCGGGATTGCCAAAGCCCTGAATATATGTTGATGGAAGGCCGAGACCGTAACTCTGAACCGGCGTAAATGCAGGCAGTCCGGCAAAGGCAGCATTCAGATTGCTGGCGTCAAAGTCGCCGAAATTAAACAATGCGGCAAAGTTCAACTCAAAGTGCGCCGATGGTATCCTCACGAAATTGAGATCGCCGCCGAATTTCAGCGTGTGATTTCCCTTTACCCATGTAAACGTATCTAGAAATTGATTTCGGTTCTCGACGCGTGCTACTGGCGAGAAAAGCTCGCGGCCAATAAAAGCCGCCCCGGAAATGTTGAAGGCGACCGCATCTCCATTTTCGGATTTGAAGGTAGTGTTTCGACGGCCGAAACTATAACGAAAATCATTGACCATCGAGCTGTTCAAAGTGCTCGTCAAACCGGCGGTAAATGACGTGTCCTTTATCGTCGTGATGCCAGTCCTCGAAAAATCGTTCTGGCCCAGCGATTGATTTTGTGATTCGACCTGAATTCCCGTTAGGTCGCTGGTGTTGTACCCGATGCGGGCGCTCAATTGGTTATGCGTGTTGATATTGTGATCGACACGGGTAGTGAAATAATTCGAGCGATCGGTCACGGGAAAAATTCGCTGCAGATCATTGAGCGGACGAAACGCAATAAACTGTCCTGCCGCATTCGTTGTGCCGGTCGGAACCGGAGCTCCCGACAAAATGAAGCGTCCGGAGATGGCACCGGGCCCTACCGGCGAGATCACCGGGCAGACGCTGCCGTCATTCGGACTGATGAGCGGGTTGGTTCCCGTCAAACCCGTTTGCCCGCCGCTCGACGCAAAGAAGGCATACGCTCGGGCGCCACAGATATTTGCAGGCACACCGCTCGCGACAAGTGCGTTGATCGCGGCCGCCTGGGCCGGCGTCAAATTGACAAAGGTCTGCGACACAGGGTTGATACCCGGAATCACAGGGATCGTGGCCGATGCGGTCAGATTTCCCCGGACGTCCGAAGTAAAGAAACCCGACTCGTCTCGCTGATGTCGTTCGTAGGCGGCAAAGAAGTGGGTTTTATCCTTTACGATCGGGCCGCCGAGGGTTGCACCGAATTGTGTTCGGCGAAAATCAGGGTTGGAAACCGGCGAGAAGGCATTTCGCGCCTGGATGCTCTTATCACGGATAAATCCAAAAACATTGCCCCGGAAATCGTTTGTCCCACTTTTGGTTACAACGTTGATCACGCCGCCGGTGGCCCGGCCAAATTCCGCGGTGTACGAGTTTGTCGAGACCTGGTATTCCTGGACAGCCTCCATCGAAACCGTCGTGCGTGCCGCATTGATCGAATTATCCGTGAAGTCGGCCCCGTCCACGTTGACCTGGGTCGACCGACCGCGTTGGCCGCCGATGTTTAATCCCGACGTAGGTGCGGGTCCGATGGGCCTTCCGTTATCCCGGCCAACTGTCGAGAGTGTTAAAGCAAACCCAGTAGCACTTCTTTCATTGATCGGCAGATTTTCTATCCGCTGCTGTTCGATCGTTGACGAAACGGACGTCTTGCCCGATTCGATCAGTTCGACCGCATCGCCGGAAACAGTCACGATCGTATCTGCCGCGCCTATCTCCATTTTTATTGTCAGCTCTGCGCTTTGACCCACGGTCAGTTTGACGGGCTTTATCGAAACCTTCTTGAAAGTCGCGGCTTCGGCCGTGACCTCATACTGCCCGGGTGATAATGCAATTATCTGGTATGTCCCCGAACCGCTCGAGGTGACGGTGCGCGTGATAC
>JBDTXM010000173.1:0-8177 GCA_040006215.1 Acidobacteriota bacterium
GCGGAAGTTATGTATTTCAGAACATAGCCCCCGGAAACTATACAATCGTGGTCGACGGCGGCGACAATTTCGAAATCGCCCGCGAGTCTATAACGATCGACCAAGAGCTGCAGCCGCCCGGCGGAATGCCCAGGCCGCCGAATCCCAAGACCTTTACGGTCCCCATCTTCCTACGACAAAAACACGGGGCCGCACCGCCAAATAATCAGATCATTAGTGCCAGATTGTCCGGCCTTCCGAAAGATGCTGTGAATCATTTTCAAAAGGGCCTTGATCTCGAACGAAATAATAGATCTGACGAGGCCGAGGTTGAATTTAAGATCGCATTGATCGCCGTCCCAAATTTCTACGAGTGCTACATCGAGGTTGGGAAAATGCACTTAAGGCACGGGAAATTTGATGATGCCGCGACCGCATTCAGAAACGCGATCCGGATCGACCAGAACAATTTCGATGCTCACGTGAATCTCGGGATCACCTTGATGAATGCCAAAAAGTTTGACGAGGCTGAACCGGAATTAGTGGCAGCTGCACTTTTGAACAAGAGCGCTGTCACTCCGCATTATTACATCGGAGTGATGTACACCGAGAAAAAGCAGTACGACGTTGCACAGAAGGCGTTCGAGACGGCTCGCGGCTTGCCCGGCGGAGACAAGTTTCCACTGCTGCACCGATATCTTGGCGGAATCTATATTAGCAAAGGCCTGAACAAGCAGGCTGTCGACGAACTTGATAAATATCTCCAGCTCGCGCCTGACGCGAAGGATGCTGATAAGATCCGCCAAACGATCTCGGGGCTTAAGGCCAAACCGGAAAAATTGAATGTCTTCTCCTGAGAGGATATACCGTGATTCGGTACATAACATTATCAGGATCAGGACTGACACCGACGAAGGGCAGCTGTTGGTTTCGCTGATCGACACTGCCGAGTTTCAACGTTTGCGGCGGGTCAGACAGCTTGGTCTTGCCCATTTTGCCTATCAGGCGGCCGAGCATTCACGGTTCACTCACAGCCTCGGGGCTTTTCACTTGGCCACTCGCGTTCTCGCCCGTCTTCGCGCAGACTACAAGATCAACGAAGAGCATCAAACCGCCGTCCGCGTCGCCGCCCTGCTGCATGACCTCGGACACGGTCCGTTCTCGCACGTCGTCGAATCGATCCTCGACTTTCATCACGAGCAATTTTCGATCGACGCGATTTTGAGCAATGAGACAGAGGTCGGCCGTCTTCTTTACGACTACTCGCCGCAACTTGCTCTGGACGTGGCCGCGATCATCCGTGGCGATTTCAGACCGGTTGCTCTTGCACAGCTCGTATCATCGCAGCTCGATGTTGACCGCATGGATTATCTGCTCCGCGACAGTTTGATGACCGGTGCGAAGTACGGGGTTTATGATCTCGAATGGATCATAAAATCGATCGAGATAAATGAAGAAGCAGACCACATTTACGTATCTGCCCGCGGTCATTCGGCCGTCGAGGATTATCTTCAGGCCCGCTACTACATGTTCAGGCAGGTCTATTTTCACCGCACTCTTCGGGCAGCGGAGGGCGTGCTGCGGTCACTGCTGCGACGAGCTCTGTATCTATACGCAAATGGGCAGGCGATTTGGCATGCGGCAGGGACGGCCTTTGAAACGGTTTTGCGGGGCGAAAAACTCTCGCTAAAAGAGCACCTCGAACTCGACGACGCCGATGTCTTGTTTCACATAAAGCAGTGGCGTGCGCCCGAAGATACGATACTTGCCGATCTGGCAAACCGTTTTCTTCATCGCCGACTGTTCAAGGCATTTGATCTGGATATGCCCGCGAGCGATCGTAGTGACTTTGTCGCATCGGCCCGGCAGATCGTGGCGGACGGCGGGTTTGATCCGGAGTACTATTTCATCGAAGATGGTGCGAGCCAAGCGGCATACTATTTTTACACGCGGGAAACAAGCGAGCCGAAAAACCTCATCTATGTTGAGGAAGGGTTCTCGCATCCGGCGATCCGCGAAATTTCGGAAGTAAGCTCCGCGGTACGCGGCCTGCAGGAAGGCTACCGTATCCACCGGATATGTTTCCCGCCCGAGGTGAAGGATGAGATCGCGGTGCTTTATCACGGCCCAGCAACCGCGCGTCAGAAAAGGGCCGCGGAATGATCATTCCCTTTGTTATGCCGGGCACTCGGACGATCGCGGGGATTCTTGTTTTCGCAAGTGTATTCGCCCTATTTTCATCGACCGCCTTCGCGCAAAAGATCGCGATATTAGCTCCCAAGGACGACGCTCCAAACGACGCTATTGCTCAAGAGTTTTCAGCCGCGTTCGGACCTAAAGCAATTGACCTGACCCTCGCAGACGCAGCCTATCGATCGGTAAAGTTCGAAGATCCGTTCAATCTTACGGCCAACCAAGGCAAACAGATCGGCGCGGTGATCGGGTGCAGCGGATCGGTGATTGTAAAAGCAGAGACGCTGCGCCGCACATCGTCGGCCCAACCTGTTTATTTCGAATCGTACGTTGCCATCTTTGCCGTCGTATCGCGGACCGGTCATCTTGCTTATTGGAAATTGATAACATCGGAAGATAGCTCGCGTGAGGGTGCGGAGAGGAACCTTTTGGACAGTTTTCGAAAAGTTTCGGCGAATTTAATAGAGGAGATCAATGACAAAATAGTTAAGGACACGCCTGCCGCCAACACTGGTTTCGAAGAGATGCCGGAGAATGGTTCGCGTGAAGCGAAGAATTTTCGGCCGCCGATTCCCTACCTTCGCATAAAGCCCGAATATACGCCGCAAGCGTATTTGTACGACGCGAAAGGTACGGTCGAGATACAGGTCGATCTGGACGACAAGGGAAACATCGTCGCAACCGAAATAAAACGCTGGGTCGGGTTCGGCCTGGAGGACTCGGTCACGCAGGCGGTCCGAAAGATGAATTGGCGGCCGGGTGAGAGGGACGGCAAACCGTTGCCGACACGCTTTTTGCTGCGATACAATTTTAAGAAGATCGACAAAGAATAGGTTCCCAGCCGCCGAATGAAATATCTGAGGGTCGCATTTCGCTTCTTCCTGTTTTTTAACGCCACGTTTGGCCTGTATTTTTTCTGGTTCTTTACCCATATCTTTGTTCCCAACAAGCTGTATTGGCGTCAATTTATTTTCGAGACGTGGGCACGCAGCTTTGTCGCGGTCTCGGGGATGAAGATCAAAGTGATCGGCACGCCGCCAAAACCGCCGTTCTTTCTCGTAACTAATCATCTGGGTTACACGGACATCGCGGCGCTGCGATACGTCGTAAAGGGCGTATTTGTGGCAAAGGGAGAGATCGAGAATTGGTTTCTTGCCGGAAAGATCGTCGGTGATATGGGAAATATTTTCATCGACCGGCAAAACAGGCGTGATATACCGCGGGCGGGAGAGAAGATCATGGAACGCCTGGATGCCGGTGAAGGCGTGATCGTCTTTCCCGAAGGCACGAGCACAAAGGGCGAAGAA
The DNA here is from genome assembly GCA_040006215.1 of Acidobacteriota bacterium. GTDB lineage: Bacteria > Acidobacteriota > Blastocatellia > Pyrinomonadales > Pyrinomonadaceae > OLB17. Next base: position 3,480 of record JBDTXM010000173.1, read on the forward strand.
GTTCTACCGTTCAATTCGTCGTTTCTCGAGTTCGCGGCCAGGATCAATCTTCCGGTTTCGTATGCCGCAATTTCGTATAAAACGCCGGACGAGGGCGACGCCGCGAGTAAGATGATCTGCTGGTGGGAAGACATCGCGTTCGTCCCGCATCTGCTGAGACACTTTATGCAGAAAAGTTTCACTGCGACGATAAGTTTCGGTGATCAGCCGATCCAAAATCCCGATCGAAAGATTTTGGCTAAAGAATTGCACGATAGTGTCGCGGAGAGATTTACACCGGTAGTGTGAATGCTTTGAAAAGTTGGGTCGTTCAGTACGGGTACGTTTCGTTTTGAAAACCTGCCGGAAAGCCTTAAACTCTACTTGAATCAGCATCGTATAAATCCTAGAATCTGGAGTCTATTATGTGGAAAAACTATGTCCGTTTTTTAACGGCCTTATTGGTCGTAACGTCGGTTTATGCGTCCGCCCTTGCCCAAAGCACCGGATTCGACACCTCACGCATGGACCGCACGGCGAACGCCTGTGATGATTTTTTTCAGTTTGCCAATGGCACTTGGGTGAAGAATACGGAAATGCCTCCGACACAGTCGCGTTGGGGCAGCTTCAACATACTGGCGGAGAATAATCGGGATGTTTCGCACGATATTCTCGAAAAGGCAACCAAAGAATCGGGTGCATCGGGCAACATTAAGCTCGTCGGCGATTTCTATTCGTCGTGCATGGATGAGGCGGCGATCGAAAAGGCCGGTGCACATCCGCTCGATGCTGAGTTTTCGCGAATCAACAAGATCAAAACGGTCGATGACCTGAAGCACGAGATCGCCGTGTTGCATAAGTCCGGCTTCCCGGCTCTCTTTCGATTCGGCGGCGGCCCTGACCAGAAAAATAGCAATATGGTCATCCTGAACGCGGGACAAGGCGGCCTGAGCCTTCCGAACAAAGAATATTACACGGCGGAAACCCCTAGTATGACAGCAACGCGTGCGAAGTTTGTCGAGCACATGACAAATATGTTCAAGCTGCTCGGAGATTCGCCGGACGCAGCTGCGACGAATGCGGCGACCGTGATGTCGGTTCAGACCCGCCTTGCTAATTCGTCCATGGCTCCGGATCAGCTCCGCGACCGGGACAAGAATTACAACAAGCTGACGCTTGCGGATGCTCAGGCGATAATTCCCAATTTTTCATTCGCTGACTACATGAAGGTACGTGGCATACCAGCAGGCTCGGACGTTGATTTTCAGCAGCCCGGCTTTTTTAAAGAGTTGAATACGATGCTGACCGATGTTCCCCTCGAGAGCTGGAAGACCTATTTGCGATGGATGGTTTTGACCTCGTCGGCCAACTCGCTGTCGAAGGCTTTCGTTGATGAATCCTTCAATTTTCAGGGCAGATTTTTAAGCGGTGTAAAGGAACAGCAGGAACGCTGGAAACGCTGCACGGAAGCCACCGATCGCACCTTGGGAGAAGCTCTCGGAGCCGAATATATAAAGACAAAGTTTACGCCGGAACAGGAGGCAGCCGCGAACGCGATGATCGACCATATCTTCGCGGCTATGAAGAGTCATATCCAGGGACTTCAGTGGATGAGCAGCGAAACGAAAGTTAAGGCTCTTGCAAAGCTCGCCGCCTACAAACGAAAAATCGGATACAACCGGAATCCGCGTGGCTACGCCGGGTTAAAGATCGATCGTTCTTCATATGCGGAAAACGTTCGACGCTCGACCCAGTTCCAGATCGCCCGCAACATCGCCGACATAGGGAAGCCGACGGATAAGACCCGCTGGGGATTTACACCGCCGACTGTAAACGCATCATACAACCCCTCGGCCAATGACATCACTTTTCCCGCCGGCATTTTGCAGCCGCCGTTCTTCAATTTCAAAGCGGATGACGCGATCAACTATGGCGGAATGGGAGCGGTGATCGGCCACGAGATCTCACACGGTTTCGACGACCAGGGCAGCAAGTACGACGCTGACGGTAATCTGAAATCCTGGTGGACACCCGAAGACCGGAAGAAGTTTGATGAGCGGGCGGCCTGTGTAATCAACCAGTTCAATGGCTATGAGGTCTTGCCCGGGCTCAACATAAAAGGCCAGCGGACGATCGGCGAAAACATCGGCGATCTCGGCGGCCTTAATATCGCGTACACGGCGTTGATGGATGACCTAAAGGACAAGCCCTCACCGGACAAGATCGACGGGTTTACGCCGGAGCAGCGATTTTTCCTCGGCTGGGCGCAGGTCTGGGCAGCGAAAGCTACGGATCAGGGAGCACGGCTCCAGGTGGAAACGGATCCGCACTCGGCCGCGAAATGGCGCGTGAATGGTCCGATGTCCAACATGCCCGACTTCGCAAAAGCCTGGGGTTGTAAAGCCGGCGACAAGATGGTTCGGCAGGACGCCTGCCTGATCTGGTAGAAGAGTCACTCGCAAAACAAAAAGGCCGCGAGCGTGTTTGCTCGCGGCCTTTTTCTATTCTAGAAAGAGAGGAATTAAATATCGTCATCCACGATGTCTATCTTCATCGCCTCGTCGATATCGAATGTTTCCTCGTCTTCGGTTTCGTCCTCTAGGTCAAGGTCTACATCATCGACCTGGACGCCCGGGACGTTAGCCGGCAGCGGAATATCGAAGCCGCCGCGGATATCTGTCATTTCATCGAACTCGTCCTCTTCCTTGCGGTTCTCGGTCGCATCCCTGGCGATCTCGACGTTGCGGTAATACTTCATACCAGTGCCCGCCGGGATCAGCCGGCCCATGATAACGTTTTCCTTCAGCCCGCGAAGGTAATCGATGCGTCCTGAGATCGCCGCTTCCGTAAGGACGCGTGTGGTCTCCTGGAAGCTCGCCGCCGAAATGAACGAATCGGTCGAAAGCGAAGCTTTGGTGATGCCGAGAAGAAGCGGTTCGGCACTTGCCGGTTTCCCCTTCTCATCCATCACTCTGCGATTCTCGTCCTCATACCGGAATCGGTCAACCTGTTCCTCGAGCAGGAACTCAGTGTCACCGACATCCTTGATCTTGACCCATCGAAGCATCTGGCGAACTATCACCTCGATGTGCTTATCATTGATGTTCACGCCCTGCAAGCGATAGACTTCCTGGATCTCGTTGACGAGATATTCCTGGAGCCGCTCCATTCCGAGAACACGAAGAATATCGTGCGGATTCAGCGGTCCGTCCATAAGCGGTTCGCCCGCCTTCACAACGTCGCCGTCCTGTACGTTGATGTGGGTACCACGCGGAATGTCATATTCCCGTTCGCTTCCGTCTTCGCCGGTGATGATGATCTTGCGTTTACCCTTTGAGATCGAACCTAGAACGACGGTTCCGTCGATCTCGGACATCACGGCAGTTTCACCCGGCCGGCGTGCTTCGAACAATTCCACGACACGCGGCAGACCGCCGACGATGTCCTTGGTCTTGGTCGTTTCACGCGGGATCTTTGCGATCACGTCACCGGCCTCAAGCTGCTGCCCATCCTCGACCATGAGCTGAGCACGGATCGGCATCTGGTATGTCTTTTGAACCTTGTTTCCAAGGCGGAGTTCCAGACGCGGCTGATTCTTTTCATCCGAATCCTTAACCACCAGGCGGATCTGTCCTGTTACCTTATCGACATCCTGTTCGACAGTCTTGCCTTCCTTAAGGTCCTGGTACTTAACGGTTCCGGCAACCTCGGTAAGAATGGCGAACGTGAACGGATCCCACGTTGCGAGCAATTCGTCCTCTTTGACCTTTTGGCCATCCTTGACGTGGACATGAGCTCCGTAAACGATCTGGTAGCGGGCTACCTCACGTCCGCGTTCGTCCATAAGGCCAAGCTCGGCCGGCTGTCGCTTCATAGAGATGAGCTCGCCCGCACGGTTCTTGATCACCTTCCAATCGCCAACGTATTTGGCCGTTCCGGGCATCGACGCAGCATGCTTCGTCTCTTGTTCGAGACGGGCGGTTCCACCGACGTGGAACGTGCGCATCGTCAACTGGGTCCCTGGTTCGCCGATCGACTGAGCGGCGATAACACCGACAGCCTCGCCGATCTCGACCGTGTTTCCGGTCGCCAGATTACGGCCGTAACATTTAACGCATATTCCACGGCGAGCTTCGCATGTCAGCGGGCTCCGGATACGGATACGCTGCAAGCCCGAAAGCTGTACAGCAGCGGCTATATCTTCGTCGATCTCGTCATTCGCTTTAACGATCACAGTTCCGTCGACCGGATCCTTAATGTCGTCGAGTGAGATATAACCGACGATGCGGTCACGAAGAGATTCGACCTCTTCACCATTGCGGATGATCGCCTCGGACCAAATACCGCGAACGGTACCGCAATCTGTTTCTGCTACGATCACATCCTGAGCAACGTCGACGAGGCGTCGGGTAAGATAGCCCGAGTCCGCCGTTTTCAGAGCGGTATCGGCCAGACCCTTACGGGCGCCATGTGTCGAAATAAAGTACTGCAAAACATCGAGACCTTCGCGGAAGTTTGCGAGGATCGGGTTTTCAATGATCTCACCCGATGGTTTTGCCATTAGTCCGCGCATACCGGCAAGCTGCCGGATCTGGGCTTCCGAACCTCGGGCACCAGAGTCGGCCATGACGAGGATCGGATTAAGTTCCTTTCGTTCGTCTTCACGCTTGTGCATGGCAAGAAACATTTCTTTAGCCACACGGTCGGTAACATCAGACC
>JBDTXM010000174.1:0-8164 GCA_040006215.1 Acidobacteriota bacterium
ATCACCTCACGCAGCGTCAAAACGGCCAACTTCTCGGAACTCAAAACCCAGCGTTTAAAACGGTTGGACAATTTGAGGAACAAAAATACTGGATTTGCTTACGAACATAGCCGGATGTAGTGATAAAACTAAAATTTACACGGTCAAGTACTTTTATGTCAAGACTTGTCCTTGGAAATCCCAGAAAAACCAGTATTTTCAGGATTTCAGTACCGCGGAAATTTCCGCAGTTTACAACCCTGAGATTTCGGGTACGAACCGCCGCGCATGGCCAATAGAGAAAAAGCACAAGGCCAAGCTGTCGGCCTCGCGCTTTTCGAACAAAATCAACCTACGAGTAGCCGCCTAGGTCCTTGTAAGCAGCTCTTTTAGCTGCACGACACCACTCATTTTCTCCATTTCTTCCTTGGCCATCGTTGTGGTGTTTTGGATGCCGGCGAGACGGAGGCGGAATTCGTCCGGATTTGTCGAGCCGCGCAGGGCTTCTTCGAGTGTTATCAGCCCTGCTTGATATAGATAGAATAACGATTGATCGAATGTCTGCATGCCGTACTGCGACGTTCCGGCCGCGATAGCGTCACGGATCGACGACGTCCTGTCTTCGTGCAGGATGCAGTCGCGGATAAGCGGTGTCGAGATCAACACTTCGACCGCTGGTACGCGATTGTTGCCGGTCGCGGCCTTCATCAGACGCTGCGAAATGATCGCTTTGAGCAATCCGGCGAGCTGAATGCGTATAGATTTCTGCTGATATGGCGGAAATGCTGAAATGATACGGGTTACGGTCTCGGCCGCGTCAAGCGTATGAAGGGTCGACAGCACCAGGTGCCCGGTTTCGGCCGCCAGCAAGGCAGTTTCGATAGTTTCGAGGTCACGCATTTCACCGACCAGGATGACGTCCGGGTCCTGACGAAGGCTGCCGCGTAGGGCTTCGGCAAAATTTCGAGTATCGACATCGACCTCGCGCTGCGTGATAAAGGATTCTTTGTCCTTATGTAGAAATTCGATGGGGTCTTCGACCGTAACGATATGGCAATTCCGCTTTTGGTTGATGTGATCGACGACCGCTGAAAGCGTCGTGGACTTGCCGGAACCGGTCGTTCCGGTTACGAGAATAAGCCCGCGGCTTTCGTCAGAGATCTTATTGAGGATCGGAGGAAGGCCGAGCTCGGCAAAACTCCGGATGGTGTCCGAAATGACGCGAGCGACGATGCCAATCGAGTTTCGCTGCTGGAAAATATTTACACGGAAACGGCCGAGGCCCGCGACGCCGTAGCCGATATCAACTTCGAAAACCTCTTTGAAATGCTGCTTTTGTCGATTAGACATCATCGAGAACGCCATTTCCAGCGTTTCATCCTGCGTCAGGCGGGTCGCTCCGGCAAGAGCCTGAAGTTCGCCGTTCACCCGAATAACAGGATGCGAACCTGCCCGCAAATGCAGGTCGGAGGCACCAAAACCTATCGCCATCCGCAAGAGATCGTCGATTCTAATTGACATATAAGACTTGTATTTTCAGAGGTTTAACGGTTTGTTGAATGGGAGGCAAACGATGCGGTTCAAACCGTCAAAACATAGTTTAACCGCTAGACGTCCAAACCGTCAATCATTTTCTGGATGGCAGATCCGTTGAAATGAGGAACTTTGTGTTCAAGTGAAGTGCCCTGGTATTGATGCCGAGAGAAAGTCTCACCGGACCATTTGGGAAATAGAACCGGACCATTTGGGCAATAGATATGACCGGGGAACGGACAAAACGGACCACAAATTTGACGCCAAACGCCATATCTCGACATATGCGTCCAACCCGGGCATATCTGGCATCAACGGGACGTAAACGGTGGTTTATCCTCGCATTCTATAATTCATTTGGAATCCGCTCCGCAGCATCTGCGCGGCCTGGATCACATCTATATTTTGCGTCAGTGAACAGAAGGCTTTCCAACTGTTAATTAGCGATCAACTCGACGTGCGTTCGGGACCAAACTCGACACAGTTCGCCGCTTAGTCGTAAACTCTTGATTTATTTATCAAATGAATAAGGCTGGAAGAATTAATTCGATATTCCCGCAGTACGCGATCCCGGGCGGCCAGGTCGCGATCGAGTGCGAAGGTTTCGACGTGGATCACCATCGAGGATTCGGCTGTTATATCGGCGGGGAGCGGTGCCGGCTCGTCGCGGCGTCATCGCGGAGAATCCTTGCGATCGTGCCGGAGAGTGTTGCCACTGAAAACACCCAATTGCATATTGAGAGCGGCGGAGAACAAAGCGAATCAGTCCCTTTGACGATCGGGAGCCGGTTAGCCGAAGACATGCATGTGGTCGCGAACCCGGCCGTTGACCCGAGCGATGACTCGATCATTGTTACCCGATCCGGTTCGCGAGGCCAGGAGCTCGATGTCACCCTGTTCCGGATCGAGCCCGACGGCTATGTCGATGAAATTCCGGTCTCGGTGATGAACCCTACGGGAATAGCTTTTGATCCTCAAGGCCAGCTATTTGTTACAAATCGAAATGACGGGACGGTTAGCCGAATCGAACGGGGAGAGGAGGCGGTTGAATTTGCGTCTGGATTAGGGGTCGCTACTGGGATCGCCTTCGATACTGACGGCGTGATGCATGTTGGTGATCGCACGGGGACGATCTACCGCGTTCCTGAATTTGGACGCTTCGAGACCTTTGCCGTTCTAGAGCCATCGGTCGCGGCGTATCATCTGGCGTTCGGGCCTGACGGACGCTTGTTCGCGACGGCTCCCGGGCTGGCCAGTCATGATTCGATCTACGCGATCGATCTCGACGGCGGGGTCGAACGTTGGTTTCGCGGTTTCGGACGCCCCCAAGGGCTGGCATTCGACGACGCAGGAAATCTTTACGTGGTCGCCTGTTACAAAGGCCGTCACGGAATAGTCCGGATCGACCCCGCGGGCAAGACGGCCGAAACCGTCCTTGCGGGCACTGCCCTGGTCGGCCTCGCGTTTACCCGAAAAGGCGAGATGATCGTCTGTACTAACGGTCTTATTTATTCGGTTCCGATGGGGATCCGAGGAACTCTGCTCAAATAAAAAACCGAGGATCGCCTATCTCGACCCTCGGCTTCTTTTCAGTTTAATTCCGATCAATTGTTATCGCTTGTCGGCATTCCGGTCTTGGCCATCGGAATTGGAAGCTTTCCGTCGGCTCCCTTCGTCAGGGCGAGAAAATCCGAATCACGCCGGATCGAATCAAAGACGGCGTCCACGCGAGCTTCCATCATTTCCTTTGACCTGACCTGCTCGTAACGCTCGAATTCAAAGAAATGGCGTTTCAGAAGCGAAAGGGCTTTGTCACGCTGACCATCTAGTGCATAGATGGCGGCGAGGTTATACGATGCCGGCAGTAGATCGATGTGCTTTTCGGCGATCTTGATAGCGCCCGCTTTGTCGCCGTTCATTGCCATATACACAGCGGCAAAAACGACGTTATACGGATCCTCCGGATCGAGCTCCATCGCTTTTTTGGTGTACGCCGTGGCTTGCGCCATATCGCCTTCGGAATTCCAATAGACGGCCAGATTTCGCAGAGCGAGGGGGATCGGGTAAACCTCGACCGATTGCTCCATCAAGTGAAGACCCTTTTTGAAGTCACCGTCGTGGATCGTCATTTTGCCGAGGCCGTGAAGAGCGACCGCTTCTGAAAGCGGGTCTGCCGGCATTTTCAGGATCGCGTTAAACTGCGCCCGGGCTTTGATCCAATTTCCGATATCGTGGCGATAAAGTTCACCCAAATAACGCATCGGCGCCGGATCGGCGGGGTCCATTACGCGAGCCTTCGAGTAAAATTGTTCGGCGACGGTGTATTTGGTTTGATTCTCCGCGATCAAACCTTTTCTCATCGTCTCTTCGATCAAGGCACTCTTGACGGGATCAGTCACTGGTACCGCCGGAATGATGACCTCACCGAGCGGACCGCCAAGTCTCTTGAGTTCCTTTTGGGCGGTTGCGGCCTGTTTCGGGAACATGCATTTTTCGCCGGCTACATCCTGATATATTTTGGTCGCGCTCGCGGTGTCGCCAGCCGCGGCCTTCGCTTTGGCATCAACCAGATTCGTATCGACAGCCTCACGGCGTGTCTTTACTTCATCGCCGACGAGTTTTTCAACGTCAGCAACTTTTAGCTTTCCGCTTGTGTTTTCAAGCTTTTTGACGGCCGTGCCATCGGGTTTCGCGAGAACGGCAACCGGTAACGGCGAACCGCCGATAAGTTGGTCGGCGTTTGCAACACTGCTATCCGCCAGCTGCATCGACACACACTGCTGTGCGTAGATCGAAAGCAAACGCGATTCTTTCAACGATGAATTGGCCACTTCTTGTTTCGAGGCCGGGAACCAATAGAGCACGAGTCCTTCGGTTGCAGGTTTCGCAGCGATATCTTTCGGCAGGCGCCACGATACGTGATAGACGACCGGCTTAGGATCGTTGCCGCTATTTCCGGAATTTCCGGACATGCCGCCGCCGCCGCCGCCGCCGCCGCCGCCGCAGGTTGCCCAAACAGGTGACGATACAAACACAAATACAAGAAGAAGTGAGACAAGACGTAAACTTAGATTTTTCATGGCGCTCAAAATTTTATTCGACTATTGATATTTAGTCCACACGAAACCCGGGACGGGGGCGGGATCTATTTGTATTCGGATGCGTTTCCCGAAAGGCCGGTTGCCGGACGGGAAATAAGTTTCTATTTAATATCACTGACCTAGGGAGCTTTTACCAAAACCCCAGCGGAATGGGGTGGACAGCCAAGGAACACCACCGATCCTGACGCCGATCCACATCATCAGCGAAAGTGGTTTATGAACGAAGCCTTTCTTGTCGCCAACGCATCGCCGGAACTGGTCGTCGGCCCGCCAGCGGCTTTTCCAACTTCCTCCCGAGAAGTAAACAAGGTCGTGCTGGACGCAGCAGTCGTGGTAATCACCCTCTGGAAAAAGAGAACATCCATCGCTAGTGAAGCCTTCTGGAACCGGAGTGACGGATGGTTTCGTCGCTTGGGCAAAAGCGCCGCAGGCTTCGGCTGTAACAATAATTATGCAGACAAGAACACTTTTCATCCCAAAATTTCATCAACCGAAAGATCAATATTTGCGATCACTTGCGACAAGGCGTTCTCGCCTCGCTGGAATATCTTGACCGTTCCGTAGGTCGTGTCTTTAGGTTCGGAATGGATCTCGACCCGGTCATTTGTCAAATCGATAAGCTAGGTTTCGGGTATTCCCGCTGCTGCGTATCTGGGCAATTTAATATTGCGGTCAAACTCGACGCTCGTATCGGCTACCTCAAAGACCATCAGCACATCTCGCGGACGCGGCGTCTCGCTTTTGTAAAAGTCATCCCGGTAGCGGAGTATCGAAATGTCAGGCTGCGCCTCACTGTCGTCGTCGAGAACGATCGGATTTTGAACACGAATAATATATTCGGTTCCAGCTATCTTCGATAGATAGCGATTTAGAAAATCGACGCATCGCGCACGGATATTACCAATTGGCGACATATTAAAGATCTCGCCGTCGATCAGTTCTACGCGATCTGTTGGGGCAAACGCGCCTTCGGCCGCCATTACGTGAAACATCTTTACGGAGATCGGGAACCGATGCGGTGTAAATGATTTGCTCGCCAGCTGCTGCATTATTCGCAAATTATAAGCTATTACTGATCGAAAACGAACGAAAATCGGGCCGGATCACCGGCCCTTATCTCCAGCATTTAGTTCTTGCCGGCCCTGATATCGGCGATGCGTTTTTCGAAGGCAGCGGTGTCGGCCTTGTCTTCCTTGCCCTGGGCGATCGCCTTATCTGCAACGGCGAGGCCTTCGTCTTTGCGGCCGCCGGCGATCAGGACACTTGCCTTCGCCGACAGGTTCTGGAATGTCGCCTTATTGGCGATCGAGGCGTCGAGGATCGTCAGAGCCTGATTGAACCATTTCGTAGCGTCTTCTTTGTCGCCGTTTTGGTTGGCATATCCAGAAGCCTGAAACGGCGTTCGCCAATCGTCGGGTTTTGCGCTGGCTACAGCGACACGTGCTTTGGAAAGAGTTGTTGCGGGAACGTCAACTGCGACAGTGAACGGCACACTGACCTTATCCCAGCGGATGTTGACGTTTGCGGCATTATCTCCCGCGGGTTCGATAAAGAACGACATGAACTCCTGACTTTCATTTACCCAGGCTGGTTTTGCCTTGACGCGGAGGGTGTCCTTTGCGGGGTCGTAGCTAAAGCTGCCCCACTGATTGGCGGTGCCGTTGAATACGATCGTCCATTCGTCCTTGCCGGGAATGGTGTGGAGGCTGTAACTCCCCGCGACAAGCTTCTGCCCGTTGATCGTTACATCATCGGTAATGACGAACTGAGTCGCCTCATTAGCTCCGGTGCGCCAGACATGGCCGTAGGGAACGATCGGTTCGCCTTTTTGACGGTCGTTCTGATTGTCGAGCGTTGCCTCACCTTTGGCGCGTGCGGCCATCGAAGCGGGGGCATCGGCAAAGATCGTGCGGCCCTTGATAGCCGGCCGGCTGTAAGTGATGGTGATGTCGGTAACGCCAACGGTTTGCTTTACGCTGGCATCCTGGCTGGGTCGGGGCAATCGTAGCTGCGCGGAGGCGGCGGTCACAGCGCACACCATGATCAAGAAAACAGAAAATCGTTTGAACATCGCAGGAAATCTCCTTTTAGAATTATTTCGAAAATATTATGCACTTACAACGGATGGCTATCAAAATAGTCGAGGCTGGAGGTTCGCTGCCTCTTCGAAGACCAGCTTCTTGCTACGGCCTACCGCATTCAATAAGATTCCATTTATGAAGTGCCAAATTTCCATTACTACGTTCATTTTCCTCGTTTTGTTTTCAGCCTGCAGCGGTCAGACAAATTCTGAAGCGAAGAAAATGGCTTCGGTGGGGCGTTCAGGAGTGAAAGATCCGTCTATCGAGAATGACGTTGCGAAGATCGCGGCCGAAGCCAAGGGAAAGGTTGCGTCTATGCCCTTAACCTCGGAACGGGCGAGTATTTTTCCTTTCACGCCGATGTCCGCTACCCGATGCAGAGCGTCTATAAACTCCCAATATCGCTGGCCGTGATCAAAAAGTATGAATATCAGCACCTGGACCTAGAAGAACCGATCGCAGTCACCAAAGACGACATTGTCGGGCCGAACCAGCACAGCCCACTGCAGGACAACTTTCCCAAGGGCACGCAGATCTCAGTTCGTGACCTGATCAAATACGCCATCGAAGAAAGCGACGGCACCGCGAGCGATGTGCTGATGCGTGTCGCCGGCGGGCCGGCACGAATCCAAGGCTATCTCGGAACTATCGGCATTACCGATATGAAGATCCTCAGCACAGAAAAGCAGATCGGGGCGGATCGCGAGACGCAGTATAAGAATTGGTCAACGCCAAAGGCAGCCGTTGATCAGCTTCGGGCCTTGCAGAAAGGTCGTGCATTATCCTACGAGGGCGACCGGAAGATGATCCTACAGATGATGACGGAATCGTCGCCCGGGCCGAAAAAAAAGCGCCCGTGGCACCATTCATCATGCAGAATATCACACATTGCATACGTGGTAAAGTCTTTTATTTGTGAAAAGTAACTTTGAACTCTAAGGGAGTTGACCCTCGTTCAAATATCTTCCAAATCGTTTGCATGCCATACCAATTCGTAGCGGATCGAAACGCAAGGGCCCCGGGAATGCGATTTTATCGGGGTTTCGAAATTGGCACAGACTTTGCTGGCTGATAACCCGGAGGATCTATTGGACATGTCAATTATTAATCTCAGGAGCACATTGAAGGGGTTGGCACTGGCTTCGGTCTTTGCGTTGGGAGTGGTCTTTGCGTCGAGCACCAGTGCATCGGCCCAGTATCGCCAGCCGGGTTACAACGGCGGCTACAACGGCGGCTACGGAAACAACGGGGGTTATAATAGCCGTGACAACGACCGTCGCCGAAAGGAAGAACGAAAACAGTACGAGCGTGGTTTCAAGCAGGGTGAAAAAGACGGCAAGCGTGCCGCTCGTGACGGTCAACGCGGAAACCGGGGCGGTGGCATTTTCAACCGCGGCGGATATAACAATGGCGGTGGAGCATACGAACGCGGCTACCAGCAAGGTTATCGCGAAGGCTATGACCGCAATC
>JBDTXM010000175.1:0-8095 GCA_040006215.1 Acidobacteriota bacterium
AAGGGTGGCGTGGTATCAAGGGCTTTTTCAAATGGCTCGACACCAAGAAATATAAACTGCATGTTCGCGTCTTCCTCGCTAAGTACCGCGGTTACACAACGTGTCCCGATTGCGGCGGCCAGCGGCTGCGGCAGGAGGCTCGCGATGTAAAGATCGGCGGAATGTCGCTGCCCGAGGTGATAGCACTGTCGATCAGCGATGCACAAGGTTTTTTTGGCACGCTCGAGCTCGACGCCGAGCGCGAAAAGATCGCGGAAAAGCTGCTGCTCGAGATCAGGCGGCGCCTGAGATTTCTGGTCGATGTCGGACTGGATTATCTGACGCTCGGACGCCTTGCCTCGACGCTCTCGGGCGGCGAAGCCCAGCGAATACAGCTTGCGACAAATCTCGGGTCACTCTTGGTCGGGACGCTCTATGTCCTGGACGAACCAAGTATCGGCCTGCATCCGCGGGACAACGACCGGCTGATCGGAATTCTTAAAAACCTTCGTGACATCGGCAACACGGTGCTGGTCGTCGAACATGACGAAGACACGATGCGCGCGGCTGACCACGTCGTCGACATCGGCGTTCACGCGGGCGAATTCGGCGGTAATCTCGTCTATCAGGGTGATTTTAATGGTTTGCTGAAAAACGGCGAGTCGCTTACTGGAAAATATCTCCGAGGTGATGCCGAGATCAAGATCCCGCAAAAGCGGCGCTCCGTGACCAAACGAAAGATCCGCGTATCGGGTGCTCGCGAGCACAATTTAAAGGATGTGACTGTCGATTTCCCACTGGATGTTCTTGTTGCGGTGACGGGTGTTTCGGGGTCGGGTAAATCGACGCTGATACATGACGTGCTCTTTGCCGGATTGAAGAAGCAAAAAGGCGATTGGAATTCGCACGTCGGGTTTTTCAAGAACATAAAGGGCGGCGAGCTGATCGATGACGTTATACTGGTCGACCAATCTCCGATCGGGCGAACGCCCCGTTCCAATCCGGTGACTTATCTTAAAGCGTACGATGCGATCCGCGAGGTTTTTGCCGGAACCAACATGGCAAAAGCGAAGGGTTACAATGCCTCGCATTTTTCGTTTAACGTGCCGGGCGGGCGATGCGAAACCTGTCAGGGCAGCGGAACAGTCACAGTCGAGATGCAGTTTCTAGCGGATGTCGAACTTACGTGCGAGGACTGTCGGGGAACGAGATTTAAGCCTGAGATCCTCGAGGTAAAATACAAAGGACGAAGCATTCATCAGGCGCTGCAGATGACAATCCGCGAAGCGATACTTTTCTTTAAGGACGTCGGAAAGCTTGTGTCAAAACTCAAGACGCTTGAAGCGGTTGGATTGGGTTATCTCCGACTCGGCCAATCGGCCACGACGCTCAGCGGCGGCGAGGCACAGCGGATCAAGTTAGCTGCCCACCTGGCTCAAAAAACCGAGTCGAGAACGCTCTTTATTTTCGACGAGCCGACGACCGGGCTGCATTTCGACGATATAAATAAACTGCTGGCCGCGTTCCGTGCGTTGATCGACAGCGGAGCAAGCGTGATCGTGATCGAACACAATCTCGACGTGATCAAAACCGCAGACCATGTGATCGACCTCGGGCCCGAAGGCGGCGTTGGCGGCGGCGAGGTTGTGGCGACGGGAACTCCGGAGAAGATCGCGAAAGTTGAAAAGTCATATACGGCGAAGTATCTGAAGAAATACCTAGCGGCAAAACCAGCCAGGAATTAGTCGTCCCCGAATTTCGCCCGCCATATCGGCGCGATCTCGGCGAGAACCTTGCAGTCACAGTATCCGCCGTTGTCGTTTAGCCAAGACGTGATCTTTGGAAAATCGAGACGATTTTCCATCATGAATCTCATCGAGTATTGGAGGCTGTGGTTGCACTCAGTCTCGTACAATTCGTCCTCGACATGATCGATCAACGCACTGATGGTTTCCGGACCAGCCGGAAGCGTGTCAAGAAAAGCCTGAAGTTCCTCGCCGCTCAATTGTTCGAGATTTTCGATCTCACGTTTTCTTAAAATTGCCATTTCTCTCGATTTTACTTTACCGACGCTTGAAAGCGAAGATGCAAAAAGAAAGGCCCGGATCTTTCGATCCGAACCCTCAGATTGAGCAGTGGTGCTAATTTAGAATGGCCAGTTGCCGCGTCTGTTATCTCGGCCACGCTGCATGCCCTCGCGGAAGCCTTGCTGAAAGCCGCTCCGATAGGCCTGATTGCCATTGTTGCGGCCGTTATTGTTGTTATAGAAGCCGCCGTTGTTATTACCGCGACGATTCCGAGCCTCGCGCATTCCCTGCTTCAGGCCGTCCTGATAACCCTTCTGAAATGCCTTCTGATAGCCGCGATCGTTGCGATTGCGGTCGTTGTCGTAACGATCGTTATCATTTCGATCATTCCGCTGGCCGCGATTGTATTGATCGTCGTTACGCTGATCGCGATACTGTGCGCTTGCGCTAGTGCCGGACACCATGATAAATCCTATGACCAAAGCGAAAGCCAATCCAAATCCCTTCAATGTTTTGTTTAATTTAGTTGAGTTCATATGCTTCTGAAAGCCTCCGACCTTGTAATGGCAAAGCCCGTGCCATTCCCATAACCCCTTTGGATACAATAGCTTATCTTTAGCTTAACGTTGGATGAATACCAATTGGTATGCGTCAGCGAGGCAGTACACTTGGATGGTGTAACCCGAATTCAGAAAACGTGTATTCAACAGCGAGTCACACCTGTTCGGCCGCGTCCTTGAGGTCCTGGATGATGATCTTATTCATTTTGAGCATCGCCTGCATTACGCGGCTCGCTTTTTCGCGGTCGCTGTCACCCAGCAGTTGGCCGAGGACCGGGGGAACGATCTGCCAAGACACGCCGAATTTATCGATCAGCCAACCGCACCTATCCTGGCGGCCGCCTGCCGAGAGCCTTTCGTATTTATCGTCGATCTCTTCCTGCGTTTCGCAGGTTACAAAAAGCGATATTCCCGGAGTGAAAGTAAAATGCGGCCCTCCGTTGAATGTATTTATCCGCTGCCCCTCGATTTCGATCGAGCCGCCCATAACGGCCCCGCCCGGGCCAGGCATTTTACTGATGATCTTAGAATCCTTAAAGATCGAAGTGTAGAATTCCATGGCCTCGCCCGCCTTGTCGTTGAACATCAGGAAAGGTGTGATCTTTTGCATAACAGTTCCCCCTTTTATTTATTTCGATCCCTGCAGAATCGCGTCTAGTTTTTCGTACCCCTCGCTAACGCCTCGTTCCATTCCCGACTGGACCATTCCATCTCGATCGGTGACGGACTGGAAAACGGATTGGTGAACGAGACGTGTTCGATCGCCGGGCAGCTTTTCGAATTTTGTAGTTCCGAGGATCACATGTCCCGTTTCCGGCAGGCCATCGAATTCAAAGGTGCCGATTATCCGTTCGGGAGTCAGCACCTCGTGGTAGACGCCGTGAAATGTATATTTGTGGCCGTCCCGCTCATGAACGAATTTGAACGCACCTCCGTTATGCGAGTCGAGTTTGTCTATCGTCATTCTCAGATCGCGCGGTCCGACCCAACGGACATAGAGTTCCGGATCGGTATGCGCCTTAAACACCAGCTCGCGAGGCGCATCGAATTCGCGAATGATGAAAAGCTCCTGTTTGCCGGGTTCGGCGGTAACTGTCGTTTTATTTGCCATTATATTTCTCCTTTGTTTAATTCTGTTCCGCCAGCGATTCGAGAACGCGCGAGAGTTTTCGATAGCTAGCTTCGACACCGTGGTCGAGGCCGGATTTGAGCACGGCGTCGCGCACCTCTCGTGACGGGAAAAGTATTATCGCTTCGAAATGGGTCTTTGCGTCACCTCCTTTAAAGGTTGCGGAAACGATTGTCTCGCCTGCATCCCAATCTTCCCATGCTTCAGTATTCACAAGCCGCACTGGCCTCTCGATCTCACGATACACGCCCAACTGCCCGATCTCTTTACCGTCCGGCCGCCGACTAACAAAACGCCACTTTCCGCCAACTTGAAGGTCGATATCGCATACGATCATTTCCCAGCCATCGGGCCCATACCAATGTTTAAGCAGCTCCGGTTTGGTCATTGCGCCAAAAACCAAGGAGCAAGGTGCATTAAATGCCCGTTCGATCAAAACTTCCGCGACGCCCTGCGGAGTCACTTTTGTTGTCTCGTTGATCACTTGTTTTCTCTCCTGGGTTTTCGATTCGGCACCTTTTTTTGACCAAGTTTGAGCTCCTCCAGCAATTCGTCGAGACGTCCGAACTGGCTTTCCCAGAATTGCCGGTATTTCTCGAGCCACTCGGTCGCCTCGGCTAACGGCTGCGCCTCGATCTTTCTGGGCCGCCTCTGGGCATCTCTGCCGTGAGAAACAAGACCGGCCCGCTCCAGCACGCGTAAATGTTTTGAGATCGCAGGCTGGCTCATCTTGAATGGTTTTGCAAGATCATTTACCGAAGCCTCACCCAATGCCAGCCGCGCAAGTATCGCCCGTCGTGTCGGGTCGGCAAGCGCCGCAAACGTCGCGTCCAGCCTGTGCGAATTCGCCATTGCATAACTCATAGGTTCTATAACGTTTCGGTTATAGAATAGAAGGACAAAACTTTTATGTCAAGCCTTTTTTTCAAGCTATTTTGGAGCCTCTAGAACTCGGACTCAGACACGCGAAGCATTTCGGCACGTTTGGCCTCCTCAAGCTCACGCTGCCTGATTCCCTCGCGGCCATCGTACGAAGCAAACTTTGGAAGGAAGAGGGCTGCTCCTCCGACCGCTATCACGCAGAGGATGCCTCCGGAGACCAGAGCGGTCTTTACGCCGAAGTGCTCGGCGACCAAACCCATTTTGGCATTGCCGAGCATCGGGCCTGTGAGATAGCTGATCATTTCGATACTCGCCATTCGTCCGCGCAGGTAGTTCGGGATGGTTTGGTTCCAGATCGCGCTTCGGAAAATCCCCGAGATCATATCGAAATAACCAGCGGCGACGAGAAAGAAGAGTGCCGGAGCTACGCTGTTGGCGAGGCCGAAGAAGATGATCGCAACTCCCCAAAGCACCGCCGCCGCAGTAACTAAGACGCCGTGACGGTGGATATCTTTCGCCCAGCCGGAAGTAAGACTTCCGATAAGCGCGCCTAAAGCGATCGCAGCGGGAAACAGGCCAAGGTACTCATCGCCGTACATTGACGCGAGTGCCGGAAACAAAGCCGTAGGAAAGGCGAAGAACATCGCTGCGATATCAATGAAATAAGTTCCCAGCAGCTCTTGCCGGCTCACCGCGTATTTAAGAGCCTTCTTAACGGAGTCGAAACTCGGGCGATCCGCGTTCTCGGGCGGCGGAACGTATCGGATCATAAATACGGCGAGAAGTGATGCTCCGAATGTCACCAGATCGATACCGTAGGCTACGGACGCACCGAGTTGAGCGGTGAGTATCCCCGCGAGGGCCGGTCCGATGATCATCCCAAAATTGAACCTTATCGAATTGAGAACTGCGACCGAGGCCATGAATTCAGCCGGGATCACCTTCTGAATAAAGGACTCAAATGCCGGACGCTGAAGAGCGGCGAGACCGGCGTGAACGGCAACCGCAAAGAATAGCAGGCAGACCTTTGGCTGCGGAAGCAGCGAATTGGCCAGCAATATCGCTGTCACAAACGTCTGCCCGATCTCCGTAAAACGCAGCATTTTCCGTTTGTCCAGGAAATCCGCCAAAGCTCCGCCGACAAACGCAAGGCACAGCATCGGGACGAATTCCGCGAGGTAAATGTAGCCGACCATCGCGTTCGATTCCGTCAACCGATACATTTGCCACGGCACGACGATGAACGTCATCATCGATCCAAAAAACGATACGAGCTGCCCAAAGAATAAAAGCCGGTAATCGCGGGAAACTTTTAGTGGAGATAGGTCAAGGAGCATTTGTCAAGTGGTCGGTTGTCATTATGTACTTTATCAATGAGGTGCCCTGCAGACATACTGCCTACTTCTCACGGCCTTACGTAGTCCGTCCAGTTAAAGAGCCACGTAGCGTAAAGATTCATCGCAAATGACAATCCGTACGCGGCCCATTCGAGCCGCGTTATCTCTTTCGGCGAACTCTCTAGCAGGATCACAAATATCCAGGGCAAGAGAATGCTCGCGTAACGATAGCCGAATTGCCAGCCGCCCGAATTTCCATGGATCCAGAGAAGAAAGGTCAGGATCACGATAGCTGCCCAAGACGCATACTTTAGAGCTTTGTCGCGGCCGCCGAATCGAAAAACGAATAATATAAACGGGCTGCTGAAAAGGATCGAGCTGCTAAAACCGTCGGGAATAAGATACGGGAATGAGCTCTTGAAATTCCACATTTTCCAAAGCATTTCCCAGGCCTGCCGCGGAATATATTGAACCGAGAAAATTCCATGGTCATACCACGGTTCGCCGAGCACGCCGGGAATACGCGCGTAGCCAAAATCGGTCAAGGAGTGGAAACGAACGTAGTTGTAAGCGAGAGTCGCGACACCAAGGATGAATGGGATCGTACAGAATACGGCGAGGTATCGCAGCGAAGCTGAAGAAAGGCCAAGCCATCGCCACTCCTTGTCTTGCAATTGGGAGTTCTTTGAGTCTTTTTTTAACTCTTTGTTGGGCGAAGCTCTTTCTGCATCTCGGCTCCACAAAAATAGAAAGATCGGCGCGGTCAACAGTATTTCAGTCCGATTCCCATAAGCAAGTGCAAAGAAAGCTCCGGCGAGAATTGGCCTGCGATCGAAAACCGTGAAATAGATCCCCCCAAGCTCGCCGAGCATCGCAAACCCGAGCGCAAGTTGCCACGCACCGGCGAAGGTCAGATTGGTCCACGTCCACGTACCGAAAAGTACTCCGAATGTAAGCAATGCTTTTTTTCCATTCGAGATGTCGTACCTGTCGGCGATCTTGAACAGATACCAACAACAAAGCCCCGCAAGCAAAGCTGCGATGAACATCCCGGGCATGTCCTTGATCATCCCAACCGTCTGCAAGGCTGCGAATGGGATCATTGTCAAAACGCTGCCAAGTGGGAACGCGGAGAAGTAAAGGCTCTCGAACGGGATAAATTCGTTCAGCCATGAGGGCGGTTTGTCGTAAAAACCAACTGTTCCATGCAATAGATCTCTTGCTACGCGAAAGGTATAGTCGTAGTAATTTTGCGGATGCGGATTGGAAAAGAAATAGACGATCGCCGCAACAAAGGGCAGGCACGAAATGACTGATCTCGAACGACTCGGTTTGGATTCGGTTGCGGCGTTCGGTTTCGTCATCTATCTCAACTCTTGGAGCTCCGCCGTTCGGCTTACAAGCCGTGGAGCTTTAATTTGAACTCGTCGTTCGCGGTATATATCTCCGGGCGTTTGCCCGAGAATTGGGCCGACTGTCGAATGATCATCGGCAAGCCGCCATGCGGAGCGTTAACGCCATATTCACGCCTCGTAAACACCGCTGCAATTTGCGGATTAAGTCTCTGTGATATTCCGTAGCGGATCGCCCGTCCCGCGGGCGGAACAAAACCGCTCGTTCGCCGCGGGTTGATGAACTCTATCGAATTGTCATAAATATTGATACGCGTCGGAATGTCACGAAGCGCGAGGTCGCGATGGGTCAGTGAATTTATTACAGCTTCGAGCACTGAATAGATATGGTAGTTGCTTCGCGGCTTAACCACCTTGCCGGCGTCGGCAACGAGAGTGAGCGTCTGTTTGGGCCGCTCTTTTCGTAGATCGACATATCGTTTTATAAATTCGAGGATCGCTTCGTACTGTGAATGCAGATTTCCCTTTATCTCGACCTTTTCGATCAACTGCGCTCCGCCGTTCTCACCTGAAAAACGTGCGACAGTTACGTTTGAACGCGGAAGCAATTCCGCAACTCGTTCATTTTTCGCGAAGAGCAAGACCGCCGCAACGGTCGGGAAAAATTCGTCCGCGTTTCCCACTGCCATCAGGAGATCTTTTCGGAGGAAATCGCTGGTGTGATAGAGATAGGTATTTACCGCGTTGTCCTCGAACGCGTTGGCAAAGCTCCATAATAGTCCATCGTCAAAATCCTGTTCGCCGACATCGTGAAGCGGAATATTCTCGA
>JBDTXM010000176.1:0-8088 GCA_040006215.1 Acidobacteriota bacterium
CCGTATGAAGTATCGTATCGTCGGAACCGACGGCAAAGCCGGTTTCCTTGTCCCTGGCAAAGCTGATCGAGTTTAACGGATTACCCTGCGGTAGAGGATTTTGCCAGACCCAGCCGAGACGGCCGGTCTGCGCGATCGAGGCATGGGTCACAAGGAGGACTGTGCCCGCAAAGACGCAATGACGCAAAGACGCGGACGCGAACACAAAGAGGTAAAAAAGCAGAGTGCTCTCACCCTGCGATACTTTTGTTCTCTTTGTTCGTACCCTCGCCGTCATTTCCTGTTGTTAGGGCTCTGACACGCCGATATCGACCACGGCATCCTCGAGCATCTCATTATCCACACGCCCGAGCGTAGCGATCTTGCGGGCCATTTTGTCTGCGATCTCCTGGATCTCGTGGCCAGCGTGGCCTTTTGTCCACTCCCATTTGATCTGATGTTTGGCGGCGGCACTATCGAGACGTGCCCACCAATCGTGATTTGTCTTTTTTCGAAAATTACCGGTCATTGTTTCGACGACATAACGCGAATCCGTCATGACCGTGACGCGGCACGGCTCCTTCAGATTGTTCAAGCCGATGTAAGCGGCCGCTATCTCGGCCTGCTGGTTTGTCGCGTTGCCGAGATATTCGCCGACGGCTTTCCAATAGCCCTTGAAACCGAGCACCGCCGCGGCCGCGGCGCGTGTGGTGCCCTTGCCGTTGCCCAGGCTTGAGCCGTCGCAGACGATGGTCACGTCTTTCATTTTTTTCGTCTTAACGATGGCAGCCGCCCAGCGAAATATCTAAAAAACAACCCAAAAACGATTCCGAAGGAAGCCGCCGCTAAAATATTCAGTATTTCCCGCGGAAAATCATCCCAAAGAAATGGAAAACCCCATTGGACCAATTGCGCAGGAGCAAATCGTTGGCTAAGGTATTCCTCATACTTCCTAGCGGCGACAAAATAACTGACAACGTTCACAAAGGCGTAGGCAAGTAAGCCCACAGCTAATCCCGTTTTGAACGCTCGGTCATAAAGGTAGCTCATACTTCGCCGCCCTTACCGTAAAACAATTGTTGAAATTCTTGCTGAACGTATAATGCTTTCCCCCATTTCCGAGGCTTGAGCCGTCGCAGACGATGGTCACATCCTTCACAAATTTTCGTCGAATGCCTGGTGAATTTTTTCTGAGATCACTTCCCACAACAGCGGGCTGCCATCCCTGATATACGCGGTCTTGGTCAATATCTGATCCTTGGTGACGTTATTTTCGACCCAGCTCTGTTTGTTGTTGTAAAGATTTTGAATGACCGGCATCACGCGGTCAATGGCACGGGCATATTTAGCTTCGGGTGTGTCTCCGTGCTCGAATTCATTCCACAGCTCGAGAAACTGTTCCGCTATGTCATCGGGCAGGATGCCGAAGATCCTCTGCACTGCCACGACCTCTTTTTCCTTGACGTCCGCCCTCGCCGCGTCGTCGAAAAAGAAAACATCGTCCGCGTCGATCTCGCAGATGTCATGGACAAGGAGCATCCGCGAAACCCGCCCAGCGTCGAGGCCCTCATCGCCAAACTTTGCCAACACCAGAGCAACTAGTGCGGCCTGCCAACTATGCTCAGCCGATGTTTCGTACCGATTCTGCCCAACAGGCTTTATTTTTCGCGTTACGGCCTTAAGCTTTTCCAGCTCAAGAATAAATTCAAAACACTTTTCCAGTTCGTCCTTCATTTCAACTAATTCAAAGAGATCACCGTATCGACATAATTCTCGAACGTATCGTCGTGCGAGATCACAAACAGCTGGTCAAAGTTTTTTATCTGGCTTAACTGCAAGGCCAGGTTTTCGCGACGCTCGGTATCCAGATTCGTTGTCGGTTCATCAAAAAATGCGACGCGAATATCCGAAAGCTGTTTTAGTATCGCGAGACGGATCGACAAAGCGGCCGCCATTTGCTCGCCGCCCGACAAGCTAATGAACGGCCGCTCAAAACCGTCATCGTCAAGCGAAATTCCGTAGTCCTCATTCCATTTAAGGGTGCGTCCCGCATTGCCGGTTATCTCGCCGAACATCTGGTTCGCCTCTACGGAGACTAGGAAGACGTAGTTCCTGGCAACCCGCGGCGCCGATTCCTTGAGAGTATCACGAATGAAGGCCGTCATCTCGGCAACCCGTTTCAATCGCTCCTGTTCGTCGAGTTCGCTTTTCATTGTCTCGCGGATCTCGGCAAGATGCCGGATATCAGACGCAAGCTGGTGCTCACGCACCGTCGCACCGACAAGTGCCGCCTGGGTTCCGGCGTGCTTTCGCTCGCCTTCGAGAAGGCTGGCCCGAACCGTCTGGTGGTCGATAGCATCGTATTCTTTTACGGCTTTGCGAACATCAAGCTCGGCGGTTGCCGAACGCGTCGAAAGATCGGACAGTTCCTTTTCGGCGACGTTAAACGCCTTCAAGCGGTCCGGCAACTCGGCGGCGGCGTTTCCATATAGGATAAAGGCACGATGGGCTTCTAGCGTCTCGCCGCGGTCCCGCACCAGCCGCTCCATCTGCTGATCCAGGTCCTTGAACTCATCGAGGCGTTCTGTCAAAAGACGACGCTCGCTTTCAAGCCTTTCGAGATTCTTTTCGATCGCGGACATCTCGTGTCGAAGATCGTTCCCGCGAAGGGCTTCGGTTTCGAGAAACTTTATGCGGGCTTCCGGGTTATCCAGCTCTTTTAGGCGCGCCTCGATCTCTTCGATCTTTTTCTCCGTCCCGACCGCACCTTCGAGGCGTTTTTCAAGCTCGTCTTTTTCGACACGAAGCTTTTTCCCTTCGGCTGTAAGCTCGTCAATACGCGCACTAGTTTGAGCGAGGAGAGCGACGTTTTTCTCCGCTTCGCGAGCGGCCTTGAGATTAGTGTCGAGTTTTAGTTTGTCCTTTTCAAGTAAATTTATCCGCGACCGCAGGTCGGTGAACTGGCTCTTGATGAACGAATCAAGCGTTTGGCCGTCCTTTAGATTCAAACATTTTTCGGAAAGTATCGGGCACAATCCATTGCTGATCTCGGATTGAAATTTCTGATCGCGTTCGAGGTCGGCGCGGAGCTTGGCGATGCTCTGGACGGTCTCCGCGTCTTTTTTTTCTAACTCGCCGAGCGAGCCGGCCGTTGCAACGGTCGGTTCAAGCTCGCCCTTTCTCGTCTGCTGCTGACGATATGATTCGCGAAGGCGTTCTAGAGTTTGGTTGAGTGCCGCGATCCTGTCTTCCAGCGAACGGGAATGAGCGTAAAGATCGCGCGATGCGGCAAGGTCTTTTTCAAGCGTTTTCTGTTCTGCCGCTTTCGGCTTTAATTCTTCGATCTCCCGATGCGCTTTAGAGGCCTTCTCAAGCGACTGTAGAACATTCTTTCGGTCGGCCGTGACACTGGCGATCGCGGACTCGATCTTGTTAAAGTGACCGCGAAGCTCATCGCGTTCCCGCCGCTCGCGTTCGAGTTCGACAAGGCGGCCGAGTATCTCGATGTGACGGCCCGCGGAGCCACGGACCGACTCCAATTTTTCATCCGCTTCCCTCGACGTTCTCAGGTCGGTCTCTTTTTGCCGAAATACGATCTTAGCCCGTGTCTTTTCGCCCGCGAGGCGGTCAGCCAACGCCCTTGTTTCGAGCGACGCTCTTTCTTTGAGGTCTAGCATCGCGACCTGTTCCCGCGTTCCACTTATCTCTTTCTCGAGCGTTACGATATCGGCCTGCAGATCACGTACTTGCACCGTTATGGTAGCGAATTCACTCTCGACAGTGTCAGCACGCCCCATCTCGGCTTCGATGCGCGCGATCTTGACGCGGGCATCGATGATCTGGCTGTCGATGTAACGAGCCGTGTCGAGCAATTTTTCCGCTCCCTGTCGGTATTCTTCAACCTTGAGCAATTTGTCGAACGCGGCTTTTCGCTCAACTGCCCCTTCGAGAAAGATCGCCGTAAACGTTCCCTGCGGGACACCGATCGCCTGGCGAAAAAGAGCCTTTAGGTCTGTCCCGGGCTCGACACCGAAATGCTGCCTCATAAAGCGAGCGACCTCGTCGCGACGGTCAGCCAACCGGTCCGTCTTGTTCGCGAATCTGGCACCGAGGATCGGATCAAAAACGTAATACGACGTTTCGGTATCGCGAAAAACCGTGTATCGCCGCCCGTCAAGCCCGCTTTCGAACGTCGCCCAAACCGCGGCCTTTTTTGCCCCGCGGCGAATGAATTCTTCTTTTTTGTATTCGAGGTTGTCGAACAGCGCCCACGCGATCGCCTCAATGATCGAGGTCTTTCCCGCGCCGTTCTCGCCGGTTATCGAGATTTTTCCAGCCGGAAACTCGAATCTCGAATCGACATGTGATTTGATGTTTTCGAGCTCGACAGCGGTAATATGCATTGCGTACTAACGATTTTAAACGCAAAAACGAAAAGACGCCAAGACTCGATGAAAATCGTTAAATCTTTATTTGCGACCTTGCGTCTTCGCAGAGCGCCGTTAATACTTTTCGATACTTATGAAATACCAAGCGGGCGATTGTGTTATCTTGATCCTTCAAAATCCGCGTGAAAAAGTCTTTGGCATTATCGATGAGCTCGGTGCGGCCGGAATTACGATCCGCGGCATAGACCTCGAATATTTCGAGGCTTGGAGCCGTTCGATCGCAAACGGGGAACCGCATCTTGCAATGAGCGAGACGTTCTTTCCGATGTGGCGGGTCGAGCGAATGACCAAAGACAAAGGCAGTGGCGATATTCCGTCGATGGAAGAGCAGTTTGAAGAACGGACGGGGCTGAAGCTGGCGGAGTGCTAAGGATTTACTCGTTTTCGGATACGGATGGTTCCGCTTGAGGTCGTAAGCGTCAGTTTGCAGTCCGTCTTAAGTGCGTTTTCGAATGTCCCGCGGACAGTCTTGATGGGGCCCGGCGTGTTATTCTCCGTAATGATCTTTATCGGCACCTCGGAATCGAATCGCCCAAATCCATAAGTCGCGGAAAAGAAGCAGGGCGGTATATTCGGCACGCCAAAAATGATCGAGCCGTTCGATGTGCTTATATTATAAATACTGGCGGTCAGCAGTTCACTGTTCATGAGAATGCTGCCCGAGATCGAGCTGACATCCAACTGGCGATGCTCGATGTGCTGGAGAGAGATCGTGCCGCCGTTGGTTTTGGCCCGAAAAGTGTCGCCCACCTGGCTCGGACCCGATTCGAAAACTACGATATTTCCAGTCGAACTTTCGAGGGTCATCGTACCGTCGCTATTCTCGACATCGACATTGCCTTCGTAAGTGGTCGCGCTCACACCTTCGGTGACGTTTCTTACCGAGATATTCCCGCCTGCATTTTTTATCTTGATCTTTCGGATCGAATCGACGACTGAACGTGTCTCGGTTCCCTCAAGATCGACCGACGCCTGCTCGGGAACATCCAGTTCAACCGCTCCTCCCCAGAGGCATTCCTTTGAACCGGCGGGACGGTTTGGGTCAGATCCGACGACCTTGATCCAGACAGGTTTATTGCCCTGGCGATTCGACTGGACAACATCAAACCCGACTTTGCTGCCGTCCTTGACGAACACCCGCACCTCGTTTCGTGACCAGCCGTTCACCTTCACGTCGCCCTGAGTGACGCAAAGCGAAACAGTCACTTTTGGGTCAACAGCGATCGACCTTTCGAAAGTACCGCCCATTCTGGAAAGTTCCGCGGGGAACGACGGAGGTATCGGGACCTCTCGATCTGTTCGGGGAGCATTGACTTTGGTGTGCGGGTTATTTATTTTTGGACGAACCGGCTTCGTCACGCTTTCGGGGATCGACTGAGGAGTATTTGGATCAGGCGTGGGGTCCTGCGCCCGCGAAAGGCCCGAAAGGGCGGCCGCAAGCGCGGTTGCAATTAGCAGAGCTTTGATTTTTTTGGCTTGGCGTTTCATTTAGTCGTTCAAAGCCCTTCATTTCAGACTCGCTACTAACTCCTCTTTCTGTGCAACGGAATTCAGCAAGTCTATCTTGTTTTGATATGACGAATACAGCACCTGCTTGGCCGACTCGTTCTTGGGGTCCTTTCTCACCTCGTCGCGCATGCGTTTGATCGAATCGTTCACGACCGCCAAGTCCCGTTCGTAGGAAACTCGCTGCGAAGGCCGCATTGCCGTGTCCTTCTTCCCGGCGATAGTTTGATTCAGATTCACGATCGTTTTGACATAGCTCTCTTCTCCAGGAAGATAGCCATCGGTACTCGCCGCCGCGGTGCCATCTGTTGGCTGTATGTTCCTCACGGGCTTTCTATAATCAGCTTGAATAACGGCAAATTTCGAATTATTTGAAAGAGGCCTCGGTTTCGGCGCCGCGTCAAGGGGAACAGTCGTCACAAGGTTGCGTACGGGAGCCTGTACCGATATCGGCTGATTATCCTTAGTCGGGACAACCGCGACCTTTCGGCCGGTTTCAGACGTTTTAGTTTCTACGCTGTAAATCCCTGCAATAAGCCCAAAAATGATAAGCACGCTCGCGGCAACGGCCAGGGACGGATTTCGAAGCTGTGAGGCGACCGCATCTAAAAACTTTCTCCAAAAGGGCGCATTTTCCTTTTCAATCGCTATCGAATCATTGATCCGTGTCCAGAGACGCTGAGTAGGTACGAGCGAATTCATCTCGCGTTCGAGCACCGGGAAAACGAATGCCGATTCTTCTTCAGCCTCACCCAGCATGAACGAGCAGTTATCGCATCCCGCGATGTGATTCGTTACGCTCATCGAAACATCAGGCGTCAGCTCGCCATCGAGGAAAGCCTGAATTGTGCCAATATCCAAACAATTACCGTTCATACGCTGCCTTCCCTGCATGTCCGTAAAATTTCGCGAATTCATGTCTTGCCCGTGCGACGTAGGTGCCGATGCTGCCCTCGTTAAGTTCGAGGCTGCCAGCGATCTCTTTGTACGAGAGGCCCTGCTGCTTTAATACCAGGCAACTCCTGAGTGGCTCCTTTATCTTGCTGAGAGCTTCGTAGATCTCGTTGACCCCGGCCCGCTCCTCATAGTCGCTCTCGACAGAATAAACGCTTAATTCCCCTGATTCTTTGACGTAATTTTCCTCGCGAGTGTTCGCCCTCATATTCCCGCGGATCGTATTGCGGGCCAGATTTATCGCCACACGGATCAGCCACGGTCGAAGCATCTCTTCGTTCGCCAGCGAGTCCCTGTGCTTGTAAAACTTGAGAAAGACCTCTTGAGTCACGTCTTCGGCAAGGCCGGGATCTTGAACGACCGAGCGGGCGGCGCGAAAGACGGTCCGGTGATGGAGCGCAAAAGCCTCCTCAAATCCGATCCTCTCCCTAACTTGCGACGTCGCCGTTTGCTCGGACATTATGTCCACAAATATTTCCGTGCCTTCGCTCATTTTCAGCATCGAATCATGCCTGTCATCACAAATACACCGCAAACACGTGATTTATGACAAACACGTTCCACAACGCGAGAATTTGGGGTATTTTGCCCCAGATCAAAGCCGAATTCGCAATCGAACCTGCGTTTTCCAGCTTACAGCGCCACCGATACCGTTACGTTTTGGATACGATTGGATGCCGAAAAACGTTCCCAGGTCGTCAAAAGCGGATAAAATTCAGCTTGTCAGACCAATCTGAAGAAACGTCATAGTCGAGCGACGTGATCAGAAAATTATGGCTCTCTTCCAGCCCAGACTCAGCCGATTCCGGCAATTGCCAGGGGGGCGGTGTCGTCTCATCGCGTAAGGTCTTTGCTTCAACGCCCGAAAGGCGTTTGAGGCATTCGTACAAGTGCCGCGTTCCAAAGCCAGGTTCGCCGACGTCCTCGTCGATCACCAGCCTGATCTCGGCTTCCTGTTCGCTGAAATAGGCGAGCACAGACGCGGCGAGGCTAACCCCGTGTTCGAACCGTTCGGGCCGTTCGCTGCCGTTTCCGCTTTGCTCGGCCTCGATCTTTTCGCGGAGCGACATTTCGCCCGTATCGACCTGGATATGCGTATCGAAAAAGATCACGACCCGCCGCTCATCTTCGGCGGTAAATTCGCGGACGGTCAGATTGCGGCTCCGAGCGGTTGCCTTCCAGTCGATTCGGCGGAGGTCGT
>JBDTXM010000177.1:0-8053 GCA_040006215.1 Acidobacteriota bacterium
CGCCTGACCCGTATTAAGCAATCCTTCCAAAACCCAGTGCGAATCCAAACCCACCTCGATGCGTTCCTCCAGTTCCTCGAATAACCTAGCAACTACATAAGATACGCGAATGAAAACATTTCACTCGTTCAAGAAAATATTTTTTAGTCATTAAAAACAAAGACTTAGAGGCCGTCTCAACCGTCTAAAAACCGGATCCGTCTTTCATTTGCCGGTTGCGCGTCGGACCAATTTCAAATAAGTCTAAGGAGTTATTAAGGAGAGTTATGAAGCTAAGACATCAAGTGGTAGTTCTTTTCGCAATGTATCTAATGCTGCTCACGATATTGATCGTGCCGGCAAACGCCGCCCCGCGCGCCGAGACTATCGCGGCCGGGCCGGCAGTTAATTTCAACATGAGCGGTGAATACAGCCCGCGCTCACGTTGCCGGGATGAGGCCAAGCGTCAATGGAAACGGTGCCGTGAACGCGACCGTCGTCACAATTCGACCTGCGATTTCCAGCTCGAACGCCGCCGTCGCGAATGCGACCGGCTTCGCTAGGCAAATACGTACTTTTCAACTATAAGAATACCCGGCGTGCGACTTCCGTGCCGGGTATTTTCGTCTTTGCATATTTTTTCGCGGCGGCTCCGTCATATGAGACAATAGGCGGGAATTCACACGCAGCAGGTTCTGGCGAAACATCTTTATGTTTAATAAAAAAGAGCGCCCGCTATGTCAGAAACACTTCTTACCACTCATCGCCGCAGCCGCGATCTTTTGGATGTGCGATGCCGTCTCCGCCCAGTCCTCGCCTGCCCAACCTGATCCGCCCGCGCTTGAACTGGGCAGAACCCTCGAAGGCGACATAGGTCCCGGCCGCAAGCAACGCTACCAGATAACCGCCGAGGCGGGACAATACATAATAATTCGCGTCCAGTCGTCGAATGTAAAATTTGCGGTCACAAAGATCGAACCTGGCGGCGGATCGACATCGATGCTTTCGCCCCCGGAATATGAGACCGATGTAAGACTAGATTTTGTCACCGGTTCAGCGGGCTCGTACATTATCGAGATCTATACCTGGCGAAGTTCGCCGGAGGGACATTTCAATATCGGACTGGTCGAATCTCGGGCGGCGACCGAACGAGAACGAAGTATTGAATTGGCACGTTCGGCGATCCTCGAGGGGATCCATTATAGACACGATGGAAAATTTACGGATTCGGAGAAGTCTATCCGGCGCGGGCTGGAGATACGCGAACGTTTGTACGGCCCTGACGACGCGGCCGTTGCCGAGGCCCTCACGTTTCTGTCCTTAACCTACTTTTCCGCTGAGGATTACGTGTCCGCGATCGATACCCGAATGCGGGCCCTGAAAATAACCGAGAAGCTGCTCGGAAAAGATCACTCTCAGGTTGCGCAGCTCTATTTTGAGATCGGCACTTATTACATTCAAAAAGGTGATGTAGCGGGTGCCGAGCCCCTGATCCTTCGCTCACTGGACATTCTTCAGCGAACAAATCAGTCCGAAACAATAGTCGGAGCATACGATCTCGAAATGCTTGGCGAGATCACCTACGATCGCGGTGACCGCATAAAAGCAAACGATTATTTTAGGCAGGCTCTGGCGATCGACGAGAAGATCTTCGGCCCCTCGGATCCTCACCTGTTGGACATCCTTCTTTTGACGGGCCACGCCGCCCTGGATTCGGACGATGCTCGCGGAGCGGAAGCTATATTTACTCGGGCACTGGATGTAGTGGAAAAGAACTTTGGTCCGAACGACTGGAATGTCCCGCTTGCTCTCAACGGCCTCGGCAGGACCTACTGCCTCACGGGCAATTTTGATAAGGCCGAGGACGCCTACAACCGGGCGCTATCGGTAAACAGTATGACCGGAGCGGCCGGCACGGAACGTGAACGAGACACCTATTTCGGGCTCGCCCGGCTCTACGCCGCCAAAGGCTTGACCGACAGATCAGCCGACCTGCAAACCCGAGCAAGCGATGATGAAGAACGCTACATTAGCCGCAATCTGATAGTTGGATCGGAACGGGAAAAACTCGCATATCTGACAACCTTAAGCCCGCTGATCGACGACAACGTTTCGCTGCATCTTCAGATCGCTCCGAACAATACTGCGTTTCGCGATCTTGCGTTAACCACCATCCTTCGGCGAAAAGGCCGTGTTCAGGATTTCATTGCATTCGGGAATGAGGCCGCCCTTGCCCGCCTTTCGCCGGACGACCGGCGGCTTGTCGGCCAATTCAACGAAGCAACCTCAAAGCTTTCGAACCTCGCTCTCCGTGGTCCCGAGCTCTCGCCCGTCGCCGATTTCCAGAAACAGATAAAGGATCTCGGAACCGCCCGCGAACAACTCGAGGGGGAGATCGCCAAGCGCAACATTCGGGCGCTTCAGCAGCCGGCGTCGGTTGTCATTAGCTCCATTCAGAAACTTATCCCGGCGGGATCAGCCTTGGTCGAGTTTGTTGTCTATCGGCCTTACGATATCCGAACGGCAAGGTCCGGCGACCCGCGTTACGCGGTATATACCTTAAAGTCCGGCGCCGAGATCGGTTTCAAAGATCTCGGTGACGCAAAACCGATCGACCTCGCGGTCGCATCGCTCCGGCAGGCGCTTCGCGACCCTCACAGGGTCGATGTCAAAACACTTGCCCGCACCCTCGACGAAAAAGTAATGCGGCCCGTTCGAGCGCTCATCGGAGACACCAACCAACTGCTCCTGTCGCCCGATGGAGAACTGAACGTTATCCCATTCGGCGCGCTCGTCGACGAGAGTGGTAAATTTCTCGTTGAGCGAACCTCCTTTACATATCTTTCAAGCGGCCGCGACCTGTTGAGAATGAAGGAAGGACGCTCGGGCGGAACAAGTCCGGTGATCATCGGCAACCCGGATTTTGGCGTCCCGCCATCCGGCGCGGCTTCTCCACTCGGAACTTCACCCTCGCGTTCCCGTTCGAAACGAATAAAGAGCGTCGCTGTCACGCGTGACTTGTCCGATACGTATTTCGCCCCGCTAAGCGGCTCGGAACAGGAAGGCCGATCGATAAAGACTCTTTTCCCCGATGCGAAATTCCTTACCGGGACGAATGCCACCGAAACGTCGCTGAAGGACGTCGCCGCTCCGCGAATTTTGCATATCGCCACTCACGGGTTCTTTCTCGAAAGCCCGGCCTCTGTGCGTCTAAACCACGCTCCCGTACAGGGAATGGTAACGCACATGATCGATGATCCGCTGCTCCGGTCAGGCCTGGCACTTGCTGGCGCAAATCGCCGGTCCGCGGGCAATGACGATGGGCTCTTAACGGCTCTGGAAGCAAGCGGGCTCGACCTTTGGGGCACTGAACTCGTGGTCCTATCGGCTTGCGATACCGGTCTCGGTGAGGTGCGCAACGGCGATGGCGTCTACGGGCTGCGCCGTGCTTTCGGCATTGCGGGAGCAGAATCGATCGTGATGAGCCTCTGGCCGGTGAGCGACCAATTCACTCGCGATATGATGGTCAAATATTATAAGGGTCTAAAGGACGGCAGGGGCCGCGGCGAAGCCCTTCGCAGTGTCGAGCTAGAACTCATCAAACGTCCCGGCCGCTCTCACCCGTTCTACTGGGCGAGCTTTATCCAGTCGGGCAATTGGACCCCGATCTCGCCGGGAAAATAGTTTGTACTGGATTGCCTGGACGATCAAACCGAGGCGATAATTTATTGAATGGAAGATCAAAAACTATTGACGGCCGCCGACATTCACGTTTTCGGTATCGAGATCGTTTTTAAGCAGCTTGAAAAAGATGGTTGGACGATCGATTCGGTCGATGTCGAATCCGACATCAAAAGCGAGCCTCAGATCACTGCTCACAAGGATGGCGAAACGGCATTTTTTGTCGTGCGGACGGGCCTTTATCCGGGCCGGGGAAGGTTCGAGGAGGGCCAGGTTTCGTTCGAGACCCTGGTCGGTCATGCGATGGCGCACGGCGCGTCATGCTATTTCGCAAGCGTGGGTATCGCCAACGCAAACGGAAAAACCGAGGCCGAAATGGCGACTCCAGTAAAAGGCGTTGGATTCAATGTTGAGTTTGACGGTCTCGTAAAGATGGAACTTCCACCCGAGACCGTCGAAAATGCAAGTCCGTCTTCCGTTTCGTAAACCGGCAGCGGTTAGACGCTTTCGATCTACGCCGCCGTTGAGTTTCTCGCCCCCATAATCAATCTGAAAATGACCAGCAGAAGGATCGCACCCAGGATAGACATGATCCAACCCGCCGTGTAACCAGCTCCGCCCCAGAGCGAGCCGGCGATAAAGGTTCCGACCCATGCACCCGCGATGCCAAGCACGGCCGTAAGCAGCCAGCCGAGGGCTCCCTCGGGGAAAGCTTCTTTACCGGGAAGCAGAACTCGCGCAAGCACGCCAACAACAAGTCCGACGATCAATTGCCAAATTATTCCCATAATAATCTCCCTTACCTCACCTAGACTTTTTTGAACCGTACCTCTTCTTTTACTCCTAAACTCTGCAAACCACAATGTGTTCCCCGACTCGGCGTAGCAACTGGGCAACTACTTGCTTTCGATATTATGCCGCTTGATCATTCCATAAAGCCGCGGCCTATACAGTCCGAGCAGATTTGCGGCGGCCTGCTTGTTGCCCTTTGTCCGTTTGAGTGCAGCCGTTACTACGCCGCTCTCGATCTCATTAAAGACATCCTTCTGCTCGACCCCATCGACCGGCTCCTGCAGTTGGTCAACTATCATTCGGCCGAACTGATCGAAGACCGATTCAACCTCTTCGACCGATGGATTTTCCGCCTCAGGACTTTCATTCGGAAATGCCGAAGTCGACGATGTCTTCGGCTCAAATTCCGGGGCTCTTTGAACTGACGATGCAGATGCCGAAGCGGCAAAGTGCTGCGCCGGAACGGCCGAGACCGCATCCGTCGGCACATTGAGATACTCGATCGCATCACCTTTGGTCAGCAGCACGGCGCGTTCGATAGTATGCTCAAGCTCTCGCACATTTCCGCGCCAATTGTAGTTAAGCATCTGGTCATATGCGGCCTGAGCGAATCTGCTTGCGGCGCTCTTATATTTCTCGGCGTAAACTTGCAGGAAGTGTTCGGCCAGCATCGGCACATCTTCCATGCGGTCACGCAGCGGCGGTATCGTTATCTCGATCGTATTAATGCGGTAGTAGAGGTCCTCACGCAGCGCACCGTCCTGGATCGCTTCGAAAGGCGACCGATTGGTCGAGCATATCAGCCGAAAATCGGCGTCTTGAGCTTTGTCGCTGCCGACCCGGTAATACACCTTTTCCTGCAAAATGCGAAGCAGCTTAGGCTGCAGGTCAATAGGCATCTCGCCGATCTCGTCGAGCAGCAAGCTCCCGCCGTTCGCCTGGCCTATGTAACCGACTTTGTCGGCGTTCGCCCCGGTAAATGAACCCTTAACATGTCCGAAAAGCTGCGACTCGATCAGGTCTTTAGGAAGCGCCGAACAGTTCACCTTAACGAACGGCCGGTTCGCCCTACGGCTTTTGTAATGGATCGCGTTCGCGATTACCTCCTTGCCTGTACCTGATTCGCCGAGGATCAGGATGCTCGCGTCCGACTGTGCGACGTTCTCGATGATCTCGTAGATATTCTGCATCGAACGAGCTCCGCCGATAACGCCTTCGTACGAGGTCTTGCTCGCCAGCTTTCCGCGCAGTTCCTGGATCTCACGAGTCTGCTGCTTGCGCTCGACCGCCTTTTGAACGAGCAGGAAAAGCTCGTCGAAATCGATCGGTTTCTCGACGTAGTGAAATGCTCCGGCCTTGGTCGCTTCGATCGCCTTTTCGGTCGAACCAAAGCCCGTGACCATGATGATCTCGGTCTGCGGCGAGATCTCCTTGGACTTCCTGACCATCTCGATCCCGCTCATGTCCGGCAGATTGAGATCGGTAAGAATAATGTCGAAATCGTTCTCGCTAACGTACGCCAGTCCCGCCGTTCCATTTTCGGCTGACAGCGTCTCGAAGCCTTCAGCGTTTAGCTGAAAGGTAAGCAGTTCCAATGTTACTTTGTCGTCATCGACGACCAATGCCTTGAAAGCCATAATCTTTTATGTTCCTGCAAGCTTGCTTGATACCATTGTATCAAAATCAGACAGTACCGCGTCAATTTCCTTATTCTTTGCCCGAATCAGCATCGAATTGTGCCCTCAACCTAAGCCGGTATAATCGGCCTTGCCGATCAGTTGGATATGTATGAGTTTATGGCAAACATTATGCCAGCCCTCATAAATTCGTCTTTTAAGTTGCTAAGCCCTTATACCGACGGCCTCCGTTCAATTGGATGTATTGTTTTAGGACAAAATTTCCAAGGTTCTTATAGTTAAAGATATCCCCACGCGGTTCGCTATGAATCTGTATCAAATCCAGACGCCAACGGATAGACAGAGATCTTAGGAACTTGTCTAAACTGCCTGTTTACAGTGTTTCGTGCGTTTGGCACGAGAGTTGAATTCGTCGTTTGCGGATGTCCCATACAGCATCCGATTCAAGGAGGGTTACAGGGGATGATCATGGAGACATTAGTTGTTGTTTTACTCGTCCTCTGGCTTGTGGGCCTGGTGCTGGGCCAGACCTTTGGCAGTATTTGGCACGCCTTACTTTTAGTGGCGGTTGTGATGTTTGCATATCGGCTGATCACCGATAGAAGAGTTGCGTAACCCGGGGGGATTGCCCGTGGTACTTGGCGGAAGCGTTCCTATTTAATCATTTGATAACGCCCGCACCACACCTCGCTGCGGACACTCGCAGCGAGGTTTTTTCCTTTTGACTTGTTTGAAAGAAAGAAGTGGCGGAATGATATTCTAGAAAATCATTTCGACCCGTCATATGGATAGCCCAGGCTTGCAGTCGACCGAAATAAATAGCACCGGCGTTTTTGACCGGGCGGAAACACGGATGCTTTTCCATAATGCATTCGACCTCTATGGCTCACTCGACCGTCAGGGTCAGGTCGTCGAATTGGACGGAAGCATTTTCGAAAAAGCGAGCGCCGACCCGTCTCTGCTGAAAGGCCAGATCTTTTCAGAGACGGTCTTTTGGCAATCGTCGGAAAACACCGCGAAGATGCTTCAGGCCGCGATAGCTGACGCGGCAACCGGACGCCGTTCAAAGCTTCTTCTCGATTTTCGCGCAAGTTCCGACCACAAGATCGTCGTCGAGCTTACACTTCTCCCGGCACCGAGCGATGGCGGAAACATCTACTTTTTTGCTCAGCAGGCGACAGATCGTGGATCGCGCGTCGAGTACTACAAGGAGGAGATCGAAGAGCTGCTTTTTGCCGCCGAGAATGCGGATATCGGACTCTGGTTTTGGGACCTCGCCAACAACAAGATCTACTCGACGCCGAAGTGCAACGAAATGTTCGAGGTGCCGGCTTACGACAAGCTTACCTACGACCGATTTATGCAGGCAGTCCACCCTAGCGACCGCGAGCGTATCGCGGCATCGCTGCAAAAGGCACACCTGAATGGCACGCGCTATTCCGAGGAGTATCGCGTCGTCCATTCCGACGGCCGTGTCGAGTGGATCGCCGCTGAGGGCAAATCTTTTCTCGACGCTGAAGGTAAGCCGGAGAAAATGACCAGCGTCGTTCGCCGCTTCACCGAAGAGAAACTTGCCGCCGAAGAGCTGTCGCTTGTTTACGACCGCGAACGCCGGGCCCGCGATGAAGCGGTCGAGGCCAATCGTGCAAAAGACCTGTTTCTCGCCTTTGTTTCGCACGAACTCCGTTCGCCGCTAAACGCAATTCTCGGCTGGTCAAAGATCCTTCTCACAAAAGAGGTCGATGCCGAAACACATCGAAACGCTCTGGAAACCATCGAACGAAGTGCTCGCGTTCAGACAAAGTTGATCAACGATCTCGTCGATTCCGCCCGCGTCGCATCCGGCAAGATCCGGCTCGAATTTCGTCCGACCAATCTTTATGAGGTCGTCAAGGTTTCATTCAATGCACAAAAGCCGAGCGCCGAATCGCGAAATCTGACTTACGAATTCACGTCCGACAGCA
>JBDTXM010000178.1:0-8031 GCA_040006215.1 Acidobacteriota bacterium
AACGACGGCTAAAACAGGTTTCGCGCGATGCTTATTCTTGCGAAGGTACTTGCCCAGGAGGCGGTCGTATTCTTCGGCCACAACCTTGTAGCATTCGCAGCATATTTTTTCGAGGCCCGGACGATCGAGCATCGTCACGGTTCCGCGAACATATTTGATGTACCCGTTGTTCTGCAAGAAACCCGCAGCCTGGGTGACCCCTTCGCGTCGGACACCGAGCATGTTGGCGATCAGGTCGTGCGTCATCACCAGCGTGTCACCGGGAAGCTGGTCGTGATTGATAAGCAGCCAACGGCAAAGTTGGTCCTGCACCGAGTGCAGACGATTGCAAACGGCCGTTTGCGAGATCTGTGTGATCATCGACTGCGCATAACGCAGCAAGATGTCCTGAAAGATTCCTCCGAGCTGGAATTCCTTTTTCATTTCAGCGGATCGCATCCGGACAGCGTTGCCCGCACTTTGCACGACAGCCCGGCTCGAGGTCGTCTCGCCGCCCATATAGAGAGCCATACCGATCAGACCGCTGTTGCCCGCGATGCCGATCTCCGACGTGCCGCCATTCTCCATGATATACAGCAGCGAGATGATCACACTCGTGGGAAAATAGATGTGCGACATCGTGTCGCCGGATTCATAGAGGACTTCGCCTAAGGAGAGAGTTACGGACTCGAGATACGGCTGGATACGTGCAAATTCTTCAGCGGGGAGAGATTCTAATAAATGATTCATCATCGAATCGTCATTTGTCTGGTTTATTTTCATTCCATCTGAGTATTAGTCAGAATCAGGGAGTTATCCGTGCGCAATCGCACGCGCGTGAACATTTATTTATATTTTTATATGTTCCCTACCGAACGGAGCGGCACTTATTATCCTGCTAACCTCCAGTCATGTACTTAGACGACACCTCACCGCTCAACACCGGCCCGTCGGCTTCGCGACGCAAAATGCCCCTCGCATGCTCATGGTGCGACAGGATGCAGGATGACGACGGAATGTGGAAGCGCGTCAGCAGCAGTGCAAAGAAAGCAATTTACTCAGCGGGCTTAATGATAAGCCACGGGATCTGCGGCTCGTGTTATACGAAAGTAATCGGCACACTGGGAGCTCATTAGAGAACTCTAGTCTGCCGATAAACAAATGGGTCCTTCCACACCGAGAAGACCGCGCTTCGGCGCGGCTTTTTCATTTATGATCCGCGAATTCATTAGGCAGTAAAGGTCAAACACGAAAGCAAGACTGATATAAAGCCGTCGCCGTCTGGATATCATTGACTAAAAGATGAATAAGGAATAGGGTCGAAGATGAGATAGCCTTCCCAGCACAATCTCATAGTTCGGGTGTCAGTCATGCAGAGATTGATGCCTTTTCTATGTAAGAAAGATGAGATCTCACGCCGGCGAATCTCCACACACCTTACTACCGATTTCCATCTGATCGAATTGCACGCCCATCGTCTCCTCGTTGGCGTGTCCCGTCGATCTTGTTAGCATTTCGCCAGAATATCTATATGTGCGTTTGCGAACTGACGAATATCTATCGGACCCGTATTCTAGCTGTACTCCTTATTCCCGGACGGGTCGCGAAGCACATTTCCCGGTTTAAAACTTTATTCAAAGAAAGCTTGGATCGTAGGATTAAGGAACTTTATGAATTGAATTTCAGTTTCGAGCAAGGGGCGTCTGTTTCGTTATCGATCCGGCGCAGGGTTTGATAGCGAACGCTATGTTTCAAGGGAGCTTTTCTATCGAAAGGTTCCCTTTCTTTTTAGGAACGACGACGCGAGGCAAACCTGTTGTCCTACTTTCAACCTACTACATTTTGTGTGCGTGATTTTTTTTGTGGGTATGGCGGCACTCGTGTTATTTCCGTTAAACGAACTAGAAAACGAGAATCACGTGCCTGGATTTTCGACTTGGAAATTTAGAAGGAAACCATGAATTACAAACTGATCGAACTGTCGAGGCCATCTGGATTTAGCAGTTTTAACGTTGTATTGGCAGATGGTAGAACCATTGGCCAGATCGAACTAGATGATTCGAGCGGAAAATGGAACGTCAATTTCCACTTGGATCCTTCCGGGCTTTCGAATAATAAATTCAGGACGCACGAACAGGCGAAGCGTTTCGTCATGAACCAAATGAGCTCCGGTATGTATGAGTTCGGAAATAGTGCGGTCTAAAACTAAGATCCGGGTGTGCGGCAAGAAATTCCGCACGCATTCGGTCTGGTAAAGCTCGACACTGTGTAACGTTCATCATCGGCAAGAGCCGTGATGGTCGGCCTGGATGCTCTTTATTGCCCTGCCTCACTTATGAATAATGCTTCCCCCAAGCTCGCGCGACTTGCGGCTTCCGAAACCCACTACCGACGCCTGTTCGAAGCAGCTCGCGACGGAATACTCATACTCGACGCCCATACGGGAAAGATCACCGATGCAAATCCATTCATGCTCGAGCTTCTCAGTTATAAGTACGACGAGTTTATCGGCAAAGAACTATGGGAGATCGGACTGCTTGCAGACGAGGCCGCCAACAAAGCGGCCTTTCGTGAATTGCTCGAAGTGGGATATATCCGATATGAGGATCTGCCGCTTAAATCGAAAAACGGAAAGGAACGCGAGATCGAATTTGTAAGCAACATTTATGACGAGGGCGGAGACCAGGTCATCCAATGCAACATCCGGGATATTACCAAGCGCAAAAAGCTTGAACGCGATCTGATCGAGAGTGAAGCACGCAAGGGAGCTATCCTCGAGTCTGCCCTGGACTGCATCATCGCCATCGACGACCAGGGATTAATACTTGAATTTAATCCTGCGGCTGAGCGAGTGTTCGGCTACTCGCGCGTCGATGTTATCGGCAAGGCGTTAGCCAAACTGATCATTCCGCCCGCTTCAAGAGAAGATCACTGGAATGGTCTTGCCCGTTTTCGCGAGTCCGGCGAAGGACCGATGATCGGGCAAAGAATAGAGGTCGTCGCAATGCGTTCGGACAAGAGCGAATTCCCGGCGGAACTTGCTGTCTCGGTACTCTATCTAAAAGGCGAGCCCACCTTCACAGCATATATTCGAGACCTGACCGAGCAGAAGGAAGAGCGCGATCAAGCTGAACAGAAAACAGCGTTGCTGCGCCTTGCAGGAAGGATCGCTCATCTCGGCGGTTGGACGATCGAGCTTCCCTCGCGCACTCTAACCTGGTCCGACGAGAATTGTGTGATTCACGATGTCCCTCGCGGTTACGAGCCGACCTTGGAAGAAGGGATCGCGAGCTACCTCCCCGAACACAGGGCCGAGGTAATGCGTTGTGTCGACGCGTGTGAGCGAGACGGAACCTCCTATGACTTCGAGCTGCCCATCACAACGGCAAAAGGGCGTCAGATCTGGGTGCGTTCGATCGGTGAGGCCGTTCGCGACGCCTCGGGCAAGATCGTTCGTCTGCAGGGAGCGATCCAGGACATTACCGACAGGAAACTGGCCGAGGAAGTGTCACGGCAAAAGGATTCCCTTATCCGTATCGCGAACAACCTTACGCGAACCGGCGGATGGGCTCTTGAGGTTGCGGATAATAAGGTCTTCTGGTCGGAGGACGTATTCGAGCTGCTTGAATTTCCACCCGGCGAGCCGCCGAAGCTCGCCGAGGCACTAGCTCTGTATCCGGAGCCCGGCCGGGAGACGGTGGTTGCCGGATTGGAAGCGTGTTCGACGGACGGAATTCCATTGGATATCGAGGTCGAGATATTCACGGCCACGGGACGTCGACTTTGGGTACGTCTTTGCGCCGAGGCCGATCGCGATGCGGATGGCAAGATCACCCGCGTGCAGGGAGCCTTTCAGGACATTACGAGTCGACGATATATCGAGGACCAACTGCGGCAGGGGCAAAAGCTCGAATCGATCGGCCTGCTGGCGGGCGGAATTGCCCACGACTTTAACAACATGCTCACGGCTATCAATGGTTATAGTGAGCTTACTCTCCGGCGGATGACGGACACCGATCCGCTCCGTGGCAACCTGCTCGAAATAAAAAACGCCGGCGAGCGGTCTTCGGCTTTGACCAATCAGCTGCTCGCGTTTAGCCGCCTGCAGATCCTGCAGCCCGAGGTGCTCTATATCAACCGCATAATTAGCGACACCGGTAATATGCTCGAGCGTCTCATCGGGGAAAATATCCAACTCGTTACAGTCCTCAATCCTAAGGTCGGCCAGGTAAAGGTCGATCCGGGCCAGTTATCGCAGATCATTACGAATCTCGCGGTGAACGCACGCGACGCGATGCCCTATGGCGGGAAGCTTACGTTTGAAACCGGAAATGTTTTTCTAGACTTTGAGTATGCAAAAGATCACACGAACGTACTGCCCGGAGCCTATGTCATGCTGGCCGTCAGCGATACCGGCACGGGGATGGACCCCGTAACGAAAATACGTCTGTTCGAGCCGTTCTATACGACAAAAGCAGTCGGTAAAGGAACGGGTCTCGGACTTGCCACCGTGTACGGCATCGTCAAACAGAGCGGCGGCAACATCAATGTGTATAGCGAGATGGGCGTCGGAACAACATTTAAGATCTATCTGCCGCGGGTGATGGAGCCGGACGAAGCATCTCACGCCGAACCGCACCCTGACGAGATCCTGACGGGAACGGAAACTATTCTCCTGGTCGAAGACGAGGAGATCGTCCGAAGATTGGCGCGCCAAGTCCTCGAGATGGGCGGCTATACGATCATCGAAGCTCCTAACGGCCGCGAGGCGCTCGCATTTTGCAAGGCGCACCATCGCCCCATCGATATGCTCATGACGGATGTAGTAATGCCCGAGATGGGAGGGCCGGAGTTAGCCGTACAGATCCGTGACCTTTTCCCCGACATGGCCGTCCTTTTTACCTCGGGCTACACCGATGATGCCATCGTCCGTCACGGCGTGATCGAGGCAAGTACGAATTTTATTCAGAAACCTTTCACGACCATCGATCTCGCCCGCAAGGTAAGACAAATACTGGACAGCCGCAAAGAGTCCATGCGCGATCAGTCTTGAGCACCGTGATCAAGAATTTGAGTCGGTGAGAATGTCGTTGGCGACAAGGTCTTGGAAGGTGTCGCGCTTTCTGATCAGCTCGGGTTTTCCGTCTGCTCGGATCAGAACGACAGCCGGAAGGAATCGAGCATTGTATTGTGACGCCTGGGCGAGGGAGTAAGCTCCGCAGTTTAGCAACGCAAGGACCTCACCGGGTCTGATCTCGTCGGGCAGCAGGCGGTAATTCGGCAGGCGGCCTTTGCCCTCGATATCGAAATAGACATCGCCGCCATCGCACAACGGGCCCGCTAGCTTGTACGGGATGTCATGCCTTTCGTCCGATCGTTCGGCGGAGATAAGGTGGTAGTACCATTTATAGGTTTCCATCGAAAGCAGGATGTTGAACCCCGCGTCGGTCAGCAGCCACTGGTCGCTGGTCATGAGTTCGGCTGTGTCTTCAACGGGGCGTTCCTTGTGATTTCGAACTGCGGTCAGACAGATACCCGCATCCGCGACTATGCTGCGGCCGGGTTCAAGAAGGATCGTTAGATCATCGAGAACCTCCGAGACTCCGGCGGTTGCAGCTTCGATCTCGACCGTTTCCCAAGCAGCTTTGACCGCCTCCGACGGATCGAAGTCGGCCTCGAACAGCTGCTGCTGCTTAGGCGGAAACACCGTCCTTAGCGAGTTGTCTGTGAGATATTTTACCGGGAAGCCTCCGCCGAGATTGATGTGCTTGAGCGTGATGCCTGTCTCGCGTTTGATACGAAGCAAACTCTCGAAAAGTATCGTGAAGGCTTCGCCGTAAACTTTTGGATCAGGGTTCTGCGAGCCGATGTGCAGATGAATGCCGCACAGATCGAGATGCGGCGAATCTTTGTATTGGCGAAATCCGGCGAAAGCTTCGTCCGGCATCATGCCGAATTTCGAAGTAAGCAAAGCAGTCTGCAAACCGGAATGCGTATCGCTCTCGATCTCGGGTACGAGCCGCAGGCTGACGTTGGCCTTTTTACCCAGCCGCTTTGCAGTCTCTTCGATCAGCGAAAGCTCGTAAAGCGAATCTACCTGGATCGCATAAATGTTGGCATTGATCGCCATCTCTAGTTCCCAGATCTCTTTGCTCGTGCCGTTGAAAATTATCTGGTCGCCGGTAAAGCCGATCTTCAATGCTTTCCAGAGTTCGCCGCCGGAATTGACTTCGATATCGCTGCCAGCGTCGCGGACGGCTTGCAAGATACCCATCGTGGACATCGCTTTGGCGGCATAGCAGACCTTGAGCGGGCAATCGATGAATTCGGAGGCTTTTTTTAGGCGATCGATATTATGACGGATACGCGATTCGCTAAAGACAAAAAGCGGCGTGCCGTATTGTTTGGCAAGCTCGACCCCACTTACGCCGTCGATGTGGAGTTGGTTGTGTTGAATTTCGAGGAACCCCTCGATCTCCCAGGATTGAGTCATATGTCAGTCAAGATTTAACCAAATGATGAAAGCGGATAAAGACAGATAGAAGAAACGTTGGATCAAGACATGTTTCTAACTTTGTTTATCCGTCGTTCATTGTTTCTTATTGAGCTGGATTCCGCTGCCGCGAGGATAAAGTCCCGGAAGCGAGATAGGCAGTTTACCCGTGATGTTCTGAGTCCCAAGCATCGCTCTAACAGAAGCAAGCTGCAGTTCGGACATATCACCATATGCGACCAAGTAGGTTTTCAGTTGCGGGAACGCGGTAAGGACATAGGGATTCCCATAGGCTACACCGATGATGTTTTTGTCACTCGCCAGCAGGTCGTTTAGTATCACGGCTCCGGCTTCGGGAACGCCGA
Source organism: Acidobacteriota bacterium (assembly GCA_040006215.1). Lineage (GTDB taxonomy): Bacteria > Acidobacteriota > Blastocatellia > Pyrinomonadales > Pyrinomonadaceae > OLB17. The sequence goes on from JBDTXM010000178.1 coordinate 6,838, forward strand.
CGCTGTTTTTCGCACCCGAACGAACGCGGCCGTACATCGCGGCGATCACGATGTCAGCCCGCGAAGTTATCTCGCGCGCACGCCCGATCTGTTCCGGCGAGGAATTGTCCTGGAGCAAGACAGCATTGTATTTTACACCGGCTTCACGAAGCCCGCGGCCGAGGCCGTTCATCGTTGCTTCGCCGTCAAAGCCATTGGAAAGGCCGAGCACGACAACTCGCTTTGTGCGATCCAGCGGAATGGCGTTCTCATCGTTACGGACAAGCGTGATCGCTTTTGCGGCGATCTCTTGGGCAAGCTGGTCGGATTCCTTGCCGGAGACGATCTTATCTATCTGGTCGATCGGCGTGATCTTATTCTTAACGAGGCCTAGCTCGTATTTCCATGCAAGTATCTTTCGTACCGACTGGTTTAGCCGAGCTTCCGGAATTCGGCCACTTTTTACAGCGGCAATAATGCCGTTGATCATCGCGTCAACGTCCGCAGGTTTTTCGAGAATGTCTGCACCGGCGAGGAAGGCTCGAACACCGGCTTCGGCCTGGTCGAAATAGATGGTCAGGCCGCTCATGCTCATCGCGTCGGTAACGATCAGGCCATCGAAACCCATGTCCTTTCGCAGAAGTTCGGTCTGGATCTTTTCGGAAAGGGTAGCGGGTATTGTTGACTTTTGCGAAACGATCTCGGCGCCGGGTTGAGCATCGCCGCCTTTGTATTCTTTAAGCGGCTTGATCTCTTCACCGTCGATCTGCGGCAAGGCGATGTGGCCGATCATGATCGATGAAACGCCGCCTTTTATCGCGGCTCGAAACGGAACGAGCTCGGTCTTTTCCAGACTCGCCAGCGAATGATCGATGATCGGCAAGCCGCGATGCGAATCGACATTTGTATCGCCGTGACCGGGGAAATGCTTGGCCGTCGCGAGTACGTTTTGGCTCTGGATTCCCTGAATGAACTGTACGCCGAACGACGCGACAGTCTCCGGGTCTTCGCTGTAGCTGCGGACATTGATGACGGGATTGCCTGCGTTGTTATTTACATCAAGCACTGGAGCATAAACGTGATAGACTCCGATCGCCCGAGCCTCGCGGCCTGTGATCACGCCCATTCGCCGAGCGTATTCCGGGTTGCCGGTGGCCGCAACTGCCATCGCCCAGGGGAAATTGATCGCGTCCTCAAACCGCATGCCGATCCCGG
>JBDTXM010000179.1:0-8024 GCA_040006215.1 Acidobacteriota bacterium
TTCCTCGATCGGAGAGAGATGCCGTATTACAAATTGACCGTTTCCACGATCTCAAGATCGAATGCCTCGATCGCATTTACCCTGGGCGGGTGATTTGAAAGCAGCCGTATACGTTTTACACCCAGATCTTTCAGGATCTGGGCTCCAATACCGTAATCGTGGAGCTTACCGTATCCAGTTTCGCGTTTAGCGGCCTGAAAATCAACACCTTTTTCATGCATTAGCGCGTAGGTCTTTAACTGGTCAACAAGGTCCAGATTGTTTTCACGCTGCCGCAGGTAAAGGATCACCCCGCGTCCCGCTTCGGAAATTTTCGTGAGAGACGCCTGCATCGCCCGGGCCGCATCCCCGGCCGTCGAGCCAAACATGGCGAAAGTAATGTTCTCCGTTTGGACGCGAACGAGCACAGGTTCGGTTGTCCCCGAAACGTCGCCCATCACCATTGCCAGGTGAACTTCGCCGTTCATATCGTTCTGATACAGAATCGCGCGGAAATCACCGTAAGCAGTTGTGAGGTTGGTCTCGACCACAGGCCTTACAAGCATTTCCTTTTGAATCCGATATCGGACCAGATTTGCGACCGATATGATCTTTAAAGCGTGTTTTTCAGCGAATGTCTCGAGTTCGGGCATCCTCGCCATGGTGCCGTCGTCATTCATTATCTCGCAGATCACTGCGGCGGGCGATAAACTCGCGATGCGTGCCATATCGACACTCGCCTCGGTCTGCCCGACCCTGACGAGCACGCCTCCGCGTTTCGCCCTCAATGGGAAAACATGCCCAGGCCGAGCCAAGTCGTGCGGCCGGGAATCGGGATTCACGGCCGTAAGAATCGTTTTCGCACGGTCGGCCGCTGAGATACCTGTCGTAACGCCTTGGCGAGCTTCGATAGAGATCGTGAATGCAGTTCCCATCGACGACGTGTTTTCGGAGGTTTGAGGAAAAAGCTGCAGCTCGTCGCATCGCTCTTCGGTTAGCGGCAGACAGATCAACCCACGGCCATGCGTCGCCATGAAATTGATGATCTCCGGTGTGACCTTCTCGGCCGCGCAAACGAGATCGCCCTCGTTTTCGCGGTCCTCGTCGTCGACGATGATGATCATTTTGCCATCACGAATGTCTCGCGCGGCTTCTTCGATAGTGGCAAGCGGCATTGCAAAAAACCTTAGTTATAGCTAAATATTACCGAAATATACAGTTTTTTGCGAATAACAGGTGGCGGCCAGGCCCCGCATTGTGCAAGGAAATAGATCGCCTTTTGCGTTCTCGACAACTTTGCGTGAAAATTTCCACTCTGGCGAGAAATGACCTTTATGAGAAGAGGGACGAACCAACACGGCACGATCACGATCGTCCTTCATGCCGTTTTCGTGCTGTCGGGATTTACGACCATCATGATCGGCCAGGTTCTACCCGTGATGACGGCCAGATTTTCCCTCAACGATCTTGAGGCCGGCTATTTTTTTCCTTCTCAATTCGGCGGCTCGCTTTTAGGCACGTATTTAACCAGTTGGTTTGGACGAAATCACAAGTATGTTCCCGCGACAGTTTTCGGCTGTCTTTTCATGGCGGGCGGCGTTTTGCTGATGAATTCGAGCTCGTACTATACGTGTCTCATTGCTTTTGCTCTGAACGGAATCGGTTTCGGGCTAACGCTTCCTTCGGTGAATATGCTCGTCCTCGAAATGAATCTGTCGCGGCCCGCGTCCGCCCTGAACATCCTGAATTTTTGTTGGGGTGTAGGAGCGATCCTGTGCAAGCCGTTCATTGACATATTTTCGAGCGGCACAAACATATTGACGGCAACTCTGCTGATCGCCGGGCCTTTAATGGTAACTGCGGGCCTCACCGCCATTTTTGGAAAGGGCGTCGAGATCGCACCAATTCTAGCTGCCGATACCCAACGCCCGACGAGGACCGAAATTTGGACGACGAGCATCGCGTGGATACTTGCCCTATTCAATTTTATTCACGTCGGTTTCGAAAGCGGCATTGGGGGTTGGCTCACGACCTATTCCGAGCGTATCGACTATGATGCGTCGGTTCGAGTGCTTTCACCTACATTCGTCTTTTTTGTATTTTTTGTGCTCGGCCGCGGCGTAGCGCCATTGTATTTACGTTTTTTGAACGAAAATCGGGCGATCCTTTTGGGGTTGGCCTTGATCCTGGCCGGTATGGCGGTAACACTAGCCGCCCATTCGACCGTAGCTCTCCTCCTGGGAGCAGTTCTCTCTGGCTTCGGGACCTCGTCGATCTTTCCGACCTCACTTGCACGCTTTGGCCGGATTTTCGGCAACCAGGTTGTCCGCCGCGCGATGCCGCTGTTTATCGCCGGTAACCTCGGAAGCATCGCCATAACCTGGCTAATCGGTTTTTTTTCAAATCGCGTTGGCGACCTGCGTGCGGGAATGTATGTCCTCGCCGTGAGCGTTATTCTGTTGATCGTTATCCAAGTGGTGATCAGTTCGAGGCCGTCCGCGAAGCAACGATTATAATTCTAGTGATTTTAGATACGCCCTAAAGGCGTCGCCAAGGTCTTCGCGTTTTAACGCAAATTCGACCGTTGCTATGAGGAAGCCTAACTTGTCGCCTGCATCATGACGAGTGCCCTCGAGCTTGACGGCGTAAAACGGCCGCTGCTTGAGTAGCCTGCGCATCGCATCGGTTATTTGTATCTCACCTCCGGCACCCGGTTCTGTAGACTCGATCGCCGCAAATATATCCGGCGTGAAAATGTAACGTCCGATGATCGCCAGGTCAGAGGGAGCGTCGGCAAATGCCGGTTTTTCAACCATGTCGCTGATCCTAAAAACCCCCGGCTCAACCTCGTCCGCGTCGATAACGCCAAATCGCGAAATGGCCTCGCCCGAGACCTGCATTGTTGCGACCACTGGCGAATCATATTTCTCATATACCGCGATCATCTGCTTTAAGGCGGGCTTTTCGGCGTCGACAACGTCATCGGCGAGTAGGGCGGCAAATGGCTCGTCTCCAACAAAATCCTTTGCCTGATATATTGCGTGGCCCAGGCCTAACGCCTGCTTTTGTCGGGTATAGCATATGTTCACAATGTCCGAGATGGCCCTGACCTGCTCAAACAATTCTTCCTTACCCTTTTCCCGAAGCATCTGTTCGAGTTCGAAAGAGATGTCAAAATGATTCTCGATCGAGCTCTTTTCGCGTCCCGTAATTATCAGGATCGTTTCGATCCCGCTTGCCACTGCCTCCTCCACCGAGTACTGGATCAACGGCTTATCGACCAGCGGAAGCATCTCTTTAGGAGAGGCTTTGGTCGCGGGCAGAAACCTTGTTCCGAGGCCCGCCGCGGGGAAAACAGCTTTGCGAATTTTCTTTGTCATTGCGTTTTTGTTAAATTAGTAAGTGTTTTGCTACACAAAGCTTAAATTTTAGGTTAAATATGGCCGACAAACAAACATTCACTGCAAAGCTCGAAAAGCACTCTAAACTAGACGCCACAGGCATCAAGATCCCGTTTGATGTCGAAAAGATCTATGGAGCCAAGCGCGTTTTGGTTAAGGTTGGCATAAACGGGGCCGAATACCGCGGTTCGATCGTCAGCATGGGCGGTAGGTACATGCTGGGTATACCAAAAACGTTCCGTGAGGCGGCGTGCGTCGAGGCTGGTGATAACATTGTAGTCACCATCGAGCAGGATGTCGTCGAAAGAACGGTAGCGGTACCGAAGGATCTGGCTGCCGAGCTAAAACGAAACGACCTGCGAGACGCTTGGGACAGCCTCAGCTATACGCACAGAAAGGAGCATGTCCGTGCGATCGAACAGGCAAAACAGCCCGAAACGAGACTTAGACGCATCGACAAGGTCCTCGTAATGCTCGCAACCAAGAACAGGTAACTAATGCTTGACCTTCACTTCGTTCGAGAAAATCTCGATTCGGTTCGAACCGCGCTCGCGAATCGAAACTTCCCGCCCGAAACGCTCGATAAGTTCGTCGAACTCGATGCCGAGCGCCGCCGCGTCATAAACGAAGCTGACGGCATAAACCAGCAGCGGAACGCCGCCAGCAAAGAGATCGGCGCATTCATGCAGACCGGCAAAAAGGACGAAGCAGAGATCAAAAAGGCTGAGGTTGCCGGCCTCAAAGACAGGCAGGCCGAACTTGAAGAACAGCGTGACCAGTCGGAAGCGGCGATGCACGAACTGCTTGCAGGACTTCCGAATATCCCGGCCAATGATGTTCCAGTCGGATTGGATGAGTCGGAAAATCGTGAGATCCGAAAATGGGGCGAGCCGCGTGTTTTCGATTTTGAGCCAAAGGACCACGTCGATCTCGGCGAGGCTCTGGGTATTCTTGACCTTGAACGGGCCACCAAGATTGCGGGTTCTCGCTTCGCGATCCTGAATGGTGCCGGAGCCCGCCTCGAACGGGCCCTCGTCAATTTTATGCTCGATGTTCATACGAACGAGCATGGATACACTGAAACACTTCCTCCTTTTCTTGTGAATCGCAAGGCGCTCTTTGGCACGAATCAGCTTCCGAAGTTCGAGGATGACCTTTTTCACATTAAGGATGAAAGGGAATTCGCTCTGATCCCGACGGCGGAGGTTCCCGTCACCAATTATTACGCCGAAGAGATCCTTGATGCTTCGGATCTGCCCAAGCACTTTGTCGCCTACACGCCGTGTTTTCGAAGTGAGGCGGGCAGCTACGGCCGTGACACAAGGGGATTGATCCGGCAGCATCAATTCGAAAAGGTCGAACTGGTAAAGCTCGCTTTTCCCGAAAATTCCGAAGAAGAGCACGAAAAACTGACGGCGAATGCGGAGCGCATCCTCCAATTCCTGGGCCTGCCGTATCGGACGGTCGTTCTATCCACGGGTGACATGGGCTTTGGTGCTCGCAAAACATATGACATCGAGGTTTGGCTGCCCAGCCAGAAAACCTATCGGGAGATTTCGAGCTGTTCGAACTGCGGTGATTTTCAATCGCGTCGGATGAATCTTCGCTTCCGCCGTGCGGGCGGTGCCAAGCCTGAGTATGTCCACACGCTAAACGGATCCGGTTTGGCCGTGGGCCGAACCTGGATCGCAATTCTTGAAAACTATCAACAAGAGGACGGCAGCATTCTGCTCCCGGAGGTGCTCTGGCCGTATACCAACGGACTTAGGCAGATCGAATCCCAATAAAGTTCTTGGTTGAGCGCGTTGCGTGCCCTTGAATGTCTTTGACTACTTCCTTGACTGTAATTACAATGTAATTATGAGATCGCAGATAATCCAGATCGGCAATTCGCAGGGAATCCGAATTCCAAAAGTCTTACTCGAAGAAAGCGGCCTGAAGGGTGACGTCGATCTTGAAATTCACGCCGAAGGTGTTCTAATACGCAACATACAAAAACCGCGGGTTGGTTGGGACGAGGCTTTCAAAGTCATGGCGGAGAATGATGATGAAGATTTGGTAGGAACCGGCACTTCCGCCGCCTTCGATAAAAAGGAGTGGCAATGGTAAACCGTTTCGACGTATTTCTCGTCAATCTTGATGACGACATCTCGAACGATCCGAAGAACACGCGTCCGTGCGTTGTCATCTCGCCCGACGAGATGAACAGAAATATTGGTCACGTTATCATCGCTCCGCTATCGTCCCCCGCGGCCAGGTATCCGACTCGCGTTCCCGCAAACTTTCTAAACAGCGACCGCTCGATAGTCTTGGACCAGATCCGAACCGTCGATAAGATCCGTTTGGTCAAAAAGATCGGTGAGATCGAAAAAGCTAAACAGATTGAAACGCTGGATCGCCTCCACGAGATTTTTGCGCCATAGAAAAAGACGGGCTGAAGCCCGCCTTTCTCGTCACAAACCAACAACCCGCGTACTTACGGCGTAACCGTAAATGGCGAGTAGACAGTGCTGGTCGGCTGCTCCACATCCGTATCCTCAAGCGTCAACAACAAACCAAAGTCTGCCATTGCTGTTTCTCCCCGGATCTCTGATTCGTCCCGCGAACCACTGTTAATGACCTGTCCGATCTTGGTAAACGATCCGTCAGGCGACGAGGCCCACAAGACAAAACGTTTATCAGTGGGCACTTTCCTCATGTCGCTGAAACGCATTTTTATCGTGGTTTTTCCGCCTTCCGGCTTTAAATACGCTTTCCCGTCCAGGCCGGCAAGCTCGCCACTAAATTTGACCCGAACCTCCGTGGTTTTCCCCTTAAAGGTTGGAATGCCCAGAAGCGGTACCTGATAGGCTGAGTCGACCGACCGCCCTCGCGCCACGGCTTTGCGTTCGCTTGTCATTCGCCGGGGGACGATCGCATAACCCTTTGGAGCCTCGCTTCGATAAACGACGGGTGTCGCCGTATCGTACGAGACCATTCCCTCATTTGGCGAAAGCACCAGCATAAAGTCCTTCATCGGTGTCGTAAACGCACCTTTACCAACGCCGCTCGAAAACGCTATCGGGCCCAAAAGTGTCGGCGCGCCCGACGAATCTATTGCATAGGCATAAACTGTGGCCCAGTCGGACGGAGCTCCATTTACGTCGAAATAGACTTTCGTTCCGTCGTCGCGGCGAACTACTCGTGCGGACGCCGTGCTGCCATTGATTCCCGCCGTCGGCAGCAGGTTAACTACCACCTCTTTGTTTACCGGATACTCGATCACCGTATAGGACCCGTCCGGATGGACAATGACCTGCTTCTCTGAGTCCTGAGCCGATCCTGCTACCGCGAGCATTGCGACGCTCGCAAATACAAACATTAAATTCCTGATAAATTTACTCATCTCTAACAACCCTCCCTGGTTCCAATAAAACATTCCCGCGCCAAAATTAAGTGCGCAGTATTAATAGACGCAATGCTATTCGCAAGCACCGTGCCAAGCGGGATACTTATGTTTTTGTTCAGTTTGAGGGCAGTTCGGAAAGAGAATCAAACACTTCGTAATCATATCACCGTTCTAAATCGGTACGATTCTTTACATTCCAGCAGTTTTTGCCTTGTTCCATAACGCATCCATCCCTTCGAGGCTGCTTTCTTCTAGTGAAGTATTTGTTGTTTTAAGCTCGTCCTCAATGAATTTGAATCGGCGGCGAAATTTTTTGTTGGTTCGCTTCAAAGCGGTCTCCGGCTCTACATCGAGGTGCCGCGCGAGATTGACGACCGCAAAAAGCAGGTCGCCGACCTCTTCGGCCATCTCACCAATATCACGTTTATCGATAGCCTCTCGCAGTTCGCCGATCTCTTCTTCGATCTTTTCAAAGATCGGCTCCGCGCTTGGCCAATCGAACCCGACTTTGGCTGCCCGTTTAGTAACCTTTAACGCTTCAAGCAAGCCCGGAAAATGAACGGGCACCTCGTCAAGGATCGATTCGAGCACCTTCTCTTTCTTCCCCGAGGCCTTTCGTTCGTTAGCTTTCAGCATGTCCCAATTGTCGAGAACATCCTCCGCCCGCTCCAGCTTCAAGTCACCGAAAACATGAGGATGCCGCAGGACCAACTTTTGCGTAACACCGGCAGCAACATCCTCGATCGTGAAATCACCCTTTTCCGCACCGATGATCGAGTGAAAAACAACCTGGAGGAGCAGATCGCCCAGTTCCTCTTTGAGGTTGGCCGTTTCGCCTGTTTTGTCCGCTTCTTGGATCGCGTCAAACGTCTCGTAGGCTTCTTCCAACAAATATTGGGCGAGCGAGGCGTAGGTCTGCTCCCGGTCCCAAGGGCACCCGCCCGGTGCCCGCAAACGTTTCATTACGGCAACAAGTTCGTCAAGTTTTTCCGACATAAAAGTATTGGACTTCCGCGATGTAAATCTGAAATGGTAAGATTAACTCATTACACTAAACTTTATGATCGGAAAAGACGACAATCAGGAAGAAGTTAGCTATAAGGTGGCGGACCGGCGTAAATTTAACTCAGACGGTTCTTTGAAAGAGGGCGTAACGTTAGAACCGGCCAAGCCGGCCGAAACACCCATAGAAGTGAAGCCCGCGCCCGAAAAACCTGTTGTGCCGGCAGCGGAAACTGGGGAACCGCAGGCCAGCG
>JBDTXM010000180.1:0-8003 GCA_040006215.1 Acidobacteriota bacterium
CGACAGGCGACCTTGTCTACGCGACCGCACAGCCGATCAGTGAGATCTTGATACTAAGTCCCTCGTTCCAATGACGTATAATCACTCTGCAAAGCCACCAGCTTTCCACAACGAATCCGAAGTTGCCGTCTATCGATTTCTAATATAGCCGCGATCTCCCGCCGATCGCGCCAAGAAGGATAGATAAGCGTTTACTCGAACGTCTGCGTATCAAGGAACAGTCTCCAATCTATAAAATCGCCAAGTTGCTAAAGCCGGACATCCGACGGTTCGCTCGGAATTGAAGCGGCAAAACCGCTTGGGATAATCTACTCAGCCGCACAAATCCGGGGAATCCGACTATCAGTCAAAGCATTAGAAAAGGAGTTGGAAATAACCCGTAAAGCGTAAAAGTTGATCACTTCTCGAACCCTTATACACCTGTAAATCAATGAACGAAGCTAAAAGGTTCCGTTTTCACTTTCATACAATTCGTGAACATTTCGCGGTCAGTAAAGAGCAGAGATTCCCTCTGTGGTTGAAAGAGTTATTTTTGATACGTCTGTTTTTTATCAGCTTGTGAATTTCTATTTTGCGTTTTCATTTCGTTTTTTCGAGTAACTAAAATTGTCGTAGTCCTTTAGCCGTCTACGACCGAATGCGTAATGAGAGGAGCGGGCACTGGTCCACGCTCTTGGGCGAGATCGTTGCGAAAACTGGGAGGACCTCAAAGTCCGTTTTTGACGAGAGATTGACAAACCGTCTCCGGAAGCCGGTACCCCTCGCTGCCGAATAGATCGGCTATTTCAGCTTGGATCAGCCCGCGGATGGTGATCCTGACCTGGTTAGGCCATTCAACCTCTCAGCCCGTAGCTGCTGGATCTCAATCATGTGAACGGGCCTGGTACATACCGAAGTGTTCCTAGCTTATGAAGTTCAAACTAGGCGTGGAGGGATTTCGGCATTTACAAAGGCAGTGAAAAAGAGCGAACACAAAACTTTATCGGGCTGGATTCACTCTACTTTACGAGAGGCGATTAATCACTGACAAACAAAAGACTGCCGCTTTCAAGGTTGCAACCGCAATTGTCATGGCTGGAGTTCTAATTTGGGCCGCGATCTAGGGATCGCATTATTAATTTCAATTTAAGACACTACCCGCGTCCAGCTTTTCTTGTAAAAGCGATGTATCGCGTGCCATAATGCCGCAATCACTGACGATTTCACAGTTGGGAATAGGAACACACGAGTCTCGATCGGTCAAAACTCGGAACGGAAACAGTTTTGTTTTTGGCTTTTTTTTCTTGGGCTCATTCTCCTGCTTTCTCCGGTGGCAAGAGGCGAGCATCTCCCCGTCAAAACCTATACCGTTGCTGATGGATTGCTGCGGGACTCCGTCTATAAAATTCGACAGGATGAGCACGGCTTTCTCTGGTTCTGCACTGCTGAAGGCGTTTCGCGATTCGATGGATATGGCTTTACTAATTTTACGGTCGATGACGGCTTGCCCGATCGGCATGTAAACGATTTTCTACAGACCCGACAGGGGATAATTTACCTGGCTACGGATGGAGGTCTGGCACGTCTCGATCCAAAAGGAATTAGAGGTTCGACGGAGATGCCCCTATTTACGATCTTTAACCCAGAAGACGATCCTTCCGCGAAATTTCAGACACTCATCGAGAACAACGGTAGCGAGATAGTCGCAGGAAGCGATAAAGGTCTGTATTTTTTTGATGGAACCACTTTTAAGAAAGCGAAGCTCGGCATTGAAGGCAATGGGAAGGATACCGCGGATATTTCCACCCTTATTTTTACAAAGAAAGGTTGGTTATTTGTCGGAACAAGTAACGACGGTCTTTTCTTTTCGGGAGGAGGCACCGGCGAACGAAATTTCGAGGCCATACCTCAGTTACCAGAGCAGGTTATTTCCTCTCTTTTTGAAGCAGCCGATGGTCGAATATGGGTTGGACTCCGTCCGGGACACGTGGGCGGTCTTTGTCGGCTCGCCGCTCCGGCGGACATCCCGCGAGTAGAAAAATGCTTCACGGCTTCGGACGGCCTATCTTCGAGCTGGATTCCGGCACTTCTCGAAACGTCCTCGGGCAAATTCTGGGTGGGCACGACGCGCGGTCTATGTCTATGGCAAGGCGAGGGCAGAGGTGTTTGTAAAACTTACACGGCCGCGAATGACCTTTGCGATCTCGATATTTGGAGTTTGTTCGAGGACAAAGACGGAAATCTTTGGATTGGTTCAAGATGTGGCCTGAAGAAATTGTCGGGAAACGGTTTTTCCTATTACACGGATGCGGATGGCCTTGGCCGAGGAGTTACAAATTCGATCTTTGAGAATCGAGCGGGACGCCTGTTTGCTACCGTAACCAATGACGACGGGCGTGTAATAAGCCGTTCCGATGGTGATAATTTTACTCCGTATAAACCACGCTTTGCCGATTCGGTCAGGTACTTTGGCTGGGGCTGGAAGCAAACTGTTGTCCAGGACTCTGCCGATGCCTGGTGGGTTCCAACCGGTTCGGGTCTTTACAGGTCCCCGCCCGGAACCGATATTACCAAGCTTAAAGATATAGCCCTGCAGCAAACACGATTTCCCCAAAAAGTCGAAATATTTAGGATCTTCGAGGATCGTGATTCAAATGTATGGGTAGCAACCACGGGCAGCACCAACGAACTATGGAGGTGGGAAAGGTCGCATGATAAATGGCACAATTATTCGGAGGCCGCACAGATTGACACGAAACGCCTTGTAACCGCATTTGCCGAGGACCATGCCGGCAATCTCTGGATTGGGACGGGAAGCGATAACGACAACACTGCGTTGTTAAGGTTCCGCAACGGCGAATTCCATGTGTTTACAAAAAGCGACAGCTCCCTGCTTCGGGGGTGGATCCGAGATCTTTATGTCGACGATGCAGGGCGCCTTTGGATCGCCGACACTACGGACGGTTTGTTGCGGCTTGACGACCCTGCCGCCGAGGCAATTCAACTTGCCAACTACACAACTTCAAACTCTCTATCCAGTAACGGAGCATACTGCGTAACTGGAGATGTGTTCGGACGGATATACGTCGGATCGGGCCGAGGTCTCGACCGTCTAGATTCCTTGAGTGGAATCGTCGAGAATTTCACGACGTTTGACGGTCTGCCGGACAGCACAGTCGAAGAATGTTATCGCGATAGGGTCGGAGATCTATGGTTCGGAACCAGTCGAGGACTCGCGCATTACGTTCCCAAGGCCGAAAAGTCACGCAAACCGCCGTCGATCCTAATTACTGGTTTGCGGATCAACGGGGCGCCCAAGAGCGTTTCGATCCTTGGCGAGAATTCGATTTCGCAGATGAACTTGGATTCGGGACAACAGGCCGTTTCGATTGATTTTGTTGGACTCGGCGCCACCCTCGGCGAGAAACTCCGATATGAATACACGATCAATAATTCTGATTGGACTCCAACCACTGATAGAACGTTGAACTTCGTAGACTTGCAAAGCGGGAACTATACGCTGTCAATACGATCTCTCACTCGAGACGCAATACGAAGCGATTTCCCCGCGACGGTGAGCTTCCGCATAGCGGCTCCGTTATGGAGGCGATGGTGGTTCATAGCCGGTATTTTCGCGCTCGCGGTATTTATCGTGTCCGTGTTCTACCGCTACCGATTGACCCGACTGCTCGAGATGGAAAGGACCCGAACGCGAATTGCGACGGATCTACACGACGACATCGGCTCGAATCTATCGAAGATCTCGCTGTTGAGCGATGTTGTGAATATGCAGCTTGCTCACGGCAATACCGAAAGCAAGCGTATGTTGACGACGATAGCCGAAGTCTCGCGGTCGTCGGTCGCGTCAATGCGCGATATTGTCTGGGCAATTGATCCGGGTCGTGATTCCGTGCTCGAAATGACGCGAAAAATGCGCGAGCATGCCGAAGACGTGATGGTCCCAAGAAATATTTCCGTTAAGTTCGATTCTCCCGAACGCGGGACCGAGACTCGGCTTTCGATGGATGTTCGCCGTGAGCTTTTCCTGATCTTTAAGGAAGCCATAAATAATGCGGAGCGCCATTCCAACTGTTCGCACGTAGACATCGATTTTCACGTCTCGGGGCACGAGATCGTTCTGGAGATCGTAGACAACGGCCTCGGTTTCGATATATCCGAGCAGATGTCGGGAAACGGATTGTCGAATATGAAAAGACGTGCCGAAAAGCTCAACGGCCGCATCGCTATTCGATCGGCATCTGATGAAGGAACTTGCATATCGTTGACGATTTCCCGGACAGCCCACGCAAATACATAGGTTCGCTGCAGAACCCCGAGCGTCTATTCTATTCAACACGGAATTCCCGAATGTTAGAGCCAGCAAAAAATGTAATGCCCGTTCGCATTATCCTTATCGAAGACGAACGCGAACTGCGTGACGGTCTGCGGGCATTGATAGAATTGACCCGAGGTTTAAGTTGCGCCGGAAGTTTTAGATCGTTCGAAGAGGCCCTTCGGTCGATGGATAGCGTCGATGCCCGGCTGGTGTTGACCGATATCGGACTGCCGGGAATCGATGGTATAGAAGGCACCAGCATTCTGCGGCAAAATTTCCCTGATCTTCTCATCGTCGTTCTGACCGTACACGATGAAGACGATAAGGTTTTTCGAGCCCTATGCGCAGGAGCTAATGGATACCTTCTGAAAGACACGCCACCGGCAAAGATCATTGAAGCCATTAACGACGTCCTAGCGGGGGGCGCTCCGATGTCGCCAGGCGTTGCCCGGCGGGTCGTCGATCTTTTTCGCACATTCCGGCCACCCGACCACGCGAATTATCGCCTGACCGATCGGGAAATCCGTGTTCTGAAAATGCTGGTCGAGGGGCATCATTACAAAACTGCCGCGGCCGAACTGGGTATCACAACCAGCACAGTTTCCTTTCACCTCAAGAACATCTACGAAAAACTCCTGGTTCACTCAAAAACGGAGGCTGTCGCTAAGGCTTTACGTGAGCGATTAGTTTAAGATTAACCAAACCAGACCCTTTCGCTCATCCCTGTGTTTCTACGTAGTTACCATTCCTCTGCGAACAATTTACTATATTTCAGATTTCCGAAGTTCTCGATTTTTGCGTAGGAGGTTGAATATGGGGTATTCAGATGAAGCGTCCGATTGGCAGGCTTGCGGTGTAGCTCAAGCTGGGGCAGTGGTAGGTGTAGGAGCTGGAATTTTCGTTTACGAATTTCGCAGTAAATCTGCTGATATTCGAGCAAAACTTTTTTTTGCTGCCGTCGGGGTGGGAGCGGGGGTAGTCTCGGTGGCGGTGTAGCTCCCAGTCCCATAGATGTCGCAAAAAACAGGATGCCAGACCTATGGAGCGATCTCGCATGTTCCCGCCCGTTTTCATTGCAGGACTTAAATCATTCCTACGGAGCAGTCGAGACTGCCGGTGCTGCCGGCGCACTCGGATATTACCTCACCCGCATTTCGGCCGGGTGGGCCACGAAATTATTTGACCGACAGAGCACAAGCGGTTGGGGGACCGGCGTCGGACTGATAGGAGCGGTGTTAGCTGGAATGTGGAATGCCGGGGGAATCGGCGCCTACTACTAGCCTTTAGTGCGTCGCAAAACTCAGCCATGGTACTTCACTATTGACGATTCAAGTCAAATAAGTCAAAAAAAATATGTCATTCAAGATTAAAAGACGTGCATGTACGATTTTTGCCCTAGCGGTCTTTTCATGCGTGAGTAATTATTGCTTCGCGCAAACGACGTCATTTAATTATCAGGGAAGGCTCACCGATTCTGGAACTCCAGCGAGCGGCGCTTTTCAGATGCAGTTCAAGCTCTTCGATTCTCTTTCAGGGGGTGCACAGATCGGGGGGACAATCACGGACCTTCCAGTGGTGGTTGCTCAAGGAATTTTCGCGTCAAAGCTTGATTTCGGCTCGAACGCGCTTTCGGGTGCAAACCGATGGCTCGAGATCGCTGTCAGACACAATTCCGGCGAGGGTTATGTAACTCTTTCACCTCGCGAACAGATCGGGTCGTCGCCTTATTCCGTTCGAACACTTTCTGCCGCGACGGCCGATGTTGCTCTCGATTCGCAAAGGCTCGGGGGCGTTAATGCGGCGCAGTATGTCCAAACAACGGATGCACGTCTTTCTGACGCTCGAAACCCGCTTCCCGGTAGCGCCAGTTATATTCAAAACACAGCATCGCCGCAGACTGCCAGTTTGAATCTATCTGGTCCGGTTACCTCCTCAGCGGGAATCAATACTGCGGGGAATATCAGTGCCAGCGGTGGGTCTATATTCGGCGGCAGTATTATTACGAACGGTTCGCTCTCCGTCGGTTCAACAGCACCAGCAAATCATCGCCTTGCAATCTTCAATGCTCCTCCGTGGACCAACTCTAGCTGGAGAGGGGCGCTCGAGATGGAAGATCAGTCGGCCATCGGTTGGAGAACCGGGGGTGCAAATCCGAACTACGGCATTAGTCACAACAGCTTGGGATTGTTTTTCTTTCGGACCCAAAGCTTTCCCGGCAATACCGTCAACCCGCCCACCTATGACCTTTATATCGACAATAACGGTCGCGTGGGTGTTGGGACGACCGTGCCAACTAGCAAACTTGAAATAGGCGCGCAGGATGCCCTAAAAGTGGTGGGCTTTCAACCCTTTATTACGTTCAGGGATGGAACCACCGACGCCTTTATGCAAAGCGTCAATGGTAATCTGACGGTGCTCAATGCTAACCTTGCGCAGAACGGAGCAGCGTCCGGGCTTCTCAAATTCGGGATTCTTATCAATGCTGACGGCACGATGAACCTCTGTTATAACCCCCAAACTCCCGCAGTTTGCGGAGTAAGTGTTTCACATCCTCAGACGGGATACTATGACATCACCTTCCCGCAGCAAATAAATTCGAGAATATTTTCTGCGACATTAGCTTTACCTTCGAATTTTTCCCAGGAAAATGTCGACGTTTTTCACTTACGGCCTACGGGTCAGAATACTCTTCGTGTCCGAATCTCGACGTTTGGCCCGGCCGTGGCCGATGCGGACAACGGATTTTACCTTGCAGTGTTTTAAGCCGGAACGAAGCCGAATCGTAGGACAGCCAAAATGAAATTGAGATTTATCTCCTTAGTATTCTGGTACCTGTTAGGTTTTACATACGCGTTCGCGCAATCAGGCGGCACCTTCACAGTTACGAGATCCGTGATCGCAGGCGGCGGCGGAAATTCGACAGGCGCAACTTTCACAGTTAACGGGACGATCGGTCAGCCCGTAGCCGGCGTTATTTCCAATGGAGGTTCGTTCGATCTTCAGAGCGGCTTTTGGAGTGGAGTTTCGACTGTGGCTGCTCGCCACTCGCGGGCGGATTTTGATGGGGATGGGCGGAGTGATGTTTCGGTGCAGCGGCCTTCGGATGGGAGTTGGTTTGCGATCAAGTCGAGTGATGGAGGGACGTTTACAAATACCTGGGGGAACGCGGGTGATGTGTCGACTCCGGGGGATTTTGATGGTGACGGGAAAACTGACCTGGCTGTGTATCGAGCTTCGAGCGGGCAGTGGCTCGTGCTGCGGAGTTCCGATTCGTCCGTCATGATCGCAAGCTGGGGCAATCCGGGTGATGTCGCTGAGGCGGCCGATTTCGATGGCGATGGAAAGACCGATGTCGCCGTCTATCGGCCATCGACCGGCGTTTGGTACGTTCTTCGGACTTCCGACGGAGGCGTCTCGATCTCGGGTTGGGGCAACGCGGGCGACGTTCCTGTTCCGGCAGATTACGACGGCGACGGCAAAACGGATGTCGCTGTCTATCGGCCTTCGACCGGTGTCTGGTACATGTTGAACTCCACGACCAGCGTGCAGATCGTCGGTTGGGGACAGCCCGGTGACAAACCCGTCGAAGCCGACTACGACGGTGACGGCAAAGACGACATCGCCGTCTACCGCCCTTCGGACAACAACTGGTACGTTCTCAACAGTTCCACCGGAATTCCGACGATCG
>JBDTXM010000181.1:0-7951 GCA_040006215.1 Acidobacteriota bacterium
GATGATATTTGCCGCGACATGCGGGTAATTATGCACTATCGGCGATTCCTTCGTCTGTTCGACGGCACGGTTGCACCAAAAATGCTCTTTCCCATTCACGATTTTCCGCTAACGATTCCCTGATCCTGTCGTTACGCGTCGATGAGGGATTGCAGGGCCTCGGCTTCGGTTTTGAAGACGTCGACGCGGAGGCCCCGGCGCAGATCGGCGAGGGTCTGGTATTGGCGGGTCTTTCCGAATTGGACGGCGGCACCAGCGATGATGATCAGGCGGCCGCCGGGGAGTTCCCCGCGTATCTCGCGAAGCATTGCGACCGTTTCCTCAACATCTTTGAAAGTTAGATCGATAACTTCTATCTCGGCAAGATCGAAAACGATCGGGGCGTCCTGCCGCCAAAGTTTTTTTGTAAAAATATCCGTCCACACCTCCCTGAGAGCATTAACGCGAAAGTGCCCAGAGAGCGTCACCCGGACATGCCTGGGCTCGGGGTGAAGCTCGAGAAGCCAATTCATGCCGGGATCTGTGTCGGAGGACATTTTCGATCTCTCCTTAGGAGTAGAAGACGGTTGATCCCTAAATTATATTCCCGCAAAGAAATAATTCAAGGATGATGCCGGGGGACCAGTGGGCTCAGCAACAATGGCTGCGCAGTCGCAGTGTGGGAGAAACTAGAGCTTTGCACGGTGGCGAAATGGCGGGGCGTGCGAAGCGGGCGTTTGTTTTGTGCGGCGGTTTCCTTCGTGCTAGAATCGGCGGCGCACACCTGAAACTGTTCGTTCTTGGAGGATAAACCAAATGTCTGATTCAACCCTGAGAGCGGGGTTCTGCGGCCGGAGCCTGGTCCTGCTTGCCACCATGATCAGTGTCGGCTTTACCGGAGCCGTAGCACAGGGCACGCGCCTCTTGCGAACGCCAACTGTCAGCTCGACGCAGATCGCGTTCGCCTACGCGCAAAATATCTGGATCGTGCCGCGCTCCGGGGGCACTGCGCGTCGCGTGACGAGCTTTCAGGGACAGACCTCGAATCCGCATTTTTCGCCTGATGGAAAATGGATCGCGTTCACGGGCGAGTATGCCGGAAACCAGGACGTGTATATCGTCTCGGCCGACGGCGGCGAGCCGAAGCGATTGACGTGGCATCCGGGTGCCGACGCTGTTCAAGGCTGGACGCCGGACGGACGCTCGATAATGTTTACCTCGACACGGGCGACCGCGGCACCGAGCGGGGCTCCGCGATTTTGGACAGTTCCGGCCGAAGGCGGCGTCGAAGAACCGATGGCTCTGCCGCGGGGATTTCAGGGAAAAATATCGGCCGACGGCACACACATCGCCTACCGGATGAACAACTCGTGGGACGACGAACGCCGCAATTATCGCGGCGGCCAGAATCGTCCTATATGGATAGTCGACACAAAGAGCTGGGATTTGGTTTCGCCGCCATGGACCGATTCAAAAGACATCGATCCCGTTTGGGTCGGCGACACGGTCTATTTCATCTCGGATCGCGATGGTGTCCAAAATGTGTGGACGTACGAAATGGGTTCGAAGAAATTGGCCGAGGCGACGAAATTTCGCGATCTTGATGTTAAGACGATGGACTCAGGAGCAGGATCGGTCGTTTTCGAGCAAGCGGGTTATGTTCACGAACTCGATCCGAAGTCTGGCAAAGAACACATTGTAAACATTAATGTCACGGGCGATTTTCCGTGGATGATGCCGCGTTGGGAAGACGTCAGCAATCGCATGACCAACCTCGAAATCTCACCGACCGGAAAGCGCGTGCTGGTCGAGGCTCGCGGCGAGATCTTTACGATTCCCGCGGAGAAGGGAGACGTTCGAAACCTGACCAACACGAGCGGCTCTGCGGAGCGCGATCCCGCATGGTCGCCCGATGGGAAATTCATCTCCTACTTCAGCGACCGCTCGGGTGAATATCGCCTTTATATTGAGGCACAGGACGGGATCACACCGCCGAAAGAGATCGTTCTCGATAAGCCGACGCATTATTACACCGCGTCGTGGTCGCCTGATTCAAAAAAAGTTTTGTTCACGGACACCAATCTGAAGGCTTGGGTCGTCGATGTTGCATCGGGCACCGCAAAGATGGTCGGCAACGATCCGTGGATGGTTCCGGCACGCACGATGAACCCGGTGTGGAGCCCAGATTCGAA
The DNA here is from genome assembly GCA_040006215.1 of Acidobacteriota bacterium. Taxonomy (GTDB): domain Bacteria; phylum Acidobacteriota; class Blastocatellia; order Pyrinomonadales; family Pyrinomonadaceae; genus OLB17. The sequence continues at coordinate 2,172 of JBDTXM010000181.1, forward strand.
ATGGATCGCGTATGCGTCCCACCTGCAATCGATGTACAAGGCGATCTTTGTGACGAACGTCGAAACGGGCGAATCGAAACAGGTAACTGACGGTTTGGCGGACTGCACGTGGCCGGTGTGGGACGCGAGCGGAAAATACCTGTGGTTTTTGGGTTCGACTGATTTCGGATTGCGTTCGCAGTGGCTCGACATGACGTCGTACGATCATGACGAGAATTTCGGATTGTACCTCGCCGTTTTGAAAAAAGGCGACGCAAGCCCGCTGCTTCCCGAGAGCGACGAGGACAAAGGCGTAAGTTCGGGGCCGCCCGAGAGACGCCCCGGCGCTGACGGTGAGACGCCGATTCCCGGAAGGCAGCGGCCACCCGTAACGGTACAGATAGATTTTGACGGATTGTCGAAGCGAATAATTTCCGTACCCGGCGTGCCTGAGCGGCAGTATTCAAACCTTACTGCGGGCGGCGACGGAACTGTTTTTTATATCGAGGCAGCGAGAAACGCTCAAGCTCCCGGCGGCGATCTCATTCGATATCGGTTGAGCGACCGCAAGGCAGCTCCGTTCGTGAGCGGCGTTGGGGGATTTAGCGTTAGTGCCGACGGGCACAAGCTGGTCTATCGCGGCTCCGGCAGCCCTGGCGCTCCGGGAGGCGGAGGCGGACGGCCTCCGGCTCCGTCGTTGTTTCTCGTGGATGCGGACAAGGTTGCTCCGCAAGCGGGTGCCGGCAGGTTGAATTACAGCCTGCGGATGTATCTCGACCCGAAAGAGGAATTCAAGCAGATATTTAACGAAGGCTGGCGAAATCAGCGGGATTATCTCTACGTTCCCAACCTCCACGGGACCGACTGGGCCAAGGACAAGGAAATGTACGGAGCGATGCTTCCCTATGTGATGCACCGCGCAGATCTAAATTACCTGCTGGACATGATGGGTGCCGAGATCGCGATCGGGCATTCGTTTGTTCGCGGCGGTGACATGCCGGACGTTCCGAATTCCGGCGGCGGATTGCTAGGCGCGGATTTCGCTATCGACAGCGGCCGTTACAAGGTAACGCGGATCTATGACAATGAAAATTGGAATCCGGATCTGCGGTCGCCGCTGGCGGTACCTGGAGCGAATGTAAATGTCGGTGACTACATACTGGCGATCAACGGAATCGAGTTGAAGGCTCCCGACAATATTTACCGATTGCTCGACGGCACGGCGAACCGGCAGACCTCACTTACGGTCAATGACAAACCGACGATGGACGGCGCCCGGCAGGTGACCGTCGTTCCGACAGCCAACGAACAGGGTTTGCGGACACGTGCCTGGGTCGAAGCCAACCGGCGATTGGTGGAGAAGCTTTCGGACGGGCAGCTCGCGTATGTGTACGTACCCAGCACGGGCCAGCCGGGATATTCGAGCTTTAATCGTTACTATTTTGCGCAGCAGGACAAAAAGGGCGCGATCATCGACGAACGGTACAACAGCGGAGGGTCGGCAGCCGATTATATAATCGACGTGCTGCAGCGCGATTTTGACGGCTATTTTAATAACGTCGCGGGCGATCGTTACCCGTTCACGTCGCCGTCGGCCGGCATCTGGGGGCCGAAGGTGATGATCATAAACGAAATGGCCGGTTCAGGCGGCGACCTGATGCCATGGATGTTCCATTATCGAAAGGTCGGGGCGCTCGTCGGCAAGCGAACCTGGGGCGGGCTGGTCCACACGGCCGACACGCCAGGGTTTATCGATGGCGGATCTATGATCGCACCGCGCGGCGGATTTTTTACGCGAGACAATAAATGGGCTGTCGAGAACGAAGGAACTCCGCCAGACATTGACGTAGAAAACTGGCCGAAGGACGTTATCGACGGTCACGATCCGCAGCTTGAACGAGCCGTGGCCGAAGCGATGCGGATGCTCAAAGAACGACCCGTCAATCGGGCAACAAAGGAACCGCCGTCACCGACATGGGGTACGAGGAAACCATAACAATATGAACCTTCGATCACGGATGAAAGTTAAACGGATTTTGGCCTTATCTTTATGTGTAGGGATTTTTACCGTTAGCGGGCTAACGCAAAAAACGGCAACAAAGACGAATCCTGAGATCACGGCGATGATGAAGCAGGTCTCCGCAAAAAATATCGAAGCTACGATAGAAAAGCTCGTTTCATTCGGAACGCGGAACACGCTCTCATCGCAAGACGATCCGAAACGGGGAGTCGGCGCGGCGCGGGACTGGATCTATAGTGAGTTTCAGCGGATCAGCGCCGATTGCGGCGGCTGCCTCGACGTGCAAAAACAAACCTTCACGCAGGGGGCAATTCCGCCGCCAAGGGGCCGCTACCCCCAAGCCGCCGTGCTGACCAATGTCTATGCCGTCCTTAAAGGGACCACCGACCCTGACCGTCTCTACGTGGTTTCCGGCCATTACGATTCGATGTGCAATCTAGACGCGACCGACTCCAAATGCGACGCGCCCGGCGCGAACGATGACGGCAGCGGAACAGCCGCTTCGATCGAGCTTGCCCGCGTGATGTCAAAGCACAAATTTGACGCAACGATCATCTTCATGACGGTGCCGGGCGAGGAACAGGGACTGACGGGCTCAACCTATTTCGCAAAGCAGGCTGCCGAGAAAAAGATGAATATCGAAGCGATGTTCGATAACGACATTATCGGCGGCGTGATGAGTTATAAAAACGCTCCGGACCGGCAGTCGATCCGCGTTTTTGCCGAAGGTGTCCCGTCAAACGAGACGCCGCAAGAGGCGAATACGCGTCGAAGCGTGGGTGGCGAGAACGATTCGCAATCTCGGCAGCTTGGCCGGTATGTCAAAGAGATGGCGGATATGTATTCGCCGAATTTTAAGGCAACGATCGTTTACCGTCGTGACCGCTATGGACGAGGCGGCGACCATATCCCGTTCCTCGAGCAAGGTTACGCGGCTGTCCGATTCACCGAGCCACACGAAGACTACACGCATCAGCACCAGACTGTGAAGATGGTGGAAGGCAAGCAGTATGGCGATCTGCCCGAGTTTGTCGATTTTGAATATATTGCGAACGTAACGCGGATCAATCTGATCGGTCTCGCAAATTTGGCCCTCGCACCTGCCAAGCCGAAAAATGTGGGTATAATAACCTCCGGGCTGACGAACGACACGGACCTGACATGGGAAGCGAATACTGACGCGGACATTGCGGGCTACGAGGTGGTCCGGCGCGACACTACTTCGCCGTATTGGACCAATTCGAAATTTGTCGGCAACGTAACTAGTTATTCGGCAAAGGAAATGTCAAAAGATAACTATTTTTTCGGCGTTCGTGCTGTGGATAGGGCGGGCAACAAGAGCCCGGTCGTTTATCCTCGACCCATACGCTGATCTTTTTTGAGGAGACAGAAGAATGAAAGCACATCATAAATTTTTCGCCGTCGTGTTAGCGGTTCTAGTGGCCGCGGTCGGCGTGGGAGCTCAAACCGAAGGCGGGGGCCGGGTCGCCGGATCGGGCGGAGCCGATTCTACGTTCAAACCAAAGGTTCGTGCCATCGCAAAACATACGGTGCCAAAGCGTACGACAAGGGCCGGCAAGACGGCCGCCCAGTACGAGGCCGAGGCGAATAAATTTTATGACGACAAGGATTATGACAGTGCTCTCGTGGCCTACCAGAGTGCGGTAAATATTCGCCCGTCCGCCAATGCGCTTTACAGGATCGGCTGGCTCCAGAACGATTTCGGCGAGTTTGATAAGGCGCTTGTCGCGCTCGATCGTGCCGTAATCATCCAGCCGACCCATTCAGCGGCATTCCTCGAAAAGGGATATGCCCTGCGGCGGCTTAAACGAATTAGCGAAGCGACCGTAGCACTGAAAAAATGTATTCAACTGAATCCGCAGTCATCTATCGGACACTATGAGCTTGGGGTTCTGTATTTCGATCAGGGACAGTTTGAAAATTCCGTTTCGATGCTGCAGAAGGCGACCGAGATCAGGCCGGATTATCAGGACGCTTATGAAGAACTCGGTATCGCACTTCGGCGTGCGGGCCGAAACGACGAAGCGATCGACGCCCTGAACCGATCTATCGAGCTTGACCCCGAGTCCGGAAATTCGTACATGGGCCTCGGTGATGTCTATTTTTACGGGACCAAGGATTACAGCAAGGCCGTCGATGCTTATGTTAAAGGCCTCGAGTACGATAAGGACAATCACGTCGCCGCCTACAACATTGGCTGGTCGTACAACGATCTAGGGAATTTTGAGGATGCGATCACATATTTGGACGAAGCTACGCGGCTAAAACCCGATTACCTGGCGGCATTAAACGAGCTGGGCTATGCAAACATGAAACTAAAGCGCTACCCGGCTGCGACAACCGCGCTTCGGCGTTCGCTCGAGATCGATCAAAAGAACGGGATCGCCCATTATTATCTCGGCCAGGTTCATCTGGCGACGAACAACCGTGCTGCGGCAATGGCAGAATACCGGCAGCTTCAAACGCTCGGGTCGGAATACGCAGCAAAGTTATACAAGATGATCAATCCGTAACCGGATAAATTTCGTTCTTGTTTCGCAGATAGAGACCATCTGATACGGCGTTAGCCTTACAGGTGGTCTCGGTCATTTTCGGGCCTGCCGCGTTGCGCGGCGATCTGGCAGAGAGAGAATTGCCCTCGCCGTCGATCTTAAATTCCTGCAAACTTTTCCTAGATCCAATTCCATTTTGGCCTTGATCTACGCTAAAATTAGAAACGCCCCGAAAATTGGCCCTTCTGGAACGTTCCAGCAGTAAAAACAGGAAGTTCGTATCATGAAAAAGTTTTTGTTGTCTCTCGCAATCGTCGTTGCGCTGGGTTTTTATTTCGATCACGTCACGGAGGCTGACGCTCAGGCTGCCGATACGAATCTGGTTTCGCCAAATATTGTCATCAGCCAGTTTCAAGCCGGCGGCGGCGTTGCAGATGACGAATTTGTCGAGCTGCACAATATTGGCTCAGCTCCGGTCGATCTGAACGGTTATGTTCTCGTTTATAGATCGTCAGCCGGGACGACGGACGTAGGCCCCTTCGCGAGCTGGACTACCTCAACAATTGTTCAGCCGGGACAATACTACCTGGTTACTTCGTCGACCTATGATGGCGGTGTTGCTGCGGACAAGATCTACACGCCGTCAGTGTGCCTCTGTTCAATGAGTGCTACGGTCGGCGGATTGGCGATACGAAACGGAGCCGTGAATACGGGAACTGTTATTGACGCCGTGGGCTGGGGAAATGCGACCAACATCTTTTTCGAGGGAACACGGACCACGGCTCCGGCGAATAATTCGAGCCAATCGCGGGGATTGAACGGCTGCCAGGACACGGACAATAATTCGGTCGATTTTTCGAACACTAATCCGGGCGCAGCTCGCAATTCGAGCACGACGACATTTGTATGCAGCGGCGGAGGAAGTACCTTGTTCGCCGCGATGGCTGCAAGTCCGACATCCGTCTCGCCGGGCGGAAATACCTTGCTGAGCGTAACTGTCATCCCGGCCACCACGCCGCCGAGCACCGGCATCACCGTCATCGGCGATCTGAGCACCATCGGAGGCCTCGCCTCGCAAACATTTTTTGATGATGGCTCGCACGGGGACGCGACGGCTGGCGACAATGTTTTCTCGTTTCTCGCGGCCATTCCGGTTGACGCAACGGGCGGCACGAAAAATGTCACGGCAATCGCATCCGACGCGCAGGCTCGCAATACCCCGACGAACACCAACATCACGGTCAATGCGGTCCTGCCGGACGAGGACC
>JBDTXM010000182.1:0-7918 GCA_040006215.1 Acidobacteriota bacterium
GCGTATATAAGCTTGTTGCCGGGGGCGACGAGGTCAGGCTTGATCAGATTATCGAAATGCTTGGTGCCGGCCGTGTCCGTCCAATAGGAACGAGTCGGGCCACGCGAGCTATAAGTAGCGATTCCGTCGTCCGACCGCGAATCCGTACCGAACGTATTGGTCGCACCGACAGTTATCGCAGACGGCTCGTTGCCTGGCGAATGGATCATTCCGTATTGCTTGAGGCCGTTAGCATCCTTGCCGTTGTTTCCGGCCGCCGTGACAACGACGATACCCGAGTTGACTAGGTTTCGGACCGCCTGGCAGAGCGTGTCCTGCGAATACGAGGTGATCGAAGGCGTGCCGAGACTGATGTTGACGACGCGAATGTTGTAGGTGGACGCGTTTGCCGCGATCCAGTTAAGTGCATCCAGAACGGCTGATTTAGAACCAGTTCCATCGGCCTTCAGGACACGTAAATTTATAAGGTTGGCACCCGAGGCGATACCTGCGTAGTCACCGCCGTAGAGCGAATAGTTTCCACCGGCCGTCGAAGCGACGTGACTTCCGTGACCGTATGGATCGTCAACTCGGCCTTCGCCGGTGAAATCTTTGCTAAAGACGATCCGATCACCGCCCGTTCCACGCGAAAAGCTCCGGTGGTCATTGTATATTCCCGAATCGACAACCGCGATCCCGATACCGGAGCCGTCAAGCGTACTTGTGCCGGCCAATGCTCCGCGGACCTGTTCGGCTCCCGTAGTTGTAGTAACGTGCCCGAGGACCCTTACCTGGCTATCGTTATCGACAACCGACACCTCGGGAAAGGACGCGAGTTCATCGACCACGCGCGCAGGCAGGTCGAGCGACATCATGTTGAATTTTTCGAAGTTGCCGCGAACGAGAACGCCAGACCTCCGAAGCAGAGCTCTAAGCAGCAGCTGCGGCCGGGCGTTCAACTGGATAATTACCGGAACTTTTTCCACGGCGGAGCGCATAAATCGGATCCGGCTGCGAAGGTCCGCCGCAACCTTGTCGGGTGTGCGGTCTTTTTGTTGAGCCATCCCGGCGTGCGGCAAAAGAACTGCAAACGCTGCAACGAATAAGAGAAATGCGACAGTCCTTAAAAGGCGCGTCGCTAACGGGGCTAATTTTCTTTTTTGCATGTTTGGCTCGACCCTGCTGGCACCAAGCGTGGGCGACGACCCGGGATTGGTTCGCCTTTTTTACGATCAGCCAGAGAGAAAACTCCGATCCTCTAAGAACAAGAGTTGTGCCAACTGGCCGAACGTAGTTTTCAGGTAGGAGTTCGACTTATGCTTATAAGAATCGGACGCAAGTGTTTCGCGGCAAAACGTCTGGTTTTACACAAGATAAAGGTATCGAACCGAGTCGGGGCCTATACATTGAGAGCGCAAGCGATCTTTTCTAATGAGGGTCCGGAACTGCGAAATCGTTCCTGGTGGGGCTTTGCTCCCGCTCTCGGGTCTGATTTCCGCGGAAATGTGACTCGGTTTTGTAGGTGATGACAAATTAGTTTCCAGCGAAAAAGGATTGAACTACTGCTTATCGACGTCGATGTAATAAAGGTCGGTGGCCGCTTGGAAATCGGCTTTTCTGATATCGGTCTTGTCGGTTTTCCATTCGGTGGTCGGGAAGATCAAGGTCCATTTATTTTTACCTCCGACCTTGACCGGCATGGCGAAGTTAGCTTCGTCCACCTTCCAACGGTAGGAAAAGCTTCCGTTGGGTTCATCGAATTTTAATTCGAGTTTGGGGATCGCGGTGTGACGCAGATATTGATCGAATACCGGTGTAAGGTTCATTCCAGTTTTGTGGTTAAAGTAAGCGGCCATGTCTTCGGTCATGATGTTTTGATATTTGAAGTGTTGGAAAACATCGTGGATCAGCGCAAACCATTTCTTGTCGTCGTCAACGACATTGCGGAGGGTATGCAGGAACAGCGCGCCCTTAAAATATTGATCCTGCGGTGGTTCACTGTTCGTTCCACGCGATGTGATGATCGGTGTCTCATTCTTCACCTTTTTTTTCAACGCATTCGTATATTTTAAATAGTCGTCGTGGCCGTACATATACTCGACATAAAGGCATTCGAGATATGTCGTCCATCCCTCGTGGATCCACATGTCGGACACGTCCGCTGCCGAAACAGCATTGCCAAACCATTCGTGACCACTTTCGTGAATAATGATGAAATCGAAGCGCGTAGAGATACCCACGCCGGTCCAATCGCGGTCGAGATAGCCGTTATTAAAATGGTTGCCGTAGGTTACGGCGCTCTGGTGTTCCATGCCGGAGTAGGGAACTTCGACCAGTTTGTAGCCGTCTTTCTTAAACGGATATTCGCCGAAGTAATGCTGGTATGCCTCAAGCATTCCCTTCGCCTGTGAGAATTGTTTCTTGGCTTTTTCAAGATCTTCCGGCAGAGCGTAAAAATCCATCGGCAGGTCGCCGAGTTGGTCGGACCAATGTTCGTATTTGCCTATGTTTACTGAAACGTCGTAATTGTTGATCGGATAATGCACCTGCCAATCCCACCGGGTGTAGCCATCGCCGAGATCTTTCTTGCCGAGAAATCTCCCATTCGACACATCCACAAGATCGTTTGGGATGGCGACGCTGATAGTCATGCTCTCGACCTCGTCCTTCCACTGGTCCTTATTTGGCCACCACAGGCTTGCGCCGAGGCCCTCGCAGGCGGTAAAAATCCACGGTCTTCCAACCGGATCTTTGCCAAAAGTAAATCCCCCAAATCGTCCGATGGTTTTAGGCGTACCGGAATAGTAAAAGTCGATGGAATACGTTCTGCCTGCCTTCAGCGTTTGTGGAAAATCTAAAAAGATCGCTCCGGAATCCCGGGTATATTTCACGGTCTTGGATCCCTGCACGATCTTATCGACATTTAAGTTGTCATACAGATCGAGCTGAATACGATCGTCGTCCTTCAACATCCTGAACTTGATCGTGTTCTTACCGCTCAGCACTTTCTTATCTGGATCGATACGAATATCTAGACCATACGAAAGCAGATCATTGTTTGCCCGATATCTTCCATATTCGCCGCGGAGGATATCCGCATGCGAAGGCGTCGATCGTGGCGTTTGAGCCGTAATGATCGAAATTACCAATAAAAGGAGAACCGCGGCGGGTCCGACGTTAAGAAGGGTTTTGGGCATATTTTATTTTCTCAAGATAGACAGATATTCTTTCCATGGGCCGACATTGTCGGCGTGTTCATTCGCCAGGTAGGTAACGATCTGACGGATGTGGCCGAGGTCGTGAACCGTCCAGGTGGCCAGCAGTTGACGCAGCGTGACTTTGCCAAACTCAGGATGAACTCCCGTCAAAGCCAGTTCTTTTGAGGTCAATTGCCAACTAGCGATCTTCTTGATACTGGCCTTTCTTTGTTTGGAAAATTCCTTTAACAGATCGGGCAACGGCCTGCCCTTGGTCCGATGGAAATAACCGACTCGGTCGAATAAAGGAAATCTGCGATCTTTGCCCCTCGATAGGATTATCTCGGCCCGCGGCACCCAGTTGGTTTCCTCTGCCTGGATAAGATGGCCGACGATATCGTAGGGACTCCAGTCTTTCCGGTCGTTGCGGCTTCGCGTCCAGGCTGGTGATAGCCCACCGAGCATCGAACTAAGCGTCGCCGGCGTTTGCCTCAGCATTTCAGTCGTTTGATCGACTCCAAATTTCATCGTTTAGCCAATTATACATCCAGTTTGTTAGAATCAAACCCGCTCATGAAAACACCTCTGGTTGCCATCATCGGCCGGCCGAATGTCGGAAAATCCACGTTGTTCAATCGACTCGTCGGCAGCCGTAAGGCGATAGTCGGCGATGAGCCGGGCATTACGCGCGACCGAATGTACGGCGAAGTCGACTGGAAGGCGAAAACCTTTCGGCTAGTTGATACCGGCGGCATCGTGCCTGACGACGAAGCGATAATTCCCGCAAATATCTTCAAACAGGCGTCGCAGGCGATCAGCGAATCGGCCGCGATCATTTGGGTGGTCGATTCGCGCGCTGGTATCACGCCGCTGGATGAAGAGCTTGCCGTCTTGCTCAGAAACACAAGCAAGCCGGTGTTTATCGCTGCTAACAAGGTGGAATCGAAAAAGGTCGAGAATGAGTCGCTTGAGTTTCACCAGTTCGGTTTTGAGATCTCGCCGATATCGGCCGAGCATGGAACTGGGATTGGCGATCTGCTCGACATGGTCTTCGATGTTTTAGTCCACCCTGATGAAGAAGAACGCGGGCCGGACGAAGAGCCGATAAAGCTTGCCATCATAGGCAGACCCAACGTCGGGAAGTCTTCGCTGCTCAATAAACTTCTTGGCGAAGAACGGGTGATCGTCTCGCCCATCGCGGGTACGACGCGGGATGCGATCGATACCGAGATAACGGTCGATGGCCGCGACTATTTGCTGATCGACACTGCCGGAATTCGCCGCAAGGGCAAGACCGCGGAAATGGCTGAGAAGCTTTCGGTTGTCATGGCGCGTAAATCGCTGGAACGTGCGGACGTGGCGGTTTTGATCATCGATGCGGTCGAGGGTGCAACGCATCTCGACGCAAATATCGCTGGTTACGCTCTGGATTCTGGATGTTCTATCATTATTGCGGTAAACAAATGGGACGCGCTCGAAGAAAAAGAGACCAATACGATCTACGAATTTGAGCGCGACCTACGGCAGCATATGAAATTTCTCGATTGGGCGCCGATCGTCACGATCTCGGCGCTCAATGGCCAGCGGGTGACGAAACTGCTTCCGCTTGCAAAGCAGGCATATGACGCCCGTGTCAAGCGGCTGCAGACGTCGATCCTGAATCGATTTTTCGAGGATGCCATCCTCCAGCCCAAAGGTGGAACTGCTCCCGCAACAAGCAAAAGCGGCCCGTCGCGATTGAAAGTACAATTTATTACGCAGGCGGGTGTTCGACCGCCGCTCTTTATACTTTTCACATCGGGAGGAAAGGCCGGATTGCACTTTTCTTATCTGCGTTACGTAGAGAACAGGCTGCGCGAGAATTTCGATTTCTTTGCGACCCCGATCCGGCTGGTCGAACGTCATAAGTCGAAGCCAAGAAAATAAATGGAGTCCTTATTACTTTTATCGAGGCTTTTCCTCGTCGGGATCTTTGGTGTCGCGGGGATAACCAAGCTCATGGATCTCAAAGGTTCCGAGACGGCGGTCCGCGATTTCGGCGTCCCCAAAGCGCTCGTCACGCCTTTATCGATAATTCTGTCCGTCAGCGAAGTCATTATTGCGATCCTGCTTTTTCCGCTGTTCACATCCTGGATCGCCGCAGTCGCCGCGCTCGTTTTTCTTATCTGGTTCACGATCGGAATGGGTTACCAAATGGCGAAAGGGAACGCTCCCGACTGCCACTGTTTTGGGCAGCTTTATAACGAACCTGTCCGCGTCTCCAGCCTGATACGCAACGCTGGGTTTTCCATTCCGGCCATATTTCTTGTTTATCGCGGAGTCAAAGGACAAGGACCCGGCTTTGGCGATGAAAGGACCTATTCGCCAGAGTTTGTTTTCGGCGTTTTGATACTTGCGGGGGTCGCATCACTGCTTTTATATGCCCGGCAGATGTCGATCAGACAGATCGAAATTCTGCGGCGGATGGAGATCCTTGAAGCACTTGGGGGCGGCGCGATCGAGCGAAACGAAGCGGGCGATCCCAACGACGGGCTGCCGATCGGAGCAGTGTTTCCGGATTTTTCTCTCCTCGACGCTCAGGGCAAACTGATCACCCTCGATCATCTACTTGCCGAAGCGAAACCAACTCTTTTCTTTTTCATTTCGCCGACTTGTGAGCCATGCAAAGCATTGATGCCAGAGATCGATGAGTGGCAAGCAGGGCTGCGTGACAGCGTCAATTTGGTCTTTGTTAGTAAAGGAACGGTCGAGGCTAATCAAGAGAAATTTACTGGTAGTTGGGCCAAGCGATTCCTGTTGCAGAAGAACACGGAGCTACAGGACCTGGTCTCCGCGAAATGGACTCCGAGCGCGTTGCTGATGAACACGGACGGTCGGGTCGCCAGCCACATCGCGGCGGGTGATGTCTCGATCCGCGGGCTGGTAGATACGATCAAGTCAGGTGACATCAACGATCCTTTCTTCTATTTTGCCTCCAAAAAGCCGCATGCTCGCGAACCCAGGATCGGCGAAACTGTTCCCGATTTCGAAATGCCGGACCTTGAGGGACGAATGATCGACGCTGCGGAGCTTCGCGGAAAGCCTACACTGGTCACATTCTGGAGTCTGACCTGTCCCCATTGCGTAGAAATGATGCGGCAGATCAAAAACTGGGAAAGTGACGGTGGCGAGAGAGAAGCGAATCTTCTCTTGTTCTCGGACGGCGAAATAGAAGAGCACCGGAAATTCGAATTGTCGTCAAGGATAATTATTGACAAGGACTACGCAACGGCCGCGAAGTTTGGCATGATGGGCACGCCCTCGGCCGTGTTGGTCGATGAGAATGGACGAATCGCATCCGAAACCGCCGTTGGAGCAGCCAACATCTGGGCGTTGATAGGTAAATGGAATTGATGAAACCCATTGACTGGAAAGTTCTTGCGACCGACGGCGAAGCCAGAACAGGAATATTACGAACCAGGCGTTCTGAAATTGAGACGCCTGTTTTTATGCCTGTTGGGACGCAAGCCACCGTCAAAGGCGTTCGTTTCGAATGGCTCGAGAATGAACTCGACGCGAGAATTATTCTCGGCAACACTTATCACCTGTTTTTGCGCCCAGGTCCGGAAGTGATAAGAAATCTCGGCGGACTCCATAACTTCTCGACGTGGAGCCGCTCACTTCTTACTGATTCGGGCGGATTTCAGGTGTTCTCGCTTTCCGATCTGCGAAAGCTGAACGAGGACGGCGTTGAATTCAAATCTCATCTAGACGGCAGCAAGAAGTTTCTATCGCCAGAAGTCTCGATGGAAATTCAGGCTGCGTTGGGTTCGGATATCGTCATGGTATTCGACGAATGTTCTCCGGGCGATGCCGACAGTGCGCAGACCAAAGCCAGCCTCGAATTGACTGTACGCTGGGCACGCCGCTCGAAGGACCGGTTTGAAGCGCTGCAGACGATCGGTTCGGATTCGGGCCGCGTCGAACTAAACTCGGATGCGAATATTTCCGGAAGGCAGTCTCTATTCGGAATAATTCAGGGTGCGAGCCACAAGGATCTAAGAAAGGAAAGTCTCGATCGAACCATCGAGATCGGGTTCGATGGTTATGCGATCGGCGGGCTTAGCGTCGGCGAAGAAAAGAGCGTTATGTATGACATAGTCGAATACACGGCTCCGCAAATGCCGAGCGATGCTCCGAGATATCTGATGGGCGTTGGAACGCCCGAGGACCTGATCGAGGCCGTTTATCGTGGTGTGGACATGTTCGACTGCGTAATGCCGACGCGAAACGGGCGGACCGGCGGCGTGTTTACATCGAATGGCAAACTTAACATCAGAAACGCTAGATTTGCCCGGGACCCGACGGCGCTCGATCCCGATTGCTCCTGTTCCGTCTGCGGACGCTATTCGCGGGCATACCTTCGACATCTTTACCACGCCGGCGAGATGCTTGCCGCGACTTTGATCTCACACCACAATCTTGCGTTCTACCTTGACACCATGCGGCAAGTCCGGCAATCTATCAAACTTGGCGAATTTGGCCAGTTCCGAAAGAAGTTTCTAAGCAAACTACAGAACGAAGATGAGCCGGTGGACGTTTGATAAAACGGCCGCGAATGTATATAATTGAGGTTTATTTTCGGCACTGAATCGAATGAATATAATTCTGTTATTTTTTCAGGATCAGGGTGGAGGCGGCGGTTTGTTCGGCTCTATCGGCATTTTTCTGCCGATCCTGGTCATGATCGGCATCTTTTATTT
>JBDTXM010000183.1:0-7916 GCA_040006215.1 Acidobacteriota bacterium
ACCGGCGAAAACACGGTCGCGAATAGTTCCAGCGGACGCGATGCGAAAACTGCAAAGTCCTCGGCTCGATCCAGCGCGAACATTTTCGGGATCAACTCACCCAAAACGACGTGAAAGAACGTAATAATGCAAAACGAAATCGCGATCGCGACTCCGTGCGCGATGTAACCGGTCGTCCCCCCGCTTGCGATCATTTCCGCGATGGGCTCGAAAATTTTTGCCAACGAGGGTTCGCCAAGCCAGCCGAGGGCCAGTGACGCAAGCGTCACGCCAAGCTGCACAGCCGAGATGAATCGGGTCGGGTTATCAAGCAGCCGCAATGCAGCCGCAGCCCCCTTACTACCCTCGTCCGCCATCGTCTGTATTCGCGGTCGGCGCAGCGAAACCAAGGCAAATTCCGACGCGACGAAAAAAGCATTCAGCCCGACGAACAAAAGTATCAATGCCGCATCGAGAAAGAACGCGCCCAGCGATGGAAATTGGTCGATAGTTGTGCCTTGAAAGAACAGAAGAAAGCTACTGGCAGGATCGTCCATTATGAAAAGATTCGGCAGCTAATGCTTAACAAACTCCTTTTTGCGGCCGCGTCGGAGCATCGACCGAATTCGGGGATTATATCATATCTGCTAGTCCGACAGTTTCGTCGATCATTTCCTGGATCATCATCCGGCACGAACCGCAGCCCGATCCCGCTCTGCATATTGAAGCGACCTGCTCGACCGATCTGGCTTTTTTCTGGCCGATCACGACATCGATCGTCTCTTCAGTGACCCCAAAACATGTGCAGATCAGTGGTTTTTCACCGGAGAATTCGTCTATTAGCCAGGCCCGATGCTCGGCAAACGCGCTCTGGAGGCCCTCAAAACAGGCTTCCTTGCAATGCCGCCGACTGCTCTCGAATACTCCCAATTTCGAATCGACGATCGAATCCAACCAATTCTGATCCAGGCTATGAAGTCCCGATACAACTTGTCCTTCGATCTCCGCGGCAATAACCTCAGCCGCGGCGGCCATGTATCCGCACCCGTTGGTTTGATAGCGGGCTTCTGCGATAACTTGCGTCTCGGGATCGACGCGGATCGAAAATCTGACGAACGATCCGCAGACGAAGGTTGCAGCCGTGCCGACGCCGTTCGCATCGCGCGCCCGGCCGGTATGCTTTGCGGACCGGAATAGATCGTTGACAGCCTGCCCGTAAAAACTCACTAGACAATGTTAATTGCCGCGGGTCAGATCGCAAATGGACAAAGCCATTCTTTTACAATTTGGTATTTCCGAATTACCATGTTTGCTGATGCGTTGCCTTTCAATAGCACTTCTTTTTGCAGCCTCGGTCGTCTCTGGCTGTCATCCGGCAGCGGCTCCTGTTTCGGTATCGAACCGCCCTGTTTCGATAAACGATGCCCCGGTCAAGAAACCTCTTCGCGAAATGACCTGGACCGGAAACGACGGTAAACCGGTCGCTCTGAGCGATCTTGCGGGAAAGGTCGTGATCCTCGATTTCTGGGCGACATACTGTCCACCCTGCCGTGATGAGATTCCGCATCTGAACGCCATTCACACTAAATTTGCTGATTCAGGAGTGGTCGTCGTGGGCTTGAATTCCGGCGGTGCCGAGGACAAACCAAAGATCCCCGAGTTCCTTCGGCAAACACCGATCGATTACGAACTCGCATTCCCGGACAACGATCTAGAGACCTACATTTTTGCTGACGACGACCGTATTCCACAGACCATCGTTATCGACCGCAGCGGCCGAGTTGTAAAACGGATCGTCGGCTTTGACGAGCAGATCAAGAAAGATCTAGACAATGCCGTTCAGACCGCGATGTCGATACGGTGACCCCAGGCCTATGAGAGACATTCCCGTCGGCAACGGCAATCTGCTCGTAAATTTCGACGACAAATACCAGATCCGCGACATCTATTTCCCGCATGTCGGTCAGGAGAATCACACCGAAGGTTTTCCGTTTCGCTTCGGGGTCTGGGTGGACGGCAAATTTTCCTGGGTTTTCTCGGATGACTGGGAGCGCGATCTTCGATATCAATCCGAAACACTCGTCACCGATGTCACCCTGGTCAATCGGGATCTCGGCGTTCGTCTCGTTTGCAATGACACGGTGGCCAGCCACGATAACGTTTTCTTTCGCCGGGTGAGTGTTGAGAATTTGGTGGACTCCGAACGTCATATTCGTGTTTTTCTTCATCACGATTTTCGGATCTACGAGAACAAGGTAGGCGATACAGCGTTTTACGACCCCGAAACTCTATCGCTGATCCATTACAAAAAGCACCGATATTTTCTGATCAACACAGAGCCGCACTTCGACCAGTTCGCTACGGGCCGCAAAGCGTTTCGGGACCAGGAAGGAACGTGGCGCGATGCGGAGGACGGGCTGCTAAACGGCGGTGCCATCACCGAAGGCTCGGTTGATTCGACTATCGCGGTCGAACTGTCGATCGGCCCGAATGCCACCGGGATCTTTTATTATTGGATCGCCGCGGGCACCACGCATCACCAGGTAGCTGAATTAAATTCAAATGTGCTGATGCGGGGCCCGGAGGGCTTTCTTGAATACACAGCGAACTACTGGCGGGCGTGGGTCAACAAGAACGAGACGGATTTTGGCGGGCTGCCGCCCGAGATAGTCGATTTTCACAAACGCTCTTTGCTGATCGTTCGCACGCAAATCGATCACAAGGGAGCCATCCTTGCGGCCAACGATTCCGATGTTGCAGCGCGGGCGACCGATCATTACAGCTATGTTTGGATGCGTGACGGAGCGTTTGTCGCCAATGCCTTAGACTTGGCCTCGTACGCGGGGATCGCCCGCCGGTTCTACGCCCTTTCGGGCCGCATCGCTCCGTCGGGCGGATATTTCCTTCAAAAGTATAATCCCGATGGAACGGTTGCCTCAGGTTGGCACGCCGCCTGGGATGTTGCGGGCCGGAAGAAACTTATCCCGATACAAGAAGACGAAACGGCCCTTGTATTGTGGGCCCTCTGGCAACATTACGATCTCTACCGCGACATCGATTTCGTTCATCCGCTGTACAGCAAATTGGTCGTAAAATGCGCCGATTTCATGGTGGGATTTCGCGATGCGGACACCGGGCTTCCCGCCCCCAGCTGGAACCTGTGGGAGGACCGGCGAGGCATTCACACCTTTACCTGTGCCGCCGTGGTCGGCGGACTGCGCGCGGCCGCAAATTTCGCAACGCTTTTCGGCGAAGGCGGTCGTGCGAAAGGTTACGCGTCCGCGGCTAACGATATAGTCGAAGCTATGCGAACGCATCTCTACAGTGCCCACCTAGGCCGCTTCCTCCGCGCGATCCAGTTTCACTCCGACGATCGTACCGAATCCGACGCCACGGTTGACGCCTCGCTCTTCGGCACATTCTATTTCGGAGCGTTCGACCCAAACGACCCAATGGTCGCGACGACAATGCAGGCAGTAAAGGAAAAGCTTGCGGTAGGCGGAGGCATTGCTAGATTTGAACGTGACGCATATATGAGCTTTTCCGAATCGGTCCCGGGAAACATTTGGTTCATCTGCACACTCTGGATGGCTGACCATTGTATCGCCGCCGCGAAGAAGAGATCGGATCTCGAACCCGCTCTTGACATTATGAAATGGGTCTTGAGCGCGGCTCTCCCATCCGGTGTTTTGGCCGAGCAGTTAAATCCGATCACCCGCGAACCGGCGTCGGTTTCTCCGCTTACCTGGTCACATTCGACTTTCGTCGCAACGACTATGAACTATCTGAAGAAACTTCGCGAATTTAGCGAGAAAAGGTAAAATTATGAGATGGACAACTTATGCGTAGAGCAAAGATATTAGCCACACTCGGGCCGGCTTCGAGTTCGCCTGAGATGATCGAATCGATGATCGAAGCAGGCCTTAATGCGGTGCGAATAAATATGTCCCACGGCACGCAGGAGCAGCATGCAGAAACGATCGCTCATGCACGCACGGCGGCTGCGAAATTGAACAAGCCGCTCGCCGTGCTGGTCGATCTCTGCGGACCGAAGATCCGAACCGGAATGCTCGAGAACGGAGCGGACGTCGAGCTGATCGCGGGCCAGCAGTTCACGCTTACGACACGCGACATAGTCGGGAGCAGTACCGCCGTCGGTACCAATTTCGCTCATATCGTTGACGTGGTCGACCCCGGCACCCGGATCCTGATCGACGACGGTGCGATCGAGCTGATAGTGGAATCGGAAACCGAGACGGACGTGATCTGCCGCGTCGTTATCGGCGGAATTCTAAAAGAAAGAAAGGGCATCAATCTTCCCAACACCCAGCTTCCCATTGCCTCGCTGACCGAAAAAGACCGGATCGACCTCGACTGGGCAATGGCGCAAAACGCCGATTACATCGCGCTCTCCTTCGTTCGCAAGGCCGAAGACTGCAAAGAAGTCATCGACATTATCAAGAAGCAGAATAAACGGAAGATGGGCCGAGCCCTCCTTGTTGCAAAGATCGAAAAAGCCGAGGCGATCGAAAATCTTAACGAGATCGTACGTGCGACCGATGGCCTGATGGTCGCTCGCGGCGACCTTGGTGTCGAAACCAGCGTCGAACTCGTACCTGTTTATCAAAAGCGAATTATCGAAGAGGCCGTGGCTCACGACAAATTCGTCATCACGGCAACGCAAATGCTGCAGTCGATGATAGAAAACCCATTTCCCACTCGGGCCGAGGCCTCGGACGTCGCCAACGCCGTTTGGGATGGCACGGACGCCGTAATGCTTTCGGCCGAAACCGCCTCGGGCAATTACCCCCTCGAAGCCGTCCGCACGATGGTCAGGATCATCGACGCTGCAGAAACCGTAAAGCCCGCACAACTTCGAAGACCCGTCAAATTCTCGCAGCCGCCTTCGGGCCGAACAAGCCAGGCTCTTTGCAAAGCAGCGGCGTATGCTGCCAAGGAAATGCTGACTGAAAAGATCGCGGTGTTTACCGAGTCAGGTCTGATGGCGCGCCGTCTGTCGACGATCCGCTCTGGCTTGCAGACCTTCGCGCTCACAACGTCGCCCGACGCCTGCCACCAGCTCGCGCTGATCTGGGGCGTAAAACCGTTCCTTCACGACGCTGCTCATTCAACTGAGGAGGTACTGAGAACAGGTGAGAGTAAGCTTCTCGATGCACAGATGGTCAAGCAGGGCGAAACTCTGATCATGATGGCCGGCCGACTCTCCGGCCTAGGTCTTTCAAGCTCCGTCATCGTCTGGACCATCGGCTCCGACGTGGCAAAACGCTGATACCGCACCGCGGACGTCCCAGTTTTTCCGTAGGTTGCGCGAAAGAGATACAAAGCTTTCAGCCAAATAATGCGTTTTTGGAAATTTGAAAGTTCATACGCTCGTCTAACTCACTGCCGTTCCAAACAGCTTTCCTATCAGCGCAGTAGCGGCCATAGCGATGGCACCCCAGAAGAATACTCGGACGGCCCCTTTTAACATGCTTGCACCGCCTGCCTTAGCGGCAATAGCTCCTAGCACCGCAAGGAAAATGAGCGAGCTGACGCCAACGATCGGGATCAAATAACTGCCGTGAGCCAGATAAGCGACAAGCAGCGGAAGCGCCGCCCCGAGCGAAAAGCTCCCCGCTGAAAAGATCGCAGCCTGAATTGGACGTGCTGTAGAGACTTCAGAGATCCCGAGTTCGTCGCGCGTATGCGCTCCGAGGGCATCATGAGACATTAACTGTTCCGCGACCTTTTTTGCCAAGTTCGCGTCGAGTCCCCGTTCCTCGTAGATAGCGGACAGTTCCTGCAGCTCAAATTCCGGCTCGGCTTCGAGGTGACGCTTTTCCAGTTCAATATCGGCTTTTTCCGTATCCGCCTGCGAGTGAACTGAGACGTATTCACCAGCAGCCATCGACAACGCACCAGCGAACAGGCCCGCGACACCGGCCAGCATGATCGCTCCGTGTTCCGATGCCGCGGCCGCCACCCCGATCACCAGGCTGGCGGTTGAGACGACGCCGTCGTTGGCTCCAAGAACGGCCGCCCGAAGCCAACCTACGCGGTGTGAACGATGCTTTTCGTTATGCGGTAATTGAGTCATTATATCTGTCGATAGAATAACCTATTGATGGTATTTCGACGGCACATTCCCCCGTCCCCATCGAAGAACTGTCGCCATCCAAACCAATTCGTCGAGAAACCCTTTGACACGAGGTTCGTAGGCCTCGTCAAGGAGATTTCCGTCGTCGTCAAATTTGCTCTTTATGTTTGGGAAATTAAGATCGCTGAATGTTACAGCCAACCCTAGCTCGCGCACCATAGGTACGCACGCTTCGACCACGCGCGTACCGCCCCATGGCCCGGCCGAGACGCCGACGAACGCGACTGCCTTATGGATATATTCCTTCAGCAGCAGGTCGAGAACCGTCTTCAAGGTGCCAGGATAGCTATGATTATACTCGGGCGTCACGATCACCAACCCATCCGCCCGAATTATCGCATCACGCCATTCCGGAAAGAGGTGCCCGATCTCGGTACCATAATGGTCGTGCGGAAACTCAAAATCGCAAACATCAAAAAGCCGGGTCTCGATGTCGTCCCGCTCACGCATCTTGCCGCATATCCAATTTGCTGCATTTCGGCTCTCTCGATTTTTCCGGGGTGTGCCAAGAAGTGTAGGTATAAAAAGCTTTTCCATCATGTTATTTCATTCCGTTTGACGCCGGATTGATTCGCGTGGTCGCGAAATAAATACCTTTAGCGGTCTTAACAGAATGGTGCCCCTGATTCCGCTGGGAATTAGCAGGTATCAATTCTAGATAGGAGGCTATTATACATGCCGTTAATAAATGTAAAGATGATCGAAGGAGTTTTCTCGAATGATCAGAAAGAACGTATCGTGAAAGACCTTACGGACGCGATGGTGGCGATCGAGGGTGAAAATCTACGTCCGTACACTGTTGTGATCTTGGATGAGGTCAAGAGCGGAAGCTGGGCGGTAGGCGGCCAGAGTTTTACTACGGAGGCAGTTAATACCGTTAAGGCAGCACCGGTGGCGGTGGCTTAAGCCTGAAAACTCTGATAGTTGCAGCTAGGAAGGTCGGCTCGTCCGACCTTCCTTTCTTCATTTAGGTCTCAACACGACGCGAAACGTTTTCTGTCGGTCTACTTATGAGTTTGGAGGGAGCGGAACCGCGGCAATAGAATACCGCCGGGAATTATTTGCGGGGAATAATCAAAGGAGAACTGTTATGGATGATGTGTATAAGCAGCGACCGACCGATCAGGCCAAATATTTTTTTGGTTTGTCGGCGAACAAGGCGATCACGGGCGTACTGAGTAAAAAGGGGCTTTCTGGTGAGGATCTGGCGGATGTTCTGCACAAAATGGCCGCAGGAATGGAGGAGACAGCGACCGGCCTGCGGGCGACATATATGCTCCTAGCCGAGGTCAACAGCAAGCTAAAATAAAACGAGCGTGGCTAGAGCACGGCCAAAGAACCGTCGTGGCAGACATTTCGCAGTCGAATCATTCGGCCCCGAGGACCTGGGCGACGGTTTCTTTCTTTAGGCCTTTGCCGTTTTTCTTATTGTAATCACTCAGAGAAGTTTGCGGATCTCGCCAGGCGTCGAGGTGGCCGACCTGATGAACGCACTGGATGGTGCAAGTCGGAGCGCACCATTTTTCGGTGTGATATTCACGGTCCATGTCGGCGTGTGTGTATTCGAGCAGCGGAATACCCGGCGTGCCCCGCTGCTGCGAGCACCAGTTGACCATGCCGAATTCATCGATGTAGAGGTACCGCGAACCGGCACGGCAGCGCCACTCGTATTCACCGCCATCAACCAGCGTGTCCTGGAACCAGTTCCAGCGGGCGTACGAGCTTGAGCCCTTGCTCTTTATCTCTTTGTAGACTTCCTTTTCACGGACGGTCAGCCCTT
>JBDTXM010000184.1:0-7879 GCA_040006215.1 Acidobacteriota bacterium
CATGTCAAAGGAATTCACTTGAACGATGCCGCGGACGCGGCCCAGGCACTGGCACCCGTGGTCGGCGTTTACGCAAAATATCTATTTGCGATCGGCCTTTTTGGTGCCTCGATGTTGGCAATGGGTGTTCTGCCGCTCGCGACGGCGTACTCGCTGTCGGAAGCTTTGGGATTCGAGAAAGGTTTGTCACGGTCGTTTCGCGAGGCACCGATCTTTCTCGGCATATTCAGCGGCCTGCTGGTTGTCGGCGTTTTTGTCGCTTTGATTCCCGGCATTCCTCAGATCCAACTGCTCGTATTCACACAATGTATCAATGGCCTTCTGCTTCCGGTGCTCCTTGTCGCTATCGTTTTGCTCGCAAATAACGTAGAGATAATGGGCGAATACAAGAACAAGCTGTGGTTCAACATACTTGCATGGACGATCACGGCGGTCGTTTCCGCCCTCTCCTTATTGTTGATTGGGAAAACGATTGCTGGTATGTTCTAAATTCAAAAAACGCTTTTATGGTCGGGACCGAGTTTCGCCGCAAATTCTTTCTTTTCATCATTTTCGCTGGGGGAACGATCATCGTTCTGCTGGCCCTTCCCTTCGTTCTTGGCTGGCTGAATCAGAACGTTTTCCCTCAGTTCGGGATGGTTTTCGCACGCGGCGATGGCGGTTGGGCCCTTGATCCAAACAATAGTTCGCCGTCGATGATGGTCCAGACGACCGCGAGCCTGATACAGAATTTCCTGCATATACTGCGAATTCTTCTCTGGATGGCCCTGATCATCTCGATCGTTAGATTCCTCGGCTATCTGATATTTGGTGCGGCCTTTCGCAACGCCGCGCAGTCGGAAATATCGTCTCTCTTGAAGACCGTCCTCTCGATGGTCATATACATCGTCGCGTTCTTCATCGTCTTTCAATCGCAATATCCCGAGGTGCAGCTCGCTCCGCTTTTCACCGGTTCGGCGATCTTGGGTATCGTCGTCGGTTTGGCGCTGCAGGACACGCTCGGAAATTTGTTTGCCGGAATAGCTCTGCAGGCAGATCAGCCTTTTCAGGTCGGCGATGTGGTTTCGATCACGGGCCGCGGCAATGGCGTTGTTGAAGGAGTCTCGTGGCGCGGGGTAAAGATCCGCACGTTCCAGAATAAGCTGCTCGTGATCAGCAACGCCGTGCTTGGAAAAGAGACGATCGAGGTCGCTCCGCGCGGCAATCTGAATGCTCGTATCGTCACTTTTGAAACGACCTATTCGGATTCACCGGCACGCGTCGCCCAGGTCGCGCGCGACTCGATCCGGCAAACCGAAAATGTGTCGCAAAAGAGCCGCCCGATCGTCCGTATCCGAAATCTTGGCGACCATGGCTTGGAATGGGAAGTGAAATATTGGGCTGAAGACTATTCGAAATACAACGACACGGACGCACTAATAAGGCAAAGGATATGGTACGCGTTTAAGCGAGAGAAACTCGAATTTGCCTTCCCTACCCGCACCATACACATCGAGCCCAAACCCGAAGAGGTCCCGATCGAGGAGTTGACCGATACTATCTCCGAACGCCTGTGCAAGGTACCGATCTTTGCACCTTTGACGGATGAGGAAACTGAAAACCTTGCACGTGCGTCGACCGCGAGGGTTTTTGCTCCGGGCGAAGCGATCGTGCGTATGGGAGCCGAAGGAAATTCGATGTTCGTCATCGTCCGAGGATCGGTTCGCGTTCAGATCCCGGTTGACGGCATTCCCAAGACCATTAACAATCTGAAAGAGAGCGATTTCTTCGGCGAGATGAGCCTGCTAACCGGGGAGCCACGTACCGCAACAGTTGTCGCGAGCGAAGAGACCGAAGTACTTCAGATAAGCAAGCCCGCGATCAAACGAATTCTCGAAGGAAACCCGGAGCTTGTCCGATCGATCAGCGAGATCGTCGAAGAAAGAAAAGAGCTCCTAAGGCCAAAGTTTGATGAATCAGACGAACCGGCGGCCGAAGAAGCCAAAGGCGTGCTGAAAGCAATAAAGCATTTCTTTGGGTTGCGGTAAGGCCTCGCTACTGGATATTGCCGTCGTAGATATCGTGAAGGACTTCC
This sequence comes from Acidobacteriota bacterium, assembly GCA_040006215.1. GTDB lineage: Bacteria > Acidobacteriota > Blastocatellia > Pyrinomonadales > Pyrinomonadaceae > OLB17. The sequence goes on from JBDTXM010000184.1 coordinate 2,075, forward strand.
GAAATCGATTTGCGGTCGGTAAAAGGACTGTCCTCCTTTCGATCCTCCGGCGGTGTAACTCGTTCATTCCCTCGCGATGGCGTCTCGGCCGCCGGCTTACATTCGGCCGCTTCCAAATTCTCTTTCAGAAGATTACCAAACGAATCCTTCTCATTTCCCGCGACTGCAGCGTGTTCGCGAACCGCTGAATCGGAGAGCTTCATCATGTTCCGGCTATTTTCTAGAAGAAGCCGGGCCCGATTTCGGCGCGCACGTTCAAGGGCTCGCACCGCGCTCGATGTCAGCGGAGCTTCGGCGGGTTCGCGTTCGATCTTTCTGAGGATCCTCACGTAATTGCGAAGCTCGGGCGACGGATAGATCATCGCTTTTTCTTCCGAAGATTCATTTTCGACGACGTACGAAAGATTCGTGACGGCAGCGTTATGATCGCCGATCTTGTTGTAGAGAGCACCAAGAGCGAAATAGACGAGCGGGGGGGCGCCAACCATATTCTTGACGATCTTTTCACCCCGTCCGACGACTTCCTTCATCTCAAACCCGAACCACCGTCGTTCATCATCGCGAAGGACGTCATTCGCGGAAAGGTAAAATTCGAATATTTCCCGTGTTTCACTTCGTGAGCCCGAGGAAAATATCTTCCAGAGGAAATATGCAAAGATCCCGAAGAAAAAAACGACAAACGACGGGAACCCAACGATCAAAAGCATCGAGGCAATGACGCCAAAGGCAAGCAAATACTGGCCTTTCTCCTTAAACACAGAATGCCCGTGTCCCGTAACGCTATTCTCATTCCGGCTCGGATGTATAAGTTCCTGCTTTCCCATTTTGGGCCGATCCGAATCGGTCAGTTCTTATTTTCTTCGGACGGAACGGTGTCTTCTTCCGTAGAGGCTTCTCGTTCTACCGCCTCCGGTTTCGCCTCGACGGGCTCGTCGCTCGACTCTTTTTCAACGTGTTCCTTCGGCCGCGTTGCTGCCTTTGATTCCCTTTCGAGTTTCATCCCAAACTCCGCCATGATGTCGCCGATCTTTTCGAAAATCAGGTACGGAGAATTGGCGATGAAAGAAAACGTGTCGCCAAGAGCGATCGCTTCAAGCTGGACGAGATTCGCGATCTTTTTCTCCAGCGGCATTTCAGCAAATTCTTTTTTGAAGTCCGCGGCCGATTCGACCGCGGCCTCGGCCTTGTCTTCCTGCTTTTCTTTTGTCATAACCGAAATCTCTCCCGCTCGTTCTATCAAGGTCTGGCATGCAAGGCGTCCTCCCGCGGCATGTTCATTTACCTCAAAATATTTTGTCTCTACCTCTGTTTGCGGCGAAAGCAGATCGGAGCCCTTCGTCACGACCACAGCACAGAAATGCTCGTCTGGAGGCACACAGGACTCCGGTCTAATGCCAAAGCGTTTCATCGCGTCGATCAAGTAGGTGCCAACGGCGACAATTCCCTCCCGTTCCTCGCGTTCAAATCTGATATCTACATCCGACATAATTCAAAATAACCTAATGCTCGACATTCGATCTGACGCGAACTCGCGGTTGGGCTCCGGACGGTGCCGTGAACGCGCCGGCGGCCATCCGCTGACATTCCGAACACACTCCCCACATACGCAGGCTGTGATGTGTCGGCTTAAATCCAAAGTTGTCCGCCATTTGGTCCTGCAGCGACTCGATCTCGGCTGAAAAGAATTCGATCACCTTTCCGCACTCGGTGCAGATCATGTGATCGTGATGCTGATGCTCAAAATGATGTTCGTAGTAGGTCTTGTTGTCGCCAAATCGAACTTCGCGGGCAAGACCCGCTTCGGTGAGCAGCTTAAGCGTACGGTAAACGGTGGTATGGCCAACAGTAGGATCCTCTTTTTGAACAAGCCAGTACAGGTCCTCGCTAGTGAGATGCTCTTCGGTCCGCAGGAAGACCTCCATTATCACGTCTCGCTGCGAGGTCCGGCGGAGGCCCGCTTTCTGGATGTGAGCGTTAAAGACATCCTTCTCTTTCTTAAATTCTTCCTTTTTCGACGCCATCGATTAATCCGTCACTCGAATTTTATCACCGCAAATCCTTTTTAGCCATCGAAACCTTTTCCGCGAGTTCGACGAGATGCTGCGAGTTCGCGGATGTCCGCATCGCGATCTCAAGCGACCGCTCTCCTAGCGCGAGGTATGTTTCAAGTTCCTCATCCGTAGAATTCTCTTTCAAAGCTTTGACGTGGCGCTCAAAAGTCGCCGAGTCGCCTCTTGCGAACGGCCCGGTTAGCGAACCTTCGATTCCGTGTTCCGCAAAATTCTGGACCGTGCTTTTAATAAGCGGCAACAGGACGACGGAAGCTTTATTGCGATCAAGCCCGCATTTTTCTAGTATCCCAACCGCCATATCTATCAAAGCCAGCAAATCGCCCGATGCCATGACGGCCGATGCATGATAAAGAGCTTTCTTATCGGGATCGATCGAGAACGAATGTCCGCCGAGCGCCTTTACGATCGACTCCGCCTGTGAAATAGCTCCCGGATCGCCTTCGACGCAAAAATATGCTCCGGAAAAACGTTCGGACCCGAGAATTGGATCGCTTATTGAAACGAGAGGGTGCAGCGAACCAATCCGACAGTCTTTTGCACGAAGTTCGCCGATATATGATGACGAAATCGCCCCGCTCGTAACAAATACGGTCGGCGAACCGGTTATCAACCTAGCCAACTGCTTTGCCGCCGTGGCGATACCCGCATCTTGCGTTGTGATGAAAATGATATCGGTGCAGATCTCGGACAAATCGGTGATGGCCTTGATCACCGGCCTCGTTCGGCACCGCGAAAAGCATTCGGCGGAAGGTTCGCTCGTGCGGTAAATGAGGAGATCGATATCAAAACCAACTTTATCTAGAGCGAGAGCTAACGCTACGCCCAGCCGTCCGGCGCCGACAATGGATATGGTGGACATATCCAGAATATATCATTAAAAAACCCATCACCTAGCTTACCAGCACCTCGCCCAGAAGGTCGATCGCGTCGTCAGCGGTATCACGCCGCGTCGAAGATCCTTCCGTGAGATGTATTGCGTCTGCGGAAAGCTCGATTACAAGGTCGGACGGACGTGAGTGTTCGAAGATGCGATGCAACACTTGAAGCTCTTCGGTCGTGAAAGGCCGCTGCGGAATACCGCCTTTGAACATCTCGATCATTTTCAAGGCCGCCGCCGAAGACGACTCTTCGTTTGTCGAACCGATAAATGCCTCAAGCATAGGAACAACCGTGTCCTTATGAGAAAAGATTATCTTTCGGTACGCTAGCAGCCCGTCACTTATCGTTGACAGCAGCCTCTGCGGCAGCTGTTCCCAATAATCCGTCCTGGCGAGCGTGAACGAGCAGGCACAGAAAGGATGGATCTGGAGCATTTCGCGTATATCGAAACGGCAATCCAGCTGCCGAAACTCCCGGCAGATCTCGCGGGCTTGTCTCCAATGAATCCCTTGAATGATCGGGATCGACGACAGGTTTTCGAATTCCCACCACGAGTCGCTTCGCTGTATCTCGTCAACCTTTTCCTGAAGAAAATGCGAGCGCATCACCTCGTCATGCTTCACCGCGAAATGCTCCGCAAATTTACCTCGGAAACCGGTCCAGAGCGTCTCCATTTCCTGGTTGTATTTCTCGCTCGGGTTGTAATAGCTCGTATCAATGACCGAGGAGAGTTCCCCGCGAAGCTTTTCGGTCTCCTCGTCGTCCGTGGCTTCGCAAATCGCAAGATAGGTCCGGATCTCCTCCCGCCGGGCGGCTCCCGCAATAAAGTCCTCTATTGTGACGAGATCGTTAACCCTCCGCATGTGCTCTTCCTTCGAATCCGAAAAAGCGTCCGCGATACGGTGCAGACCCTCGTCAAGTTGGAGCGAATCCTCCAGCACGGACCGGATTGCATCGGCGGCGGCGCCGAACGAGTTTTTAGCGTGCATCGACAGCCGCCAGATCTTTGTGTTCAAGATCTCATCCGGCAGTTCGTTGAAGCGTTCCAGAACACGGCGTTTTTCCCACTCGGAAAGCCACTCGCGCAAAGCGATACGGATCGCCTGCATGTTCTCGGCGCTTCCCGACGAAGTGACAAAGTTCTTACCAGTCAGCGTGTTTACCCAGTGAACCAGTTTTTCACCAGAGTAATTGCGTCCGGCAGGGCGTGCGATGCCGACAATGTCACCCCAGATTATTTTGAGATCCAGCGAACGGCGACTGATTCGATCACCCTTGGAGGTAACAAATTCGATCTGCTGTCGAGAGACTAGGGCGGTGAGAATAAGATGCTGGGCTTCTCTGACCAAGCCTCCACCGGCCTGTTTCACGTGCTTGTAAACATTCTTTAGCGAAACGATCTCACCCTTGGCGTCGTCAACGAGTTTTAGGATCGCGGATGAAACAGGCAGGGCCGTTAAGCGTTCTTCACTCTCGGGAACGTAAACTTCACCCCGGCGTGTAGTCAGCCCGAGCGGAGCCGCAAAGGCCTCTGCGGCGGCCTGGACCTCCGTAGAATTCTGTCCGCCACCGCTGAAAAATTCCGTCGCAAGCAACGAAACTTCGTTCATCCCAAGCGTTTGATCGAACGAAGGATGATCCGGATACCGTACGTCAAAAAACGGTCCAAGCATCAAGGAAAATAGGTCAAACAAACGCTCGGCCGCACAGGCTGCGTCATCGAACGGGACCTCGATCTCGTTGACGATCAAATGGCCATCGGCGAGGAAACTCCTCTGAAATATCTTATCGACCGCCAGCTTGTGGGCATGCATCGACGAGCGGATCTGTTCGTTGAACTGCTCGCGTAGTTTAGTGTCGGTCAGCAGAACGTGAAAACGGAGTAGGGTTTCTATCTCTTCCTTTGCCAGTTCGTCGGGACGCCAGACGATCCGTGCATCCGGTCCGACAGTGGGAGGAACCTTTTCCGCCCCGATGCCCGGTTCTACGATGATTTCCCAATCGATGAGTTCAGCACCCCCTCTTAACGCCTCGTCAGCCGACCCGGCGTCAGGATTCTGCCAGAAGAGCCGCCCTTTTCGTAGTCCCCCGCGCCACGCTATCTGGCAATCCATCCAATCGAGCTTTTCATTTCCGTCGTCGTCTGAAAGCGTGCAATCGGAAAATCGCTCGCGCATGGCACGCCTAAGGATCTTGGGAACGGCCTCGACCTTAACGTCCGGAACAGCGGTCGTGAGGGCGGAATTCAGATCGTCCTTGATCGTCAGCTTAAACGAGTATCGCGGTTCGCGGCCATCTTCGGCGTTCCGATTTACATCGTCAGGAAGAGCTTGGGCGAACGTGTCAAGCATCCCGGATACATAATCCGACGACCGGTCCCCTTCCCGCTCATCGACAATCAGCATGGCGGAACGAATTTCGTCGGCAGTTTTGCCCTCGCCGTCTAGAGAATGGAGAAGCAACGCCTTTAGGATCAACTTTGCGTGAAGCCGCTGGACGATCGGCAGTTTGCGAACGACCTCGTTGTTTAGTTTGTCATACGCCGTAAATGCCTCGGCGAGGTCAGCTACCTTACGCAATTGAGGCTCGACACTGTCAAAAACCTCGTCGAGCGAAATCAGGGAATTTGCCGGTCGGCTTAGGACCTTGGCACCCGCATCAGCGGCAAAACCTAGAAGGGCGAAATCCTGTACATAAAAGCGGACGAATGGAGTGACCTCGAGAATGACCGGGTGGACGGGATAGAGAGCAGTAAATTTTTGCTCGCTCCACTTAAATCCCGGGAGTGCGTTTTTGAAGGATTCGTAGATCTCGTGCAACACTTCGCGTTTTTGCGGTTGCTTTGGAAAAATGT